>CAMIYB010000007.1 GCA_946402945.1 uncultured Bacteroidales bacterium | reverse complement strand
GAATCGCCCGAACCGCTCACCGTCGCGACGGAGGTGTTGCTCGAGGTCACCGTGAATTCCTTCTGGTTGGTGCCCGAAGGGTTCCAGTTGATCTTTCCGGTAACGGTCTTGCCGACCTGCGCCTCTTCCTCACAGGTCAGCGTGAAGGAGGTGGCATAGATGGGCTCTTTCTGCACCGTGAAGGCAACTTCGGCCTTGGCGCCCTTGCCGTCGAGCGCCGTCACCCGGACCTTCGCAGAGCCCACTTTGACGGCCTTGACCAGGCCGGCGTCCGACACGGTCACGGCGTCGCCGGAGACGACGCTGTAGCCGATGGCCGCGTTCTCGGCATTATCAGGCTCGATGGTCGGATTGATCTGGTATTCTTCTCCGATGACCAGGGTTGCGCTGTTCTCCGTCAATTTGATCTCCGTCACGTAGATGGTGCTGACGACCACATGGCAGGAGGCCTTGAAATTGCCGTCGACGGTGGTGGCGGTGACATCGGCCTCGCCGTCGCCGGTAGCCGTCACCAGGCCCTGCTTGACCGTTGCCACCTTGTCGTCGGAGGTGGTCCAGATAACGACTTTATTGGCGGCGTCATCCGGCGAGACGATAGCCTCGAGCTGGACGGTCTTGCCGATGCTCAACTCGACGCGCTCCGGCAGGACGGAAACGCCGGTGACTTCCGCGTCCCCGTCACCATTGTGTGGGCCGTCGGGTTTGTTGTCCGTTTCGGCCTGCCCGCCGCAGGAAGCGAGGGCCAGGAGGGAAAATGCGGAAAGTGCAGAAAGAAAACGTCTCATATTCATACTCCTTATTTATACTGACATACCGGTACCGGGCTTGTTACCCGGTACCGGTCAGTCGTTAAGAATCACCTACAGATAATAGTTCAGGGAGAGGCGGAAGCCGAGGGACTCCAGGCCATAGAGGATGGCGTTGGAACCCGGGCTCACCAGGTCGTTGTAACGCTGGATGTTACCGGTGAACTTCGAATAGCCCTCGAAAACGGTCCAGGTCTGCGGCTGGAACACCAGCATGACAGGGGTGACCGTCATGGCGAGACCGACGGAGACATGGTCGAAGGCGAACCACTCGACCCCCATGTCGAAACTCAGGCCGATACCCTGGTTGTAACCGATGTTATATCGCTCGACGGGATAGCCCGTGTCGATACCCACGTTCTTGCCGGCCGTGGCGGCGGGGAACTGGTTCAGGGAAGACTTCGGATCGGCGTTGTAGGCCAGCATGGGGATGGTGGGACGCGTCCAGTTGAATTCCTCGAGCAGGGCGTTGCCGTAGTCGAAGGACATCGAGCCGCCGCCGATGGCGTAGAGCAGGCCGACGCCGGCGTTGAACTGGAAGGACTTGACGGGTTTGGAGAACTCCAGGGCCACACCGAGGGTGAAAGAATTGAGTTTGGCGTTGACCTGGTCATAGACCTTGGCGCCGCCGGTCGGGTTGGCCTTCAGGGCCACCTGGTCATCGACATATTCCTTATAGTGTGTGCTGCTGCCGTTGAAACCGACGTTGAAACGCAGGGAGGTCGTAGCGCCCATCCGGTATTTGAGCATCAGGGCAGCCAGCGGCTCCTTGGCGAGGAAGTACATCGATTTGGGATCGCTGCCGAGGGTGCTGATGTATTCGTTGGCGAAATCACCGGTAGCGGGCTGATAACTCACGGCCGCCGCCATCGGGTTGAAGGTGAGACCGAAAGAGAAGGCACCCGGTTTCGGGCTGAATTTATCCTGGGCCTGGGCCGGAAGGGCCACGAAAGCGGCGAGGGCCACAAGGGCGATAATGATCTTTTTCATAGTCAGAGGTATTTTACTGTTGAAACCGGATGTTATTTACTCTGCTTGGTGCAGGTAACCGTGACGGATGCCTCGGCAAACTTTTCACCCTTTTCGATGGCCACCGCCTTGGTCGCGGTACCTTTCTGGTGACCGATCAGGTCGTTGTCGGATTCATAGTCCACGGTGATGGTGAAGGAATCCCCCAGCGTGGCGTCTTTGCTGGCCGGTTTGCTGACCGGGAAGACGTGGGTGAACTTGCCGGAACTGTTGCACTTGAATTCATAGGAGTTGCCGTCGCCGCGCGTAATCTTGATCGGGCACTTGGCAATAGGGACATCGTCGCCGTCGATCTTCGTAACGACCTCGACGGTCAGGGAGATCTTTGCGTAGTAATCCTCCTCGGCAACCTGGCTCGGGGAAAGAACGGGCTTGCATGCGGAAAGCAGGGCGATACCCAGGGCGGCCGCAAAGGCCAGTTTCAAAAGTTGCTTCATATCGTTAGAATGGTTAAAATATTTCCGTTTTCCGGTTTTACACTACAAAGGTAGGAAATCGTACGCGCACGTGCAATAAGCATTATTACTGAATGCGCCTAAGGATTTCTGCTTACTCGTGACGGGCGAAACGCTCCTGCGCCAGGGCCTCCCAGCGGGTGCCGGGGCGGCCGTAATTGGCGAAGGGATAGATGCTTATACCCCCGCGAGGCGTGAAGAACCCGGTCACCTCGATGTATTTGGGGTCCATCAGGGCGATGAGGTCCTTCATGATGGTGTTGACGCAGTCCTCGTGGAAATCGCCGTGGCTGCGGAAGGAGAAGAGGTAGAGTTTCAGGCTCTTGCTCTCGACCATCCGGCGGTCGGGGATGTAACTGATGCGGATTTCCGCAAAGTCGGGCTGCCCGGTGATCGGGCAGAGGGAGGTGAACTCAGGGCAGTTGAAACGGACCCAGTAGTCGTTGTCAGGGTGCTGGTTTTCAAAGGTTTCCAGCACCTCCGGAGCATAGTTCTGCGAGTAGCGGGTATCCCCGCCCAGGGCCTTGAGATGTTCGTCTTTCCTTTCCATGGCTTTCCCTTTTTACTGGGCCGCCTCCTTGAGGCGCTCGGCGTTCTCGGCGATGATCAGCTGGTCGATGCACTCCTGGATGTCCCCGTCCATGAAGACCGGCAGGTTGTACATGCTCCATCCGATGCGGTGGTCGGTGACACGGCCCTGCGGATAGTTGTAGGTACGGATCTTCGCGGAGCGGTCGCCGGTGGAGACCATGGTCTTGCGCTTGGCCGCGATGCCGTCGAGGTATTTCTGGTGCTCCATGTTGTAGAGCCGCGTACGGAGTTCCTCCATGGCGCGGTCCAGGTTCTTGAGCTGGGACCTTTCCTCCTGGCACTGGACCACGATGCCCGAAGGGATGTGGGTCAGTCGCACGGCGGAATAGGTGGTGTTGACGCCCTGGCCGCCCGGGCCGGAGGCGCAGAAGAGATCCTTGCGGATGTCGGCGGGGTTGAGTTCGATGTCGAACTCCCCGGCCTCCGGGAACACGGCGACGCTGGCCGCCGAGGTCTGGATACGGCCCTGGGTCTCGGTCTGGGGCACCCGCTGGACGCGGTGGACGCCGGACTCGTATTTCATGATGCCATAGACGCCGTCGGTGTTGCTGGAGAGCTTGAATACCACCTGTTTATAGCCGCCGGACGTGCCGGGCGACTGCTCGGTCACCTCCACCTTCCAGCCCCGGCTCTCGGCGTATTTGACATACATCCGGAACAGGTCGCCGGCGAAGATGGCCGCCTCGTCGCCGCCGGTGCCGCCGCGGATCTCGACGAGGGCGTTCTTGCCGTCGTCCGGGTCGGCGGGGATCAGCAGGAGTTTGATCTCCTGCTCCATGGAAGGGAGCTGCGGCTCGATCTCGGCGATCTCGCCCCGCGCCATTTCGCGCAGGTCGTCGTCCTTCTCGTTCAGGAGGATGTCCTTGGCGGTGGCCAGTTCGTCAAGGAGTTTCTTGTATTCCAGGCCCTTGGCGATGATGGGCTGAAGTTCCTTGTAGTCCTTGTTCAACTGGACGTAGCGTTTCATGTCCGACATCACGTCCGGGTCGGACAACTGCTCCTGCAGGCTCTTGTACTTGTCCTGCAGGCTCAGCACTTTTTCCAATATCGTATTATCTGCCATAATCAAATGCTTTTCACGTAACAGCGACGGCGCATGTACAGGGAGTTGTCGCCGTATTTCGCCCACACGTTGACGGCGCCGTTGGTCTCCAACTGCGGATTGGCCAGGCCCCAGTGGGCGCCGATGGCCTTGTAGCGTTCGCTCATCTTGGCATGGAGGATGGCCGAGATGCCCGTGTTCTGCCACTTCGGGACCGCGCCGTTGATCATCAGGTCCATGGTGTCGTAGTTGCGCATCGCGCGCAGCAGGTGCAGCCAGCCCAGCGGGAAGAGCCGGCCGCGCGCCTTCTGCAGGGCGCGGGAAATGTCGGGGATCGTGATGCCGAAGGCCGCCAGGGAGTCGTGCTCGTCCAGGATGATGACGCTCGTCTTGTTGCTGACGAAAGGCAGGAAACTCGCCGCCTCCTCCTCGATCTCCCCTTCCGTGAAGGGCACGAAGTTCTGCACGTTCCCCGCAAAACTCTCGTTGTAGGCCTGGAAGAAGGCCTTGACCTGCTCCGGATCCTTCTTCAGGGTATCCAGGTTGCCCTCATGGAGGTGGTAGCGCTCCATCAGGGCGCCCGCCATGCGGGTCATCCGCTCCGGGATGTCCTGGTCGGCCTGCATCCGGTATTCCAGCCAGTCGCACTCTTTCTCGTAGCCGAGGGCCGTCACCAGATCGTTGTAATAGGGGAAGTTATAATAGGTATTGAACACCGGAAGACGGTCGAAACCTTCCACCAGCATGCCCTGTTTGCCGAGGGTGTTGTAGTAGAGCGGGCCGTGGATTTCGTTCATCCCCTGCTCCCGGGCCCAGTCCTCGGCCGTACCGAGCAGGAGCGCGGCCACGGCGGGGTCGTTGATGGTGTCGAACCAGCCGAAGCGGGCGCGTTTCTTGCCGTAGAGTTCGTTGTAGCGCGGATTGACCATGGCGCAGATGCGCCCGACCACCGCGCCGTCCCGTTCCGCCAGCCACATCTTCCGCTTGCAGTAGGAAAGCGTGGAAACGCTGGTGAGGGATTTGCGCTGGTCCCCGTGGAGGGCCGGCACATATTGGGGGCAGTCCCGGTACAGGCGGTCCGGGAAAGAGATAAAACGGCGGAGATCACGCCGGGAAGTCACTTCTTTGATTGTATCCATCAGGCAGCACGTAAGACCGTGCAAAGATAAGCAAAATCCCCGTAAATCCCTAAAAACTCCACTTTAACAAGAAATACTTAGATATCATTCGGATAAATTACATTATATTTGCACAAATGGAAAATAATTGTCCGCCCCGACGGACGCAAAACCTTGCAACAATGAAAAGAATCCTGACCTTCCTTCTCGGCATCTGCCTGCTGGCCGCCCCCGCCCTCAGCGCCGCGGACAAATCGGAGAACAAGCTCCCCAAAAAGCCCCAGCAGTTCGAGTACGGCCTGTTCAACCACCTTTCCATGGGTCTTTCCGTCGGTCTGATGGATGCGGTCGGCGTGGAGTTTGCCGCCCCGGTCATCCCGCAACTGCAACTGCGTGCCGGCCTTTCCTTCCTGCCGGTCAAAGGCATCCAGCTCACACAGGTCTCAATCCCCGCCTGGGGTACCCATGCGGCCAGTAACGCCGACATCAAGGGCGACTTCAGCTGGGTCAACGGCAATATCCTCGTGGATTATTTCCCCTTCAAGAAGAGTTCCTTCCATGTGACGGCCGGTATCTTCATCGGCGGCGCGACGCTCGTCAAGGGACACGGATATTTCTATGATCCGTCCTACAAGAACGCCTACATCGAGTATTATCTCGACGGCGACAACCACAACAAGAGCATCACCAACGTCTATCAGATCAATACGGACGAGAACAGCCACCTGGCGATCGAGGCCAAGACCAATGCCGTCCGTCCTTACCTGGGCATCGGCTTCGGCCGCACGGTCCCCAGCAAGCGCGTCGGCGTCAGTTTCGACTTCGGCGTGGAATACACCGGCGGCATCAAGGCCTTCGCCAACGGCCACACCGCCGCGGATTCCGGCAACAGCCCCATCCAGATCACCAGTGAAGGCGTCCGTGCCGTCGTGAACGAGTTCAAAGGCGAGGACAGCACCGAGTACGTCGATGGCCTGGGCATCTTCCCCAGCGGCGCCATCAACTACCTCTCCGGCTTCCCCATCCTCCCGGTTCTCCGTCTGACCGTGTTCGTCCGCCTCTTCTAAACCTAAACAGAATTTAATATCAATTAACTATTTAAACACAAAGAACTATGAAAAAGTTTCTGACACTGCTGGCCATTGCGCTGATGGCTGTTTCCTGCAACAACGGGAAGAATTCCACGCCCGCCAAGGGTGTCTTCCCCAATCCGTCGAACGCTTCCTACGCGAGGACGTTCAAGGCCCCCGGCTTCAATCTCAACGCCAATGCCGACGGCTCCGCCCTGGGCCGGATCAGCCCGGAACTCGCCACCAAGGCCGAAGATAACTGGGTCGCCTATGTCGGCACCTACACCGTGGACAAGGACGGCAACTACGTCTTCTCCAACCTGGGTACCATCAAGAAGGACGGCAACACCTATAAGTTCATCCCCGAAGGCGGGACGGATGCCGATGCCATCGAGGTCACCGCTACGGCGGCCAAGACCGTCGAGGATGCCGTGATCTTCAACCGTGACTGGTCCGTCGAGCACATTTCTGTCAGTTTCAAGGCGGTCGGCAAGGAATTTACCGGCTTGAACCTCAACGAGATCGAGACCTTTGCCAAGGACAACGGTCTGGAGTTCAACAAGACCTTCAAGGCCAACATGGTCGCCCAGAAGGTTGCCATCGGCGACGATTTCATCGCCATCGTTTTCGCCAACGGCGAGAAGTATTGCGCTTCCTACACGCTGCCCAACTCCTCCGACTCCGCTTTCAAGATCGATGAGATCTCCGAACTTGAGGTGGAACTGCTCGACGGTGATGCCAAATATGACATCCTCAACGGCAAGCTGATCCTGAGCGTCAACGGCAAGGTGAACAGCGATGACACCCGCGTGGTCGTGACCCTCGTCCCGCTGAAGAAATAAGCATCCGCGAATGCTACAAAAAAACCGGCACCCTCAAGTGTCGGTTTTTTTTCGCCCGGACCCCGCTACAGGCCCTTCGCCTTGCCCTCGTCCCAGATGGCATCCATCTCGGCGAGGGTCATGTCATGGAGGGAACGGCCCTTGCGGATGGTCTGCTCCTCGAGGTAGGTGAAGCGCCGGCGGAACTTGTCGCAAGCCCGGCTGAGGGCCGTATCGGGATTGATGCCGTAGAGCCGCGCGGCATTGATGGTCGCGAACATGAAGTCCCCCACCTCTTCCTCGGCGCGGTCATAAGCCGCCTTGAAGGCCTCGGAAGACGACTCCGTCGGGCTCCAGACCGATGCCGGGGCCTCCCCCGGGGCCGCGTCCATCGCGTCCAGTTCCGCGCGGACTTCCCCGAGTTCTTCCTGTACCTTGTCCCACACCTGGGATTTCTCTTCCCAGTCGAAACCCACGCCCCGGGCCTTGTCCTGCATCGCAAAGGCCTTCAGCACGGAAGGCATGCTCGCCGGGACGCCCGAGAGGATGCGCTTGTTGCCGCCTTTCTCCCGGGTCTTCATCATCTCCCAGTTTTCCGACACTTCCTTCGCGTCGGCCGCTTTCGCGTCGGAGAAGACGTGCGGGTGGCGGAACACCATCTTCTCGCAGATGCCGTCCAGCACGTCACCGATGTCGTAACGACCTTCTTCCTCGGCAATCTTGCTATAAAATACAAGGTGGAGCATCACGTCGCCAAGTTCCTTCCGGAGTTCTTTCTCATCGTCCCGGAGGACGGCGTCGCTCAGTTCATACACCTCCTCGACCGTCAGCGGACGGAGGGTCCGGATGGTCTGGGCGTGGTTCCAGGGGCATTCCGCCCGCAGGCGGTCCATGATGTCGAGCAGGCGGCCGAAGCGCTCCAATTTTTCTTCCCTTGTGTGCATGGCAGTACAGTTTTGCCCGCAAAGTTAGCGATTTCTTTCGATGCCGCCGCCCTTCCGCCCCGATATCCGCAAAAAAATCGTATCTTTGGAATTCAAATCCAACGCAATGAAAGAAATCAAGTATATCAGCGCCGATGAGGCCGTCCGCGTCGTCAAGTCCGGAGACCACATCCATTTGAGCAGCGTGGCGAGCGTCCCCCACATCCTGGTCCGCGCCCTGGTCCGCCGGGCCGATGCCGGGGAATTGGAAGATGTCCGTTTCCATCATTTCCATACGGAAGGACCGGCCCCCTACTCCGAGGAGAAGTACGCCGGCATCTTCTTCGACCAGGGCTTCTTCCTGGGGCCGAATGTCCGCCCCAACGTCGCCGGCGGCTGGGCCGACTACCTGCCCGTCCACCTGGGCGAGAGCCAGAAACTCTACCGGAGCGGCATCCTCAAATGCAACGTGGCCATGGTCCAGCTTTCCGAGCCCGACGCCAACGGCTTCGCCTCCCTGGGCACGTCGGTCGACTGCAGCCTCGCCGCCATCGAAAGCGCCGACCACGTCATCGCCGTGATCAACCCCAACGTCCCCTACGCCTATGGCGACCTGGTGGACCTCAACCTCGTGGACAGTTTCGTGTGGGACGACACCCCGCTGGTGACCGCCGACTTTGCCGAACCGACTCCTACAGAGGTGCTTATCGGCAAGAACTGCGCGGCCCTGGTGCCCGACGGCGCCTGTATCCAGATGGGCATCGGCGCCCTGCCGAACGCCCTGGCCGCCCAACTGACCGACCACAGGGACCTCGGCCTCCACACGGAGATGTTCGCCGACGGCATCCTGCAACTGATCCGCAAGGGGGTGGTCAACGGGGCCTGCAAGAAGATCGACCGCGGCAAGGTGGTGGCTTCCTTCCTGCTCGGCAGCCAGGACGTCTATCGCTTCATCGACCACAATCCCGACGTCCTGATGAAGGACATCAAATACACCAACGACCCCTGGGTCATCGCCCAGAACCCCAGGATGATGGCCATCAACTCGGCGACGGAAGTGGACCTGACCGGCCAGATCTGCGCCGACTCCATCGGCACCCGCATTTTCTCGGGCACCGGCGGCCAGCTGGACTTCGTCAAAGGGGCCACCATGGCCGAAGGCGGCATCTCCATCACCGCTTTCGCCTCCCGCACCAACAAGGGCAAGAACAAGATCGTGCCGATGCTCAATCCCGGTGCCGGCGTCGTCACCCCGCGGGCGGACGCCCACTGGATCGTGACCGAATACGGCGCGGTGGACCTGACCGGCAAGTCGCTCCAGGAACGCGCCAAACTGCTCACTTCCATCGCCCACCCCGACGACAGGGAAATGCTCGAGCGGGCGGCTTTTGAGCGTTTCGGCCCCCATTACTACCGCTTCAGCCTCTGATTGGCAACATAATTGCAAGGAAAACAGAAAACGATATCCCATGAAAAAGACCATTTGCTATATCCTGGCGGGCCTGCTGGTCCTGACGGCCTGCTCCAGGGAGCCCCGTGGCCGGCAAAACAACAACCCGACGCCCCCCGCCGAGATTGCCGTGACCGCCAACCTCGACATGACGATCTCCTACACCGGACGCGGCTACAGCGCCGACGAGAAGGGGACCCTGGTCACCGACATCTTCCATTTCCGCTGCAACAGCCCCGTCGCCTACGTCGTGGACGCCGTCCAGGCTACGGAATTTCGCACCTCCTTCGGCGGCAACATGGGCCGTTTCGCCTACTACAGCCAGGAGCGCCTGAGCAAGGAACTCGACAGCGGGAAGGCCCAACTCTCCAAGGTCCTCCTCCACGGCGAACAGGACTATTCGACCTATCGCATGGACGACGGGGACGTGGACTGGTACATTGTCGCTTTCGCCGCCGACGAGCAGGGACGCTACACCGGTTCCTATGCCAGCATCCTCGCCACGACCGAGGAAGTCAAGCCCGTCAAGACCAACCAGTGGCAGGTTTCCCGCGGGGCCCGCAGTTTCGTCCAGTGGAACCGCGACCAGATCGAGGTGGAGAATTTCACCATCACCACCTCATCGCCCAGCAGTTACTGCTACAGCATCATCGACGCCGCCGAATTCCAGAGGCGCTACGGCACCCGCGTCATGGACTTCTTCAATGCCGAACTCGACCTGATCAGCCAAAGCCTTCCGGAAGAGGAAGAGACCTTCGCCTCCGTGCTCATGGCCGGCAGCGACACCGCCCAGCCCGACCGGCTCTGGTCCGGCAACTACATCTTCTTCTGCTACGGTGTGGACCTCTACGGCTTCCTGACGGGCGAATACTCCGAATACCATTTCACCGTAGAGGAAGAAGCGGCCACCCCTGCTTTCAGCCGCTGGCTCGGCGAGTGGAAACTCACCGGCATCGGCAACACCTACGACAGCGACGGCTACCCCACCGGCAAGAAGAACATCACCTATAACCTGACGATCGAGAGCGAAGAGAACAACTTCTATTTCGCCGTCAAAGGATGGGAATTCGGCGAGGATGCCGATCCGTCCGTGTCCCGCATCGTCCGTAACTACTGGCTCGGCGCCCCGTACGACGCCTCCGACGGCTCGCTGCTCTTCATCCCCTGCGAGATGGAAGAGTTCGATGGGACGGACGGCAACCACTACGTCACCACCCTCCTGGGCAACTATGAATACGAAGGGAAGATCGATGCGGCCATCGGCGACTATGTCATCGCCCGCGCCACCCTTTCCGACGACAGCCACGGCACGGTGAGCGGCCTGACGACCACGCTGACCCTGGACGACGAAGGCAAGGAGACGGCCGAGGTCGAATTCGCGACCATGCAGTACTGGGATCTCCGCATCGACGCCTCGACCGGCAATTATCTGGTCGATGACAACGGCTACATCATGGGTCCGCTCGAACTCACGACACCTTTCTTTACCTATAACGAGTTCGACCACCGCGGCAACCTGAAGTCCTCCACGCCCATGACTCTGGAGAAGATCTCCGGCGAGTCGGATCCCGGCCAGAACCATGAGGGCCGCATCCGGGCTCCGCGCAGCCGCCGGGTCCTCCCCCACGTCAAGCCCTTCACCAAGGCCGCCGGCAACGAAGAAGGCGCCCTGCAGGGATTCTCCGCTGCAAAGCGCCGTCAGGCTGTCAAATCGGGCCGGATCCCCGCCCGGGCCACCCTTACCGGTCCTGCCCGCACGCCCGCAACGGAGCGTCCCCGCAAGACCGTCGCGCGGTAAAACCGGCGCTACAGGCGTTCTTTGAGCCGGGCTGCGAGTTCCTCGTAGCCCGGTTTTCCGAGTAGGGCGAACATGTTCTTCTTGTAGGCCTCCACACCGGGCTGGTTGAAAGGATTGACACCCAGCAGGTAGGCGCTCACGCCGCAGGCGAACTCGAAGAAATAGAACAGGCCGCCGAGGTTGCGGGCATCCACCTGCTCGATGGAAATCTCCAACTGGGGCACGCCGCCGTCGATGTGGGCGAGTTTGGTGCCGAGCTGGGCCATGGCGTCGCAGTGTTCCACATGCTGGCCGGCGAGGTAGTTGAGCTGGTCGAGGTTCTGCGGATCGGTGCCGATGACCACGTTCGCCAGGGCCTTCTCCACATTGATGACGGTCTCGAAGAGCACCCGCTCCCCTTCCTGGATGAACTGACCCATGGAGTGGAGGTCGGCGGTGTTGTTGACGGAGGCGGGGAAGATGCCCTTGCCGTCCTTGCCCTCGGACTCGCCGTAGAGTTGTTTCCACCATTCGCCCAGATACTGGAGTTTGGGATTGTAGGTCACCATGACTTCGACCTTCTTGCCGGCCTCGGCATAGAGGAGGTTGCGCAGGGCGGCGTAACGGACGGCCGGGTTGTCCTCGCTGCGCACGGAGAGGGCCTTTTCCATCTCGAGGGCGCCTTCCAGCAGGGCACGGGCGTCCAGGCCGGCCAGGACGATGGGCAGCAGGCCCACGGGGGTGAGCACGGAGAAACGGCCGCCCACATTGTCCGGAACGACGAAGGTGCGGTAGCCTTCCTGGGTGGCGAGGGTCTTCAGGGCGCCCCGCTTGGCGTCGGTGATGGCGACAATGCGCTCGGAGGCGTCGCTGTAGCGCTTCTCGATGAATTCCTTCAGGAGGCGGAAGGCGACGGCGGGCTCGGTGGTGGTGCCGGACTTGGAGATCACCACGCAGGCGGTGTTGCGCCCGGCGGCGAGATCCAGCAGGTCGGCGATGTATTCTTCGGAGAGGTTGTTGCCGGCAAAGACCACATCCGGGGCGTTCTTGTCGCTGCGGAGTCCGGCGAAATTACGGCTCAGGGCCTCCACGGCGCAGCGGGCGCCCAGATAGGAACCGCCGATCCCGACGACGACCACCAGATCGACGCCCTTTGCCTTCCATGCATCCCGGACGGCCTCACAGGCCTCCAGGGTGCCTTCCGGAATGGCCGGAACAGGATAGCCGCGTCCCTCGCGGGCCGAAGCGGGGTCGAGGACGGCCGACGGCAGGTGTTTCCAGCCGAGGAAATCGTTCCCGGCGCCCTCTTCGCCCTGCAACTGGTCGAAAGCGACGAGCGCCTTGGCGAGATAGTTCCCAATCTGTGCATCTTTGACAAAGGAGTTGCACCCTCCTACATTGACTTTAACCATATTATTACGTATTATATTTGTTTCAAAGGCGCTGCAAATTTACGTTTTTTTAGGGAATTCTGCATATCTTTGCAGGCAAAGTCTTACTACCATGAAGAGAACCTGTTCCCTGGCAGCCCTCATCCTCGCTGCCGCCCTTTCCCTGACAGGATGCCAGTGCCAGAAAAAAATCGCCATCGGAGCCCACCGGGGCTTCTGGCGCTGTGACGAGGCCGCCCAGGCCCAGAATTCCATCGCCTCTTTCCGCGTAGCCCAGGACAATGGCTTCTGGGGCAGCGAATTCGACGTGAATATGACCGCTGACGACCAGTTGATCGTCGTCCACGGCCCCGCGATCCAGGATGTCGAAGACGTGCGCGCCCTGCCCCTGGATTCCCTCGCCCACATCAAACTTCCCAACGGGGAGGGTATCCCCACCCTGGCCGCCTACATCGACCAGGCCGCCGCTTCTCCCTGCATGATGGTGCTGGAAATCAAGCCCCACGACAGCCCCGAGCGGGACGCCTTCGTCACCCGGGCCATCATCGACCTGCTGAAAGAGAAAGGCCGCTTCGACCCGAAGCAGGTGATGTTCATCTCCTTCAGTTACGACGTCTGCAGATACATCGCGGAAAACGCCCCCGAATTTACCAACCAGTATCTCGAGGGCGACAAATCTCCGGCTGAGCTGCACGCCGACGGTATCAACGGCCTCGACTACTACTACGAGGTCTTCCGCGCGCATCCCGAATGGGTCGCGGAAGCCCACAAACTGGGCATGAGCGTCAACGTATGGACCGTCGACGAGGCTGAGGTCATGCAGGAGATGATCGACGCCGGCGTGGACTGCATCACGACCAACGAGCCGCTCCTCTGCCGCGAACTGCTCGGTTCACGCGAGCGTCGACCGTAGCGCGGAGCGAGGACTAAACGATCCCCTGGGCGAGCATGGCATCGGCGACCTTCATGAAGCCGGCCACGTTCGCCCCTTTTACGTAATTGACGTGACCGTCGGGCTGGCGGCCGTATTTTACGCAGGCCTCGTGGATGGCGGACATGATGCCGTGGAGACGCTGGTCCACTTCGGCGGCACTCCAGCTCAGGTGCATGGCGTTCTGGGTCATTTCGAGGCCGGATGTGGCCACGCCGCCCGCATTGACCGCCTTGCCCGGGGCAAAGAGGATACCGGCCTTCTGGAAGGTCTCGATGGCGCCCGGCTGGCAACCCATGTTGGAGACTTCGGCGCAGAGCCAGCAGCCGTTCTCGATCAGCATACGGGCATCTTCCGCGCTCATCTCGTTCTGGAAGGCGCAGGGCATGGCGATGTCGCACTTCACGCTCCAGGCTTTCTTGCCGGGGATGAAGCGGGCGTCAGGGAACTTGGTGGCGAAAGGAGCCACGACGTCGTTGTTGGAGGCACGGAGTTCGAGCATGTAGTCGAGTTTCTCCTTCGTCATGCCGCAGGGGTTCTCGATGACGCCGTCCGGGCCGCTGATGGCCACGACGGTGGCCCCGAGTTCCGTCGCCTTGGTGGCGGCGCCCCAGGCCACGTTGCCGAAGCCGGAGATGGCCACTTTCTTGCCCTTGAGGCTCAGGCCCTCCTCCTTGTCGGCGAGCATGTGCTGGACGAAATAGACGGCGCCGAAGCCGGTGGCCTCCGGGCGCACGAGACTGCCGCCGAAGGACAGGCCCTTACCGGTCAGCACGCCGTGGTGCTCCCGGGTGAGTTTCTTGTACATCCCGTTGAGGAAGCCGATTTCACGGCCGCCCACGCCGATGTCGCCGGCAGGGACGTCCATGTCGGGACCGATGTTGCGCCAGAGTTCCAGCATGAAGGCCTGGCAGAAACGCATGATCTCCGCGTCGGACTTGCCTTTGGGGTTGAAATCGGAACCGCCTTTCCCTCCGCCCATCGGAAGGGTCGTCAGGGCGTTCTTGAAGGTCTGCTCGAAGCCGAGGAACTTCAGGATGGAAGGATTGACAGAAGGGTGGAAACGCAGGCCGCCCTTGTAGGGACCGATGGCGTTGTTGAACTGGACGCGGTAGCCGGTATTGGTCTGAACCTGTCCTTCGTCATCGACCCAGGTGACCCGGAAGGAGAGCATGCGGTCGGGCTCGACCAGCCTTTCCACGATACGGGCCGCCTCGAACTCGGGGTGCTCGTTATAGACATCCTCGATGGATTCGAGGACTTCCCGTACCGCCTGGAGGTATTCCTTCTCGGCGGGATATTTGGCCTGAAGACGGGCCATGATTTCTTCTGTACGCATAGTTCAGTTATTGGTTGTTAGGTTATTTTACTTCCCAGACGGCGCCGCTGCCGAGGAGTTCGTCCACCGTGTGGACGCGGGAGCGGGCGGCGACTTCTTCGCACTGGACGCGGACGCTTTCCTCATAGGTGGGGGCCGGCACGTCGCGGATGACGCCCAGGGCCACCGGGAACTCCGGCCAGCGCATGTCGGCGAGCATCATCTGCAGGCCGAGGTTGTCTTCATGGGCATGGTGGGTCAGGATATCGTCTTCCGTGACGCCGTCCTCCCCGATGGTCACCACCTTGAGACGCCAGCCGTCGAGCGCGAGGCCCTTCCTGCGGTCGCTGCCGAAGAGCATCTTCTGTCCGTCGCGCAGGACGATGGTGCGGTCGGCACGGGTCTGCGGAGCGGAGATGTCGGAGTGGGTGCCGTTGTTGAAGATGACGCAGTTGGTCAGGAACTCCATCACGGACGTACCCTTGTGGCGGGAGGCCTCCAGCATGATTTCCTCGCAGAGGAGTACATCCACATCCAGGCTGCGGGCGAAGAAAGTGCCCTTGGAGCCGAGGACGAGGCTGCCGGGGTTGAACGGTTCCTCGACGGTGCCGTAGGGCGAAGTCTTGGTGACGGTGCCCAGGCGGGAGGTCGGGGAATACTGGCCCTTCGTCATTCCGTAGATACGGTTGTTGAAGAGCATGATATTGAGGTCGATGTTGCGGCGGATCGCATGGATGAAATGGTTGCCGCCGATGGCCAGGGCATCCCCGTCGCCGGTAGCCTGCCACACGCTCAGCGAAGGATTGGCCACCTTTAGGCCCGTCGCGATGGCCGTGGCGCGGCCATGGATGCTATGGAAACCATAGGTATTCATGTAGTAAGGCAGGCGGGAAGAACAGCCGATGCCGGATACGACGACCACCTGTTCCTTGCCGATCCCCTGCTCCTGGCAGACCTTCGGCAAAGCACGCTGCAGGGCCGCCAGCACGGCATAATCCCCGCAGCCGGGGCACCAGCGCACCTGCTGGTCACTCTTGAAATCTTTCAAAGTGTAGGTTTTCATAAGGCACGCCGGATTGCGTCCGCCAGTTCGACCGAAAGGAAGGTCTGGCCCTGGACTTTGTTGTACTGGATGTATTCATGGCCCGGCAGGCTGCTGCGGAGCCAGGCGGCCAACTGGCCGCTGTTGAGTTCGCACACCAGGATGCGGCGGAAACGGGACAGCGCCGCGTCCGTGCCCGGGGGCAGCGGATTGATGAAGGAGAAGTGGGCGTAACTGACGGAAAGTCCCTCGGCGCGGAGCGTCTCCACCGCCGTATGGATGTGCCCGGCCGTACCGCCCCAGCCGACCACGAGCAGGTCGCCCTCCTGCGGGCCGTCCACCGTCAGGGGCGGCAGGTCGGCCGCCACACGGGCCACCTTTTCGGCGCGTTCCCGCACCATCAGGGCGTGGTTGTCAGGATCGTTGGAGAGCACGCCGAAGTGATTCTTCTCCAGACCGCCGACCCGGTGCTCGAGGCCCTCGCGGCCGGGAACGGCCCAGGAGCGGACGAGCGTGTCGGCATTGCGTTCGAAGGGATGGAAAGGACCCTCCTGAGGCTGAGCCAGCGGCGGACAGATGGCCGGATAGTCGGCCATCTCGGGAATCCGCCAGGGCTCGGAGCCGTTGCCCAGGAAGCCTTCGGACAGCAACAGGACAGGCGTCATGTGCTCCAGGGCGATCTTCGCGGCCAGGAAGGCCTTGTCGAAACAGTCGGCGGGCGAGGAGGCGGCCATCACCACGAGCGGGCTTTCGCCGTTGCGGCCGTACAGGGCCTCGGACAGGTCGGACTGTTCGGTCTTGGTCGGCAGGCCCGTGCAGGGGCCGCCGCGCTGAACATCCACCACGACCAGCGGGAGTTCGGTCATGACGGCCAGGCCCAGCGCCTCCGACTTGAGGGAGAGGCCGGGGCCGGAGGTGGTCGTTACGCCGAGGCTGCCGGCGAAGGAGGCGCCGATGGCCGTGCAGATACCGGCGATTTCGTCCTCGGTCTGCATGGTCTTGACACCCAGATTCTTATGGATGGCCAGTTCCTCCAGGATGGAGGTGGCGGGGGTGATCGGATAGGAGCCGCAGAAGAGCGGGACGCCGGCCTTCGAGGCGGCGGCGATCAGGCCCCAGGCGACGGCCTGGTTGCCGGTGATGTTGCGGTAACGGCCCTTCTCCAGTTGCGCGGGTTCCACCTTATACGTATTGGGGATGGCCTGGATGGCGGCGGCATAGTTGAACCCGTCCGTCACCACTTTCTTGTTGGGAGAGACCATCTCGGGATGCTTCTTGGCGAACTTCCCTTCGATATAACTGTAGATGTAATCCAGCGGGCGGCTGTAGATATAGCAGGCCATGCCGAGGGTGAACATGTTCCGGCATTTGAGGATGGACTGCGGATCCAGGCCGCTGTCGGCCAGGCTGTCCTGGGTCAGTTTGTTGATGGGTGCCACGATGATGGTCCGGTCCTCCACGCCGAGTTCCTCGAAAGGATCGCCGGAGAAGCCGGCCTTGGCCAGGCCCGCCTCGTCGAAGGCGTCGCCGTTGACCAGGATCATGGCCGTGCGCCCCAGCCATTTGGCGTTGGCCTTGAGGGCGGCCGGATTCATCGCGACGAGCAGGTCGCAATAATCGCCGGGGGTGCTGACTTTGTGGCTGCCGATGTGCACCTGGAAACCGGAAACGCCGGAAACGGTGCCTTTCGGAGCGCGGATTTCGGCCGGATAGTCCGGGAAAGTGGACAGGCCGTTGCCGAAGACGGCGGACATATTCGCAAAAAGAGATCCGGTGAGCTGCATACCATCTCCCGAATCTCCTGCGAATCGAATCACGACATCCTGGCTGTCGATGACTTTATGTTGCATTCTTACAAGTTTATTGTTGCTGTGCCTGGGCTTGGGCCTGAAGTTCCGCCTGGAGGCTCTCGAGCGTCCGGCTCTCAGGAATGTTCATGGCTTTGCGGGCGGCCGGCGTGAGGTCCGTGCTCTGGGCCGGGTCGAAATAAAGCACCTGGGAACGATCGAAGACGTAGATGTAACCGCCTTCCTTGGCGAGTTGCTCGACCGCCTTCATGGCTTTTTCCTGGATCGGGCCCATCAGCTGCTGCTGTTGCTGCTGGAGTTCCTGCTGAATGTTCTGCTGGAACTCCTGGATACGGCTCTGGAAGTCGGAGAGTTCCTTCTCTTTGCTCTGGCGGACGGCAGGCGTCCAGGATTCGGCTTTCTGCTGATACTGGGTCACCTTGGTCTGGTATTCCTCATACATGCCTTGGAAGGTCTCTTCAGCTTCTTTCTGGGAAGCGTTCATCACCTTGCGGGCCTCGTCGGCCTCGGGGGCGAGCGTGACAAGTTCCGTAAAGTTCACGTGCGCAAACTTGAGGGTCTGCGCGGAGGCGGAAAGGGTCATGGCGGCCGCAGCGGCCAGGAGAATTAATTTTTTCATATCTTTTGTTGTTTTGTTTCTGTTCCGTCGGGGTTAACTATCAAACTGTATGCCTAAAACTCCTGACCGATGAGGAAATGGAACTGGCTGCCGCCGTGCACGGGATCGTCGAAGCCATAGCCCCAGTCGATACCCAGCAGGCCGATCATCGGGAGGAATACGCGCACGCCCACACCGGCCGAGCGCTTGATCTGGAACGGATTGAAGTCCTTGATGTCGCTCCAGCAGTTACCGCCTTCCAGGAAGACGAGGGCGAAAATCGTGGACTGCGGCTGGAGCACGATCGGGTAGCGGAGTTCGAGGGTGAACTTGTCATAGACGTTGCCCGCATAGGCGTAGCCGTTGGTATTGTACTTCGAGTTGGAGGTCGGGGTGAGGGAATAGTTCTCGTAGCCGCGCAGCGAAATCACCTCGGTTCCATAGGTGTTGTAGCCCGACATGCCGTCGCCGCCGACCCAGAAGCCCTCGAAAGGAGAATAGCCCCAGTTCTTGTTGTAGTAGCCCAGGTAACCGAACTGCAGGCGGGTACGCAGGACCAGGTCGCCGATAATCTTCTGGTAGAAGTTGGCCTTGAAGGACCACTTGTGGTACTCGATCCATTTGTAGCGCTGGCGGGCGGTCCATTTCTCATAATCGATGTCGCGCCAACTGGCCACGGGCACCTGATTGCCGTCCGCATCGTAGTCGAACTTCCGGAAGAGGGAGTAGGGCGGGGTCAGCGACAGGGACATGGAAATGTCCTCACCCACACGCGGATAGATCTGCTGGTCGGTGGAATTGCGGCTCAGGCTGATGGTATAACTCAGGTTGTGGGCGATACCGTCGTCGAAGATGAAGTAGTTGGAGTACCAGTTGGTCAGTTTGTAGGTCTGCCAGGAGAGCTGGTTGTAGAGGACGAAATAGTTGTCCGGCCACTTGAGGCGGTTGCCCAGTCCGGCGGAGAAGCCGAACACCTCCATCTGCTTGTCGTTGCTCAGGATGTTCCAGGCCAGGTAGGAATTGGTCTGGCGGGTATAATAGGCCGAAAGGCTGAGCGAGGTAGGCTTCTTGCCGAAGAGCCAGGGCTCGGAGAAACTGGCCGAGACGGCCGTGTAGTAGGTACCGCTGGTCTGAAAACGGAAGGCGAGGTTCTGCGCGTCGCCCAGCGGGACCGGACGCCAGGCGCCCTTCTCGAAGAAACGGCGCGTGGAGAAGTTGTTGAAACTCACGCCGGCCGTGGCGACGAAGGTACGGCCGCCCCAGCCGCCGGAGAGTTCCAACTGGCTGGAAGGCTTCTCGGTCACGTTATAGACGATATCGACCGTGTTGGCATTCTGGTCCGGGATGATGCTCCAGCCGGTGCTGGGATCCATGATGGATTCCGGGTCGAACTGGCCCAGGGAGGCGATTTCACGGATGGAACGTTCGAACTCGGTCTGGCGGAAGAGGTAGCCCGGTCGCGTAAACACCTGACGGCGCACCACCCGCTCGTTGGTCAGGGTGTTGCCGTTGATGATGATGTTGTTGAGCGTGGCCTGCTTGCCTTCGATGATGCGCATCTCCACATCGACGGAGTCGCCCTGGATGTTGACTTCCACGGGGGTGATGTGGAAGAAGAGGTAGCCGTTGTCGCGGTAGATCTTCGAGACGTCCTCCTCGTTCTGCTTGCCGCCGCCCTCCAGCCGCTTGCGCATGGTCACCATGTCATAGACGTCGCCCTTCTTGATCTGGAGGATGCGGGAGAGCTGTTCGGCCGTATAGACCGAGTTGCCCGTCCAGGTGATGTTGCGGAAATAGTATTTCTTGCCGGGGTCCACCTTCAGGTCGATGCCCAGGCGGCCGGGCTCCACATAATAGATGGAGTCGCTGACCAGGCGGGCGTCACGGTAGCCGGCTTCGTTGAAAGCGCTGATGAGGCCCTTCTTGTCGTTGGGATACTCCTTCTCGCTGAATTTCTTGCTGGAGAAGAAGTTGTACAGTTTGCGCGACTTGGTCTTCTTCATGGAGCGGGCCAGTTTGAACTCGCTCAGGTCGCTGGTGCGGCCGATGAAGTTGATGTCGCGGATGCGGACCTTCTCGCCGCGGTCGATATTGAAATTGACGCGGATGGCGTTCTTGACGATGGTATCCTTGCGCACCTGCGGCGTCACCTTCACGTCGAGGAAACCTTTCTCCTTATAGTAGCGGGATATGATGCCGGAAGAGGTCTTGGCCACGTATTCGGAGTATTCGCCGCCCCGGCGCAGACCGTCGCTGCGGCCGATCTTCAGGCGTTCCTCCAGGTCTTTTTTCTCGCCGCTCTTCACCCCGGAGAAAGTCCAGGCCGACACGCGGGGACGTTCTTTGATGGAAATCCGGAAAAAGGCGCTGTCGCGGGCGGCGGACAGGGAATCGATGCTGATGGCGACGTCCTGGAAATAGCGCTGCATCCACAGGCGGTTGACAATCGCGGACACCTGGTCGCCGGGCACCGTCACCTCCATCCCCTTCTGAAGCCCGGAGAGTTGGATGATCTGGTCGTCGGACAGATAGGTATTGCCTTCCACCTTCACCCCGCCGACAAGGTATTTCTGCGGACGCGCATAGTCCACGGGGACCTGGGCGAAAGCCCCGGGGCCACCGAGAAGCAGCGAGAGCGCAAGTAAAATCCGTCCGATTTTCATTCCTGTCACGTAATATCCTGCAAAGATAATAAAATTATTTCACTTTCCCGTATCGCCGGTCCCGTCCGGCATAATCGGCCAGGGCCGCCCGGAAGGCATCCTTCCGGAAATCGGGCCAGCACAGGTCGGTAAAATAGAACTCGGAATAGGCGCCCTGCCAGAGCAGGTAGTTGCTGATGCGCTGCTCACCGGAAGTGCGGATGATCAGGTCGGGATCCGGCACGCCGGCGGTCACGAGATATTGGTCGAAATCCTTGATTTCCACCTGCTTGTCCGGATGTGCGGCCAGGTCGGCGGCCATGCGGCGGGCGGCCTGGAAGATATCCCATTTCCCGCTGTAACTCAGGAAGATGATGACCGTCAGGCGGGTGCCGCCCGCGGTATCCTCCTCCAGCCGGGAAACGGCCTGCTGCAGGTCGGAGCTGAGGCGTCCCAGATTGCCCAGCACGCGGCATCGGATGCCGTTCTTGATGAAGGTGGGTTTTTCCTGGATGATGAGTTTGTTCATCATCGACATCAGATAGGAAACCTCCTCGGCGGGACGGTTCCAGTTCTCTTCCGAAAAAGCGTAAAGCGAAAGATAGGGAATGCCTTCTTCGGCCGCGGCCTCGATGACCGCACGGACGCTGTCGGCGCCGTTCAGATGGCCATAGACCCGTTCCCGTCCGCGTTCGCGGGCCCAGCGGCCGTTTCCGTCCATGATGATGGACACATGCTTGGGTTTGTCCATAAATTCCTTAAACCGTCGTGTTTCGGATATCTTCGCCCCAGAAGAGCTTGCCTGTCAGCGCGCTCACGAAGTTGGAGGCGGACAGCCGGACCCTCCTCAGCGAAAACTGTGCCATAGAAACTTCCAGACGGGTCCCGCTGGGGACCTCCACGGTGCGGTTGTCCACGGTGACCGTCACCTGCGGGTCGCGGCTCTCCACACAGATGCCGATGCGGCTGGTGTCGGGGACGACCAGCGGGCGGACATTGAGGTTGTGCGGGGCGATCGGCGCGATGATCAGCACACGGGCGTCAGGCATGCAGATCGGGCCTCCGACGCTCAGGGAATAGGCCGTGGAACCCGAACTGGTGGCGACCACCAGGCCGTCGGCCCAGTAGGTGGGCAACTGGTTTCCGTCCACGCTCACGCGGATGCCGAGGACGGCGGCGCCGCGACGATGGACCGTGACTTCGTTGAGGGCATAGGGCCAGATGTCGGCCCCTTTCAGTTCAGCCTGAAGGAGGGTACGGTTTTCGAGGGTCCAGTCTCCCTTTTCCAGGGCGTCGGCCACCTCGTCGGGGCTGTATTCCGAAAGGAAGCCCAGCCTGCCGAAATTGACCCCGAGGATGGGGACGAGGCTGTCCGCCACCCGTTTGGAGGCGGACAGGAAGGTGCCGTCGCCGCCGACGGACAGGACCATGTCCGTGCCGGGAGCCAGGTCGCTCCTTTCGACGATGGAATATAATTCGTGGCCGGCCGCGGAGAGCCGCTGCAGGAGCGTCTCCAGACGGGGATCCCGGCGGAGAGAGTCTTTTTTTGTGAATACGCCGATCTTCATGGGCAGATTTTTGCAGTGTTCAAATTTAAGACTAAATTCGCAATTATTGCACAATTATGCTTATTTTTGTTCCGTTAAAGCCTTCCGCCGATGACCCGACTGAGCGTAAACATCAATAAAATCGCCACCCTGCGCAATTCCCGCGGCGGCAATCTCCCTTCCGTGGAAGAAGCGGCCGTCCGCTGCCAGGCCTTCGGCGCGGAGGGCATCACCGTCCATCCCCGGCCCGACGAGCGCCACATCCGCTACAGCGACGTGCGGACGCTCCGGCCGCTGGTCACGACCGAATTCAACATCGAAGGCAATCCCATCCCCTCTTTCGTGGACCTGGTGAGCGAGGTTCGGCCCGAACAGGTGACCCTCGTCCCCGACGCCCACGACGCCATCACCTCCAACGCCGGCTGGGACACCATCGCCAACAGGAGTTTCCTGACGGAGATCTGCGCCCATTTCAAGGGGCTGGGCATCCGCACGTCCATCTTCGTCGATCCCGACCCGCGCATGGCCGAAGGGGCGGCCGACTGCGGGGCGGACCGCGTGGAACTCTACACGGCCGACTATGCCGCCCGCTACCGGGACGACCCGGCCCGCGCCATCTCCCCCTATTACCTGACGGCCGCCATGGCCCGTGACTGCGGCCTGGGCCTGAACGCAGGCCATGACCTCAACCTGGAGAACCTCTCCTTTTTTGTCCGGACCATCCCCTGGACCGACGAGGTCTCCATCGGACACGCCCTCATCAGCGACGCCCTCTATCTGGGCATGGAGCAAACTATCCGCGCCTATCTGTCAAAGGTTCGGATTTAATTCGTATATTTGCACTTATCAAGTGATAATCAAACAACAAGTACATACAATGAAAAACACACCTCTCGTTCTCAGCATCATCGCCCTCGCAGGCGTAGTCGCCCTCTGCATTGCCAAACTCACCGAAGGATCCGCCAGCAAGGAGGAAGCCCCCGCAGTGGAAGGCGTCGAGACCGTCGCCCAGAAGGGCTCCATCGTCTATTTCAGCCTGGACCGCGTCCTGAGTGAATATGACATGGCCAATGAACTCCGCTCCGCCGTCGAGTCCAAGGTCCAGGGCATCCAGCAGGAAGTCAACCGCCGCGGCAACAAACTCCAGAAGGAAGGCAACGACCTCCAGGAGAAAATCAGCAAAGGGCTGATCACCCGCTCCACCGCCGAAGTACAGGCCCAGAAACTCCAGCAGCAACAGGTTGATTTCCAGAACTATGCCCAGAAAAAGGAGCAGGAAATCGCCGAGGAGCAGACGGTCATGATGAACCAGATCGGCGACGCCATCAAGAAATACGTCGACAAAATGAACGAAACCTGGGAGTATGCCCTCATCCTCACCACGCAGGGTGACGTGCTCCCCGCCCCCGTCGTTGCCGGCGACCCCGCCCTCGACATCACCGATGTCCTGCTGGCCGGTCTGAACGAGGAATACGTCAAGACCAAGGCCAAGGAGAACAAGTAAGATGAAAAGCAGGCTTCTGACGCTGCTGCTGGCGCTTCTGCTGCTGCCCTGCGCGGGAATTTCCGCCCAGGATTACACGCAGACGCCGGTGACCGTGTCCCGGGACAAAGTCCGGGGCCGGGACGGCAAAGTGTACCTCTCCCACGTGGTACAGGAGCGTCAGACGCTGTTTTCCATCGCCAGGGCCTATGGCGTGACGGTGGAGGATATCTATGCGGCCAATCCCGACAAGAATCTTCGGGAAGATGGCTTGAAACGCAACGACATCATCCTCATTCCCGCGGTCGAGGCCCCTGCCGCCGTCTCCGGCGGTGAAGAAACCGAAAGCCCGTCCCCGGAAGGGGAACTCCCCTATTTCATCCACGTCGTCCGCTGGTACGAGAATCTCACCGACATCGCCCGCAAATACGATGTTCCCGCGGAGACGATCATCCAACTCAACGGCCTGACTTCCAAGAAACTGAAGGCGCGGATGGAACTCAAGATCCCGCGCGGGGGCGTCAGCGTGGAAGACCTGCCGCCGGCACCCGTAGTGGTCGATACCACTATGGCCGCGGCGCCCGCCGATACGGTCGCGGAGCGGAGCCATGCGGGGAACGACCTGCTTTCCATCTTCACGCGGAAAAAAGAAGTGAAGGCCAGTCTGGTGCTGCCTTTCGGACTTTCCGGCAAGCCCAGTGACAATTATATGGACTTCTACGCCGGCTTCCTGCTGGCCGTCCGCGACCTGGGCCAGGAAGGCATCAGCACCGACCTGAGCGTCTATGACATGTCGGGCGGGGCGATGCCCCTGACCGCGGAACGCCTCCGCGAAAGCGACCTGGTGATCGGTCCCGTGTCCGTTCCCGACCTTCGCAAAGTGCTGGAGATCAACGCTCCCGGCACGCCCATCATCTCCCCGCTGGATCCCCGCGCCGTCGTCCTTGCCGCCGATCATTCCTCCATCATCCATGCCCCGGCGCCCCATGACGCCCAGTACGAAGAACTGGTCCGCTGGATCAAGGAGGACAACGCCCCGGGCGACAAGGTGATCCTCGTTTCGGAAAAGGGGGCGAAAAATACCGGGATGACCGCACTGACCGACTCCCTGTTGACAGAATACGGCGTGAGCCACTCTTCCTTCAGTTACAGCATCCTGGAAGGCCGCAACGTGCTGAATTCCCTGCTCTCGCTCTCCGGGACGGGCTGCAACCGCATCATCGTCACATCCGACAGCGAGGCCTTCGTCCACGACGTGGTCCGCAACCTGGGCCTGCTGCTGCACCGCAAGCAGAACGTCATCCTCTACAGCGCCGCCCGCATCCGTTCCTTCAGCACGATTGAAGTGGAGAACCTCCACCAACTCTCGATGCACGCGGCCCTCTCCTACCACATCGACTATGACGACCCGCGCGTACGCCGCTTCCTGCTGGCCTACCGTGCCCTCTACAACACGGAGCCCACGCAGTTCTCCTTCCAGGGCTACGACGTCGCGTCCTTCTTCATCCGTTCGGTCTATCAGTTCGGCAACCGCTGGACCCGCGCCCTGGCCACCCGTGACCCGGAACGCCTGCTCCAGTCCGACTTCCATTTCGCCGAAGAAGGCCAGGACGGCGGCCTGGTCAACCAGGGTATCCGCCGCGTCATCTACCAGAAAGACAATACGCTCCGTCTGCTGAAATAATCTGTTCTACTGAAATACTCATATTACAACTACTTGAGATTAATTTTAGCGTTCCAGCCGGAGAAGCCAATGGAGGCATGTGAACAGGCCTTGGGAAGGGAGCAGTGCACAGTGCGGCATTCGCCGGGAAGAAGAGTGAAGAAATTGTGGGACCAGAACGTGCCGGGAATCAGCTGTCCCTGGCAGTCCAGAGCCTTGAGGATGTTCTGATAGGCAATCACGTCGGACTTGTTTTCCAGCGTCACGTAGTAGCCGCCTTCCACCTGCTTCACGTCAATATCCAGCACAGCCTGGGGAAGACCGGAGACAAAGCGCATGTCGGCATACTCGTCAATGGGGATGCCCCACCAGTCGGCCTCGTGCCATTTGTAGCGGTTGACCCCGGCGGGAATGCAGTAGAAGTTGGAAGCGCCGTATCCCTCTCCCGTCACATCCAAAGCCACAAAGCAGGGACCTTCTATTCCGCTGAACACCTTCCAGGGGTCACGGGGACGGGAAGTTACGCAGGCGATATCGTCACGCACAAGCTGGCTGTTACGGTCATACACGCGGATACGGACCTCATACTCCCCGGCAGGGACGCCGTCATTCACCAGCCATACGCTGCTGTCTTCATAATTAAACACGGCCTGGACAGGTGCGTTGGCAGCCTTCACGCCGTAGTAACCTGCGGTGGGAATGCCGTACCAGTCATACAGTTGCCAGTACAGGGACGGCCAGGCGCTGTTGAGCATCCACTGAACGATGCCGGTAGCCTCCGGAACATTGCAGCGGAAAGCCTCGTACATGGAGCGCGTGGCGTTGTAATCCATGGCGTGGGCCTTTCGTATCCAGTCCTCCAGTCCCTCAATTTGGCCGTACATTTGCGTCATGGCGTTCTCCAGGAATCGGGTGCTGTTCATAGCGGAAGAGGAGGCCGTACAGTGGTAGTCCCAAACCGGACCAACCGGCCACAGGTCTTTTCCCCCCACAATGCGACGCAAAGATTCCAGCTGCGGCATTTGCAGGCCGGGACTTGTTTCCGTATTGAAACCGTAATTGCCGCCCCGGCGATTGTCCAACCACCAGTAGTCCGGCCCCACGTACTCATAAGGCCCCATCATTTTCATTCCGGACGGGCCGGCCAGACTGCGCAGCCCGCTGGCAGAACAGATATAAGGTCTGTAATCCAGCTTGGCAAACAGTGCCAGGTACTGCTTCTCCAGTCCCGGATTGGGCATGCAGTCGCTGCCGCTTAGCCAGCCGATAACGCTGGGGTGATTCCTCAGCCATACCACCTGGTCGTGGAAATAGCGCACCGCGAGGGCTTCCGACTCGGGGTCATTTATGCAGCCATAGCGTTTAACCTCCGGCAAGCCGCAATAGTTCTTCCATTCCCACTGGCAGCTGAATCCCACAAGGGCCATCAGGCCATAGCGGTCACAAAGGTCGTAAATGGTTTGGTCCTTGCCCCAGATATTCTCAAAGCGTATGCTGTTAAGCCCCATATCGGCCACCATCTTCACCTGGGCTTCCAGGCTCTCCGCGGTGTCCTGCATGAAGATATCGTCTGTCCAGCCTGCGCTCTTTATCAGCACCTTTTTGCCATTCAGAATAAACTGACGATGTCCCTGCGGGGTTATCTCACTTTCAATGCTGCGAAGGCCGAAGGTAACCCCTGCACTGTGGGACACCTTTTTGCCCTTGCAGAATGACACATCCAGGTGATACAGCTCCGGTTTTCCAAGTTCGGCCGTCCACCAGATGCGGGGATTAGCGACTTCCTCCGTAACAATTATCTGCCGGGTTTCACCGGCGTCCAGTTTCACGGGAACGGAGAAAGAGCCGCCCTCATAACTGCCTTTCACAGTGCCTTCCACAGCCCTGGCTCCGCGGTTCACCAGGGTAACCTGCGCTTCGAACTGAGCCCTGGACAAGTCCCCGGCATCTATCAAAGGCTTCACAAACACGTCCTGCACCTGCACGTCCGGCGTGGAAATGAGGACAACGGGGCGGATGATGCCCATGCTCTCGTCCACGGGACGGGGATTCCAGTCCACATAGCCGGCGTTAAGGTCTCCCTCACGGGCGCGTCTCAGAGTTACCTTGAGTGTGTTCCTGCTCCTGACAAAGGCTGTGATGTCTATTTCCCGCACGCTGTAAGCGCCAAACGTAGTGTCACGGGAAGCTATTAGGCTGCCGTTCAGTTCAATGTCGGCATAATAGTCAAGCCCCTCGAAACGAAGCACATGACGCAGGCCCCTGGTTGCCTTGAACTGGGTAGTGAACACCCAGGGGTCGTCAAAGATACTCTTGGCAAGGGCCTTGTAACGGTCCTGGGTCAGCACATCAGGGCCAAAGAACCCGGCCTCATTCAGCGCTCCGGCCACCGTACAGGGCACCTTTACCGCAAAAGACTCTTTCTGTCCCTGGCGCTGCAGCGTCCAGTTGTCAAGAGGGCCGGCCAGTGCAGAAGCAGTCGCAAACAGCAATGTAAGAAGGATTAGTTTTTTCATAGGGTTACAGCTTTAAAATTAATCCCTGAATGAACGGTCCCAGGGGATAATCCTGGTAGGAAACGCCACAATGCGAAGGGTGGTACATCCATAAGGAATGAGTTCAATCTCACACTCTTTCCCCGTATCGTCCCCATCTTCCGTCCAATAGGCCACGTCTCCGGGACAGCCGTTGTAGGCCTGCCAGTGCGGGAGTTCGCGGGCCGGTACCCGGATACTCACGGGAGCGGATTCCGTATTCCAGGGATAGCCCGCCACCGGATGCTCCGTAACCGGGCAGGATTCAGCCTCAAAAACATCCCGGATAATGCAGTAGTTCCAGGGCGAAGAGGATGTCACCTCCCATGCGCCGCCTCCATAATAGCGATCGCGCCCACTGAAAGAAAGCCAGTTCCAGTTCTCTTCCATCCTTAGCGCATAGACCAGCGGCCCGCGGACAAAGGACCAGGCCCTGTCATATCCTTCCTCTGCCCGTAACTGCATGGGAAGATGCAGAACGACAGTGTCACCGGATTTCCACTCCCGCTCCAGAGTCATGATACCATTTTCGGCCACCACTTCCACATCTTCTCCATTCACTTCCAGCCGGGGAGAATCACACCATTGGGGTACGCGTAATTGCAGAGGGAAAACAGCCTTCCCCCTCCTTTTCCCAGGGAAGTCAATCTTGAAAGAGACCGTCTCCCGGAAGGGATAATCCGTAGTCTCCGTTATGCGCACCTGCCTTCCTCCGGAAACACTTGCCGTAACGGAAGAAGGTGCATATACGAGAGCCGCCAGACCTCCGTCACCTGTAGCGTACCATAGATTCTGAGTGAACTTGGGCCAGCCCTGATGCATGTTGGACAGGCAGCAGGGATAACCGTTCAGAGTGCCGAACAGCACGTCCGTATCGTCATGCGGCGTAGAAAAAGGCCGCCAGCTGCGTGAACAGGAAATCTGGTTTGTCTGCTGATAATACTGCTTGGCGGAAAAATCGTCTTTAATTTGCGAAGGAAGGGCATTGTAGGCAATGCGCTCCAGCCAGTCGGCCCAGCGGACATCCCCGCTGATGCGCAACATGGTTTCCAGCGAGAACATCATTTCCACGGCCGTGCAAAGTTCGCTGCCACGATTGGGGGATCCCCAGTGGAGCATTTCATCTCCGGCCCAAAGGCCGTTGGGAATACCCACGGTATGCCGGATTGTTTCGGCGGCTTTGAAAGCGGCCTCCCTGTCACGCTCATCCCGGGAAAACTGCCACCAAACCAGAGGAGCCTTGAACCCCTGCGCCAGATTGACGCAGTGGACACTCCCCTGCTCAGAGAATATGTCACCGTCCCAAAACAGCGACGTCCAGTCCGTTGTCTGACTGTGAATGAGCCCGGCAAGCTCCTTAAGAAAAGACTCTCCGGTAAGCGAATAAAGCCAATAAACCACGTCCAAGTTGTCGGCCCCGCGCCATTTGCCCCAGTCCGACCAATGGTCCAGCGGGGTTTCTTCCAGATGCGCCGCCTGATACCGGAAATATGTAAGGAGACAGTCTATGACACGGGGATTTTCCGTTGCCATATAGTACTGTTTCAGGATTTTCAGCGCTACCATCTTGGGCCACCAGTCATGGGTTTTACCGCGCTGAAGACCATAAACAAAGGGATGGTCCTCCGTAGGTCCCAGGTAGCCGTCGGGCTGCTGTGAATCCATTATGGCATTAACCCATTTGCCGCTCTTTTCTTTCAATTGCTCATCAGAGAGGATATATGAGAGGGGCAGCAGACCATCTATCCAATAAGGCCCGCGCTCCCAGGCGTCACCATCCCCGCCAAGCCAGGCGTTGGAAGGGCCCATCACCTGGGGATATACCTCGTCCAGATGGCCGGTGAGACCATCGGCCTGCCTCTGCAACTGCTCCCTCAGCCACCCTTCTGGCCGGATGCTGCCAAGCGGCAGTTCCCGGAATCCCTGTGCGAAGGAAACTCCCCCGCACAGCAGCAAAAGAAGCAGCAATACCTTACTTTTCATAGCGGAACGGAATATCGGCACGGATGTCGGCAGAAGAGAAGCCAATCAGGGCGTGGAATTCACCGGGTTCGGCCACCCACTCATGTGCATCGGCATTAAACCAGCTCAAATCATCCAGGCCCAGGGTCAATTGTACGCGACGCTTCTCCCCGGGGTTCAAATACACCTTCTCAAATCCCTTGAGTTCCTTGGCGGGACGTGCGACGGATGCCTCTGTGTCGGAGACGTAAAGCTGCACCACCTCGGCACCGGGCACTTCGCCAGTATTGGCAAGCGTAGCGGAAACCGTCCACTGCTTGCCGGAGCGTTTTACGGAAGCGTCGGCAAGTTCAAAAGAGGTATAACTGAGACCGTGTCCAAAAGGATACTGGACAGCAATCCCCTGGGTATCATACCAGCGGTAGCCGATGAAAACGCCCTCATCGTAATACTCCTGCCACCACTTCTTGCCTTCTTCCTGAATGCCGGGGTACTGGCGAGGGGTCTTAAGCGGCCCGTCGGAAAGGCGCAGCGGCATGGTGAAGGGCAACTTGCCGGAAGGGTTCACCGCGCCGGTAAGAACGTCCACGAGGGCATGCCCGCTCTCTGAACCTCCGTACCAGGACTGCACGATGGCGCTCACCTGCTGTGCCCATGGCATGGCAACGGGAGAACCGGAAATGTTCACCACGACCATCTTCCTGGCAACGGCTGCCAGGGCTTCAATCAGGGCATCCTGGCCATACGGGAGCACGATGTCCTCACGGTCGGTGCCTTCGTTGTCCTGTTTCTTGCTCTTGTTAAGGCCTCCGATATACAGCACATAGTCGGCATCCCTGGCGGCGGCTACGGCATCGGCCAGCAGCTGCGAAGGCGTACGGCCGTCACGAAGGTCCTGACCTGTGACTACCTTATTGTAAACCGTCGTGGTATCACCAACGTAACCACGTTCCCACACCACATCGGCCTTTCCGTCAAAGGCTTCGTGAAGGGCATCCAGCGGGATTACCTCATACTTGGTTTTAAGGTTGGAGGAACCGCCTCCCACAACCATCATCTTATAGGCGTTTTCGCCTACCACAAGGATTCTGGCACCCTGGTGAGGGCACAGGGGCAGGACGCCGTCGTTTTTCAGCAGCACAATACCGTCAGCGGCAATCTTGCGTGCCGCAGCATAATGCTCCGGAGAAGAAAAGCTGCCAAAATGCTGTTCGGGGCCCATGGAAGTACGGAAAATGGTCCTAAGGATACGGCTGGCCTTGTCATCCAGCTGCTCCTCGGTAGCCCGACCGTCCCTAAGGCGCTCCAGATAAGGCCTGGCAAGATGATAGTTGGCGTAACTGTCCGATGCGGCTCCTCTCAAACCATTGGTCCAAGTGCCCATCTCTATATCCAGGCCATTGGTGATTGCCTCGTCGTCGTCACGGCAGCCGCCCCAGTCACTTATGACCACGCCGTCAAAACCCCATTCACCCTTTAGAATATCGCACAGGAGCCGTTTGTTGTGACAGTTGAACTGGCCATTGTACAAGTTGTAGGAACCCATGATGGCCCAGGCGCCGCCTTCCTGCACCGCCTTTTTGAAAGCGGGCAGGTAAATCTCGTAGAGTGTGCGGTCGTCCAGGTTGGAACTGGTAGCCGTTCGGCGTACCTCCTGGTTATTCACCGCGAAATGTTTCACGCAGGCAGCCACGCCGTTTGACTGGACACCCTTTACATATGGAACCACCAGTTCTCCGGCCAGATACGGGTCTTCTCCCATATATTCAAAGGTGCGGCCATTCAGGGGCGTACGTCCCATATTGATGCCGGGGCCCAGCAGGATATCCTTCTTGCGGTAACGAGCTTCGGCACCTATGCAGTCACCGTACAGGCGTGCCAGATCCCTGTCCCAGGTGGCGGCCAGGTTCACCAGTGCGGGAAAAGCCGTACAGGAGTCGTTTGTCCAGCCGGCCTGGTCCCATTCGTCCCACAACACTTCCGGACGGATGCCGTGCGGGCCGTCGGTATGCCATATTTCAGGTATTCCAAGACGCGGTACGCCGGGACTGGAAAACTTGGACTGAGCATGTGTCATGGCCACTTTTTCCTCCAGAGTCATACGGGAAAGGGCGTCGGTAACGCGCTCTTCCAGGGGCTTGGAAGAATTCAGATAAACGGGAATCTCCTGCTTGGGCGTGCAGGTGCCCACAGTAAATGCCACAAGGGCAATAAACATGGAACTGGATTTCATAACAGTGTGTATTCTATATTCCAATTGAAAGTATCTCCGGGAGACAGGTCAATCCTGTTATAAGGTTCCAGGCAGGCTATGCGGTGATTGGCCCACAGCACTGTCCTGGTTACGGGGACGTCTCCTTTGATCTGCACCGACAAAGACCCTTCGCTCAAACTCATCGCATAGGGCATTCCCTCTTTTCCGGCTTCGTGGATATTTCCCGTATAGACGGTTTCGCCTTCCTTCAACGCGCGGGAAAAACGGATGCCGCCGGAAGTGAAGCCAACGGAATCATATTCTGTCCGCCAGTCACCTTCCGGGGAAAAAGGAAAGCCTATGACACGCGACGGCGTCACGGCCATCTTCCCCATGGTAAAAAAGTTATGGTTGTACACGTCCCCCCTCATACTTACAAAGGTATGAAGAGAATGGCGAATCTCAAAACTGTTTTCCCCGGTAATTACAATTTCTTTTATATAGTCGTAGTAGCCCTCCAGCCTATGCCAAAAATGCAGTCCGTCCACCTCCCAGACGCCGGGACTGACAACCTCATACAGTTTGAAACGGTCATAGGGCTGCCCGTCCTTACGGAGAAGCCCCACGCCTGGCTTCAGCCACACGTCATCCATTTCCATGGGAGAGAACTCCTCGGCCGGTCCCTGGACGGCGTCATGCATATAAGGGTCATAACGCATGAACCAGGGACCGCAGAGTTCCTGCCCACGATGAATCAGAGATCGGAAGATGCCGCTCCTGTCAAAGCGGGTGCCCCGGTAAAAGCCGTCCCATGGCAGATGAACTCTCAGCTCCATGGCTCTATCGGGCTATCTGCTCCAGGATGGTACTTATCTGATAGAGTCCTCTGGGCACGTGGAAACAGCCTTTCCACTTGCCGCCCTTAAGCGGCAGAAGCACTTCCCCACGGCGGTTCAGATAGCCGAACCACTCCGGGTACTCGGGATCCTTGAATCTGGTCCACAGGTAATCGTCCAGCTTAAGGAACCACTCCAGGGCCTTTTCGTTACCCGTGAGCTGGTAGCCCTTTATCATGCATATTGCGCTTTCTATATGCACCCACCATAGCTTCTGGTCCCACTCCAGCTCCTGGGTGGGATAGCCCTTGCGGTCCATGAAGTAGAAGATTCCGCCATATTGCCTGTCCCAGCCATAGTCTATGACGCGTAGGGCTATCTCCATGCTCTTGTCTATGATATCCTGCCTATTCAGCCGCAGGCCCAGGTTAATCATGAACCAGAGGGCTTCCAGGTCATGACCGGGATTTACGCGGCGGCCTTCGAAGCAGTCTATAAGGCTGGCCGTCCGCGACCTGGGCCAGGAAGGCATCAGCACCGACCTGAGCGTCTATGACATGTCGGGCGGGGCGATGCCCCTGACCGCGGAACGCCTCCGCGAAAGCGACCTGGTGATCGGTCCCGTGTCCGTTCCCGACCTTCGCAAAGTGCTGGAGATCAACGCTCCCGGCACGCCCATCATCTCCCCGCTGGATCCCCGCGCCGTCGTCCTTGCCGCCGATCATTCCTCCATCATCCATGCCCCGGCGCCCCATGACGCCCAGTACGAAGAACTGGTCCGCTGGATCAAGGAGGACAACGCCCCGGGCGACAAGGTGATCCTCGTTTCGGAAAAGGGGGCGAAAAATACCGGGATGACCGCACTGACCGACTCCCTGTTGACAGAATACGGCGTGAGCCACTCTTCCTTCAGTTACAGCATCCTGGAAGGCCGCAACGTGCTGAATTCCCTGCTCTCGCTCTCCGGGACGGGCTGCAACCGCATCATCGTCACATCCGACAGCGAGGCCTTCGTCCACGACGTGGTCCGCAACCTGGGCCTGCTGCTGCACCGCAAGCAGAACGTCATCCTCTACAGCGCCGCCCGCATCCGTTCCTTCAGCACGATTGAAGTGGAGAACCTCCACCAACTCTCGATGCACGCGGCCCTCTCCTACCACATCGACTATGACGACCCGCGCGTACGCCGCTTCCTGCTGGCCTACCGTGCCCTCTACAACACGGAGCCCACGCAGTTCTCCTTCCAGGGCTACGACGTCGCGTCCTTCTTCATCCGTTCGGTCTATCAGTTCGGCAACCGCTGGACCCGCGCCCTGGCCACCCGTGACCCGGAACGCCTGCTCCAGTCCGATTTCCATTTCGCCGAGGAAAGCGAAGACGGCGGCCTGGTCAACCAGGGCATCCGCCGCGTAATCTACCAGAAAGACAATACGCTCCGTCTGCTGCGCTAACGCTCACCCGAGAAGGGCGCGGGCGTTGGCGACGGCTTCCGGCGTAACGGAGGCGCCGCTGAGCATGCGTGCCAGTTCCTGGACACGGTCCTCTCCCGAGAGACGGGAAATGGTGGTGACGGCCTGGCCGTCGGGGGTGAGGGACTTTGAAACGAGGTAGTGGGCCTGTCCTTTGGCGGCTACCTGCGGGAGATGGGTGATGGCGAAGACCTGCATATCCTCGCCCATCCGGCAGATGAGGGAGCCCATGGCATCGGCCACGCTGCCAGAGACGCCCGTGTCGATTTCGTCGAAAATCATGCTGGGCATCTTGGCATAACGCGCCAGCATGGCCTTGAGGGCCAGCATAATACGGGACAGTTCGCCCCCGGAGGCGCATTTGGCCACCTCCACCGGACGGTCGCCCGCAGCCGAGAAGAGGAAGCGGACGGCGTCGCGGCCGGTCGCGCCCTGCGGCGCTTCTTCCAGGGCCACGCGGAACAGTGCGCTGTCCAACTCCAGGGAACGGACCAGTTGCTCGACGGCCGTCCCGAAAGGGCCGGCGGCTGCGGCGCGTCCCTCATGAAGCCGGTCCGAAAGGCCGGACACCTCGGCTTCGGCGGCCGAAATTTCCTTTTCCAGCCCGGCCTGACGGCTCTCCAGCGCCGTCGAATCGAAGAGCAGGCCCGAGAGCCGCTCGCGGACCGCGATCAATTCGGAAACGGAACTGCAGGCATGCTTGCGCATAAGCCCGTAAAGCAGGGACATCCTGTCCTCGACGGCCTGGAGACGGTCTTCCGACACATCGGTCCGGGCCTCTATATCAGAGACTTCCGAGAGGATGTCGTCCAGTTCCAGCCGGGAAGACTCCATCCGGGCGGCCAGGTCGGCCGCGGCCGGTACGAAGGCCCCGACCTTTTCCAACTGGCGGACTGACTCTTTCAGCAGGCTGTCGAGCCGCTCCCCTTCTTCCGGGGCGAGCCGCTGCTCCACCCCGAACAGGGCCGATTTGATCTCTTCCGCATGGGCGAGCTGCGCCTGTTCGGCCTCCAGGGCCTCCAGTTCGTCCTCCTGCAGGCGGGCCTGGTCGAGCTGGTCGAACTGAGCCTGGTTGTAGTCGCGCTGGAGGGCGAGTTGCTGCAGACGCTCCCGCACCTCTTCCCGCTCGGTACGCAAGGCGCCCAGGCGCTTCCAGGCGGCACGGCAGGCGGCTACGGTATCGTCCAGGCCGGCATACTGGTCCAGCATGGAAAGTTGGAAGGGCCGGTCGGTCAGAAGCAGGGTCTGGTGCTGGGAATGGATATCGAGCAGGCGGCTGCTCAGGGCGGAAAGCACCCCTACCTGTACCGGCTCGTCACCGATGAAGGAACGGGAGCGCCCGGAGCGTCCCAGGACACGCCGGATGACCAGCGTACCGTCGTTCCAGTCCAGTCCAGCCTCGGAAATGATATCCCTGGCCACGGGATCCCCGTCCACGGAAAACTCCGCCTCCACGACGCAATTGTCGCCATGGGCCCCCACCATGCCGGCATCGGCCTTGGCCCCCAGCACGAGGGACAGGGCGCCCAGCAGGATGGACTTGCCGGCACCGGTCTGCCCGGTAATAATGACCAGACCCGCCGGAAAATCAATTTCCAGCGAGTCTATCAATACGTAATTGCGTACCTGAAGGGAGCGGAGCATGGGTGCTTATTCCCCGGCGGGCTCTTCGCGCACGTCGCCCTCGGAGGCGCTGCGGTAGTTCAGTTCGCCGGCGAGGAACTCCTCGATGGCGACGAGGCTCGGCTTGGGCTGACGCTCGTAGTATTTGGAGATTTCAATCTGCTCGCGGTTTTCGAAAACCTCCTCCATGGAGTCGCGGTCATTCTTGAAATCTTCGAGTTTCTTGTTGAGTTCTTTCTTCTCGGCCAGGGCTATCTGGTTGGCCCTTTTGTAGAGAATGACGACCGTTTCGTAGATATTGCCCGTAGGCTCTGCCAGGTACTTGATGTCCCGGGTGATGGTGTTGTTGGGAACTTTCTTCTTGTCCATATCCTTAATCTTTCTGCGGGAGGCAATCCCTGCCTCCCATTAATAGGTACGAAGCCGGGAAGGCGGAAGTTTCAAAATTTTTATTTCCCCTTGGCGGCAGCCTTGCGCTCGCGCTCGAAATCCCTTTCCTTCGCCTTCAGCAGTTCGTCACCATCGACATGGCGGCCGATGGCCCGCTGGGCCCGCGCGTAGAGCGCGTCCATTTCGCGGCGGTAACCCGACTCGGGGGCCTCGCCTACGAAATTGAGGTAGTCGTCGATGAAGGTCAGGTAGCGCTCGCGCTGCTTGGCCGGGACGCTGAGTTGGGCGTATTTATAGGAAGACTTGGCGATATAATAGAGGATATCCTCACGGTAGATGTTTTCCGCATCGTCCTTGAGCACATTGCGCAGGGCCACGCGGGCCGCCATGTAATCCTCCATCTTGAAATAGAGTTTCGCCGACTCGTAGGCCTTGGTATCGAGGCGGTCGCCCAGGTCCTTGAGCATGCCCTTGCAGTCTTCGACGTGGTCGCTGCCGGGGAAGTCGCGCAGGTACTCGTTGATGGCGGCGATGGCCGCATAGGTCGGCGTCTGGTCGAGTTCGTAGCGATAGGTGGCACGGTAAAGGCAGTCCAGGCGCAGGAAACGGGCCTCGGAGGCGAAGGGACTGCGCGGGAAGGTCTCCACGAAACTGGAGAAATTGCCTTCCGCCGTCTCATAGTCCTTGTAGCGGTAGTTGGACAGGCCGCGGTAGTACTGGACCGTATCGTCCCGCTCGGTGCCGGTGGTAAGCATGGAGAGCGACTCGAACATCGCGGCGGACTTCTGGTACTTCCCCTGGGTGAAATACTCGAAGGCGGCGGCATATTTCGCGTCCACGTCGCCGCTGGCCAGCAGGGCGTCGTACTGGGACTTGCAGGAAAGCGCCGCAAGGGCGGCAAGCAGCAAAACTGTCAGTTTTCTAAACATACTACGCTTTGTGATCTATCAGGAACTTCTCCACATCCAGGGCGGCCCGGCAGCCGGAAGCGGCGGCGGTGACGGCCTGGCGGTAACGGGGATCGGCCACATCGCCGGCGGCGAAGACGCCTTCGACCGAGGTCGCGGTGGTCCTGCCGTCCGTGACGATGTACCCGTTTTCGTCCACCTCGACCCAGGGCCGGAACAGGTCGGCGTTCGGATGGTGGCCGATACCGAGGAAAAATCCGTCCACCTGGATATCAAAAACCTCGCCATCCTTGCGCAGGAGCCGGACCCCGGTGACACCGTATTCGTCGCCGAGGACTTCCTGGGTATTGCAGTTCCAGAGAACTTCGATGTTGGGGGTGCCCAGCACCCGTTCCTGCATGGCGACGGAGGCGCGGAAGACGTCGCGGCGCACGATCATATAGACCTTCTTGCAGAGGCCGGCCAGGTAAGTCGCCTCCTCGCAGGCGGAGTCGCCCCCGCCGACCACGGCGACCACTTTCTTGCGGTAGAAAAAGCCGTCGCAGGTCGCGCAGGCGGATACGCCCATGCCCCGATACTTGCCTTCGGAAGGAAGGCCCAGGTATTTGGCCGTGGCGCCGGTGGCGATGATGACGGTCTCGGCTTCCAGTTCCCGGCCCTTGTCGTCCAGGGCGCGGAAAGGACGGGACGAGAGATCGATCTCCTTGATGCGGCCGGGGCGGATATCGGCGCCGAAACGGGCGGCCTGCTTACCCATGGCTTCCATCAACTGGTTGGCATCCACTCCCTCGGCAAAGCCGGGATAGTTTTCCACGACGGTGGTGGTCGTCAACTGTCCGCCACGCTCCATCCCTTCGTAGAGGACGGGGCTGAGGGCGGCGCGGGAGGCGTAGATCGCGGCGGTATAGCCGGCGGGACCGGAACCGATGATGAGGACGCGGATTCTTTCCATAATCTATCTTTTAACTCGCAAAGATAACAATTATTTCCTATCTTTGCGCAAACAAGATTCTGACTCTATGGAAAACAGGAGATCCTTCCTCAAGAAATCCGCCCTGGCCGCCGCGGCTGTCGCCGGCACCCCCCTTCTCGAATCCTGCGGAAAGCAGGAGGCCCCTTCCCACGACAGTCTCATCGTCCCGCGCGGGGCGGGCCTGCCCATCACCGGCACCTTCCTCGATGAGATTTCCCACGATATCCCCCACCAGAACTGGGGCGAAAAGGAGTGGGACCGCGACTTCCGCTACATGAAGGCCATCGGCATCGATACGGTCATCGAAATCCGCACGGGCTACAGGAAATTCCTCACCTATCCGTCCCCTTATCTGCTGAAAAAAGGCTGCTACATGCCCTCCGTGGACCTGGTGGACCTTTTCTGCCGCCTTGCCGGAAAATACGACATGAAATTCATGCTGGGCCTGTACGACTCCGGCCATTTCTGGGATACCCGCGACATGTCCCGCGACGTGGAGGACAACCGTTTCGTCATCGACGAGGTGTGGGAGCGCTACGGCAGCCGCTACAAGAGTTTCGGGGGCTGGTACCTCAGCGGCGAGATCAGCCGGGCCAACCGCAGCGCCATCGAGTCGTTCCGGGCCATGGGGCGCCAGTGCAAGGAGGTTTCCGGCGGCCTGCCGACCTTCATCTCCCCCTTCCTGGACGGGAAAAAGGCCGTTGCGTCCGCGAGCGGCGCCCTGACCAAGGAAGACGCCGTCTCCGTGGAGACCCACGAGCGCGAATGGAACGAGATTTTCGACGGGATCCATGACTATGTGGACGCCGTCGCCTTCCAGGACGGCCACATCGACTATGACGAACTCGACGTCTTCTTCACCGTCAACAAGCAACTGGCCGACCGCTACGGCATGCAGTGCTGGACCAATGCGGAGACCTTCGACCGCGACATGCCCATCCGCTTCCTGCCGATCAAGTTCGACAAACTGCGCATGAAACTGGAGGCGGCCCGCCGCTGCGGTTACCAGAAGGCCATCACCTTCGAGTTCTCCCACTTCATGAGTCCGCAGTCGGCCTACCTGCAGGCCGGCCACCTGTACGACCGTTACCGGGACTATTTCGAACTCTGATCCCTATGGCAGAACAGGTATTCAAAGGGCCCTCCCCCGAGCAGTTCCGCGCCATGCTCCGCAAGCACGGCCTCAAGGCCACGCCGCAGCGGCTGGCCGTCCACGACGCCATGCTGGAGTTGGGGCATGCCTCCGCCGAGATGGTGGCCGGGGTCATCGCGCGCGACGGGGCCGTCCGCGTGAGCACCGCCTCCGTCTATAACATCCTCGCCCAACTCTCTTCCCTGGGCATCTACTGCCGGAGGACCAGCGTCGGCAACAGGATGTATTTCGACGTGGATCCGCACAGCCATATCCACCTCTACGATACCGTCAGCGACACCTTCCGCGAAGTACTGGACGACGAACTGATGGGACTGGTCCAGGCCCATCTGGGCAAACGCCGTTTCCGCGGCTACAAAGTGGACGGGATCGATATCCAGATTCTCTGCCACCCCACCCGCAAACGTTCCCAGAAGCCATGAGACGCCTCCTGCTGCTGACTGCGCTGCTCACGCTCGGGGCCTGCGCCAAATACGAGGGCCCCATCTGGTCCGGCGCCATGGAACTTGGAACCCTCAGGGGGGATGTCTTCCAGGCGGATGCCGGCTGGACCGGCCGCATCACCGAATCCCCCGTCGAAGGTCCCAGGGAAGACCTCGACCGCGTCCTGCTCCATTTCGACCTGCTCCGGTCCACCGGAGAAGGTCGTTACGACATCCGGCTGACCGGCTGGAGCAAACCGCTCACCAAACCCGGCCTGCGCCGCAGCACGGCAGACCCCGATGCTATCGGGAGTGATCCCATCATGCTGGTAAACGGATGGTTCTCAGGCGGATACATCAACATGGAGGTATGCATTACCGCCATGCCGAAGTCCAAGACCACCCACTTTCTCAACCTCGTCCTGGAGGATGTCGACGCCCCGGGGGACACCCTCCGTTTCCGGCTCCACCACAACGGCTACGGAGAGGTCTTCGTCCCCACCGACCCGAAAGGGACGGGGCTGGAGAATTACGCCTTCGGCAACGCCTATTTCTGCGTTCCCTATGCCGAATTCCTGCCGGAGGGAAAGGATGAGATGCCCATAAAAATCACCTGGCCGTGGTACGAGACCGACGGCCGGGGATATACGGGAAAGATCCGGGACATCTCCCGGAAGGGAACCTTGCGCCGCTAAGAGGCGAAGGAAGCGAAATACCCCGCGAATAATACGTTGGTGATCAGGTAGCCCACGATGGTGGAAACCGTCACGCAGATCAGTCCCGGCATCATGAAACTGTGGTTGAGCAGGTATTTGCCGATGACTGTCGTGCCCGAACGGTCGAAGTTGACCGTGGCGATGTCCGAAGGGTAGTTCGGGATGAAGAAGTAGCCATAGACGCTCGGAAGCACGCCCAGCAGCACGGGGCCGGCGATGCCGAGTTTATAGGCCAGCGGCAGCATGGCGACGACGACGGCGCCCTGCGAATTGATCAGCACGCTCACCAGGAAGAAGACAAAGGCGATGCTCCAGGGATAACGGGCCACGATCCCCTGCAGGGCCGCCTGCATCGTCTCCATGTAGTTGCTGAAATAGGTATCGGCCAGCCAGGCGATGCCGTAGATGGCCACGACGGCCACCATGCCGCTCTGCCACACGGCACCGGCGACCGCCTTCTTCGGAGAGGATTTGAAGAAGATGATCATGAGGGCCGCGGCGGATATCATCACGATCTGGATGACGATGTTCATCTTGGGGATGCGGGTGATGGTCTTCAGGGTTTCCTTGTCCACGAAGAACTGGACGCAGGCGAAGGCCACGATGACCAGCAGGGCGGTCAGGAACACGTACACGGAGCCTTTCGCTTCCTTGGTGATGCGCTTGTCAAGGGTGGTGGCGGTGCTGCCGTACATGTATTGAAAGGTCTCCGGATCGGCCAGGCGCTTCTGGAATTCCGGGTCCTTCTCCAGGTCGAGGCCGCGCTTGTAGGAGGCGGCCGCGGCCGCCATGAGGCCGCAGAGGCAGGACGGGATGGTGACCATCAGGATCTGCGGGATGGCGACATTGTAGCCGTTGGCGTTGGAGATGGTCATGAAGGCGACGACGGCCGCGGCGATCGGCGAACAGGTAATGCCCACCTGGGAGGCGACGGACGCCACGCCGCAGGGCCGCTCGGGCCGGATGCCCTTTTTCAGGGCGATGTCGCAGATAATCGGCATCAGGGTATAGACGACATGGCCGGTGCCGACGAGCACCGTCAGGAAGAAGGTGCAGAGCGGGGCGAGGAAAGTGATGTGGTCCGGATGCTTGCGGAGCATCTTTTCGGCGACCTGGATCATCCAGTCCATACCGCCGGAAGCCTGGAGGATGCCGGCGCAGGTGACGGCCGCGATGATGATGTAGATGACGTCGGTGGGCGGCGTCCCTGGTTTGAGGCCGAAGCCGAATACCAGGATGGCCAGGCCGATGCCGCTGATGGCGCCGAGGGCCAGGCTTCCGTAACGGGAACCCACATAGAGCGCTGCCAGAACGATGAGCAGCTCGAGAATCATTAATACCATAGGCTGTTAGAATTCGTAGAGATTGATCCCGATTTCCGGGGAGAAGCGGCGGCCGACCACGCCCGGCAGCGGACGGACGAACAGTTCGCAGGCCCCGCAGATGCGGGCATCGAGCAGATGGCCGGCGAGGGCCGAGTAGTCCTTGCGGCCGAGCGTTATATGGAGATGGAGGTACACCTGCCCGTCCTTTTCGGACACATTGCCGGTCAGGTTGGCTATTTCCATCTGTTCGTCATAGGTGCGGTCGACATAGTGGCCGAGGGACATGTCGAAAAAACGGAGCGTGGCGCTGTCCACGGCGCCCAGGCCGGTGATCTCCCCGCAGCGGACGCCTGCCTCGCGGCAGAAGGCGGCCAGGGCTTCGACGATGGACTGCCGGTTGTCGATACTGAGGACGTAGGTATCTCCATAAAGGCGGTAGGTGTACATAGAAAACAGTTTTTAACGTTTTACCAATGCGTAAAGATACGAAAAAACTGCGTATCTTTGCAAAGAACAACTGAAGAATTATGGAATTCGACACCTCGGTCCGCCTGAGAACGGTGGAATCTTTCGATATCGCCTCCCCGCTTCCGCAGGAGGAATTCATCCACCGCGTCTGGGACCTGGCCGCCGCCGGGGCCCGCAACGTCGGCGACGGCGGGGGCGGAAGCCTCTGGATCGACCATTCCCGGGGCCTGCAGACCCGTTATCTGGTAGTGGACATCACCGATGACGAGCCCGGCACCTACCATGTCCGTATCAGCGCAGGGACGCGCCCGTCCTATCTCTGGGACGTACTGGCCGCAGCCGCAGCCATCGCCTTCTTCTGGTGCCTGAGCCGGGTTTTCCGTCCCGGGCCCGTTACTTCCTGGGGCTATTGGCTCGGGATTTCCTTCGCCGCCGGCACCGGCGTCGTCCTCGCCCGCGAGTATGGCAAGGCTTTTGGAAGAGAAGAGGCCGACAAACTCAAGAAAGCGATTTGCGCCTTATGAAGAAATACCTGCTCGCGGCCGCCGCGACCCTTTTCTGCCTGAGTCTCCCGGCCCAGGACCTCGTACGCTTCAACTACAGGAAAAACGCCAAGATCTATACGGGTACCGAACGCATCCGCGTCGATGCGCCCAATCCCAAAGACGACGCCGTGGAACTCAAACTGACGCGCGTCATCTTCCCGGACGGCGGCGTGGTGTGGAAACTCCGGGCCGAGTTCGAGGAGCCCGCGCCCTGGAAGATGCCCAAGAACGCGCCCATGACCATCAACACCACCTCCGGCAAGGTGGTCGTGCTGAAAAATGCCGCCGACGCGCCCAACCTGGTGGCGCCGGAAGGCCTGAACCGGAACGGGAAGAAGGTCTATTGGAACTATGGGGAATACTATCTGGAGGAGGCCGAACTGAACAAGATCCTGGGCGGCATCGCCGGCATAGACGTCCAGAAGCGCTGGTCTTCGGACGGTTACATCAAGATCACCTACAAAGAGGATGAACTGGGCGCCGCACTCCGCCGGGCCCACAGGGCCATCGTCGATGCCCCCGCCCCGGAATTCGACCTGGGCAGCCATCTCAAATCGCTCCAGGACCAGCGCGGAAGCCGCCTAGCCGAGACCCAGACGCTCCAGATCACATCTTCGCTGGGCATTTCGATGGTCTATCTCTACTATGCGGCCAGCAACAGCGATTCCTTCGACCTCAACCTCTATCTCCAGGGCAAGACCATCCCGCTGGGCGCGGACATCACCATCGTCACGACCGGCGGCACCATCGCCCTGCAGCAGGAAAAAGACCTGGTCGCCGGACGGGCCATCTGTTACCCTTCCGCCGACCAGATTAAAGAGATGATGCGCGGGGTCAGGAGCGTCACCGTCCAGACCACCGACGGCCCGGCGACTTTCTCCTTCTCCGACAAGTCTTTCTCCAGCGCCGTCTATCGCCTCTACCAGTCCCTCCAGACCGTCTCCATCCTGTAGGAAAGTCTCCTACAGGCCGAGCCGCTTGAAGAAATCGTTGCCTTTGTCATCGACCAGGATGAAGGCCGGGAAGTCTTCCACCCTGGTTTTCCAGATCGCCTCCATGCCGAGTTCGGGATACTCCACGCACTCGATAGATTTGATATTGTCCTGCGCGAGGATGGCCGCCACGCCGCCGATCGTGCCGAGGTAGAAGCCCCCGTGCTTACGGCAGGCATCGGTGACCTGCTGCGTACGGTTGCCCTTGGCGATCATCACGAGCGAGGCGCCATGCTCCTGGAACTCGTCCACGTAGGGATCCATCCGGTTGGCCGTGGTGGGGCCCATCGAGCCGCAGGGGTATCCCTGAGGGGTCTTCGCCGGGCCGGCGTAGAGGACGGGATAGTCCTTGAAATACTGCGGAAGGTCCTCTCCGGCATCCAGGCGGGCCTTCAGCTTGGCATGGGCGATGTCACGCGCCACGATGATCGTTCCCTTGAGGTTGACCCGGGTGCTGACGGGATATTTCGTCAATTCGGCGCGTACGGCGTCGATGCCCTTGTCCAGGTCGATTTCAATCCCGCGGGGGCCTTCGCCGGGACGGCGGTATTCCTCGGGGATGAGTTCGGAAGGATTGGTATCCAGTTTCTCGATCCAAACGCCCTGCGCGTTGATCTTGCTCTTGATATTGCGGTCGGCGGAGCAGCTGACGCCCATGCCGATGGGGCAACTGGCGCCGTGGCGGGGCAGACGGACCACCCGGATATCGTGGGCGAGGTATTTCCCGCCGAACTGGGCGCCCAGGCCGATCCTGGCCGCTTCCCTGAGCAGTTTCTGCTCGAGGTCGATATCCCGGAAGGCGCGGCCCGTCTCGTCGCCGGTCGTGGGCAGATTGTCGTAGTATTTGATGCTGGCAAGTTTGACCGTCAGCAGGTTCTTCTCCGCGCTGGTGCCGCCGATGACAAAGGCGATGTGGTAGGGTGGGCAGGCCGCCGTTCCCAGACTCTTCATCTTCTCCACCAGGAAAGGAAGGAGGGTCCCCTCATTCTGGATGGTGGCCTTGGTCATGGGATAGAAATAGGTCTTGTTGGCGCTGCCGCCGCCCTTGGCCACCATGACGAAACGGTATTCCTCGCCCTGGACGGCTTCGATATCGATCTGGGCGGGGAGGTTGCATTTCGTATTGACCTCGTTGTACATATCCAGCGGGGCATTCTGGCTGTAGCGCAGGTTCTCCTGCGTGTAGGTGTTGAACACGCCGCGGCTGAGCGCTTCCTCATCCTCGAAATCCGTCCAGACCCGCTGGCCCTTCTCCCCGTGGATGATGGCGGTGCCGGTGTCCTGGCAGAACGGGAGGACGCCCTTGACGGCGGTCTCGGCGTTGCGCAGGAACTGCAGCGCCACATATTTGTCATTTTCGGAGGCCTCGGGGTCCTTCAGGATGGCGGCCACCTGCTCGTTGTGCGCACGGCGCAGCATAAACTGGCAGTCGTGGAAAGACTGCTGCGCCACCAGCGTGAGCGCCTCCGGAGAGACCTCCAGGACGGTCTTGCCGCCGCAGCCGCAATGTCCGCCGAACTTGGCGGTTTTCACAAGTTTTTCAGATCCCGGAATCCGGTAATACTCTGTGGTGTCTTCGCCGAGCTGAAACATCGGCGCGTATTTAAAATCAGGCATTTGGGTATGTGTTAATCGTTTGATATCAGAATAATTATTTGGCATAGTAGCCACCAGTCTTCTTAGAATCTCGATGCTCAATGAGATTCTTTTCAATAAGTAAAGCTATATGTCTGCTGATAGTGGCAGGAACACGCCCCGAACGGGTAACAATGTCCTTTCTCTTGATTCCAGGATTAGTTTTTATCAGATTATATGTTGCAAGAATCGCCTGGCTTAATGTCTCATTTAATGTCTCATTTAATGTCTCATTCGATGAGTTATTATTTTGAGCCGTTAAGTGTGGCGTGAGCGGCTCTTTGAACCGAATTGTCAGGCAAACAAAGTTCGGAATGCTCTCAAACTCAGGCTTCGGGAGGCCTGCAGCCTTGCATTCGCCATAAATGTCCGGAATACCACGGCCCCAAGCTTCCATCAGTCCGCTCTTGAAGAAAACATTGGAGATGACTTCGTTGATAGGTTCTGAGTGCGGACGTTTCCGGAAATCCTCGGCAGTGGTTCCAGGAGGGAAGAAGCCGGGATTCATAAACTCTATGCGGTCATCGAATATGGCGACGCTTGGAGTTCTGGCACCGGACCACCATGTGCGATGGACCAGCAGGTTCAGGGTTGCTTCCCGGAGAGCCTTGATGGGGACTGTAAGTGTGTCGATGCGCTCAATCTGATCCATATTCCCTGCCAGAAACATATGCTTCCGACAGAATTCTATGATGGCATCATACTGCTCGAATAGGTTGCCGTAACAGACCGTCTGGTCACGGAACTTATCCATGTCGGTTCCCTCAAAGCGGGCAAGACGGACTTTGCACTGGGTGAACTCCCTGTTCGGCGTTTTACCGCAGAGTACTACGGCGCCGTTGGTCAGTAAGCCGTCTGCCGTGCGGAGGCCAAGGTGGTCAAGTTTTGCCAAACGGTTCTTGAGACGGCTGGCCTCACGGGGGATGCGGCCTTTGTTGATGCCGGAGAAGATGATATCGTCGAGTGTTTTAGCACTGATACCGTTCACGTCAACATCCGGGCAAGGGGACTTCTCCCAACTGAACTTCTTGGGATTGCTCAGGCGGATGCGCTCCTCGAACATCTCACGGGGCATTATGGACGTGGTGTTTTCAACTTTGTAGTACGGCCGGTTGTCGTAGGTATAAGGCGCGGCAAATCCATCGGGCGCCGGGAACCGGATGGCAATAACCTTCTGATTCGGCCTGCCGGGAACATCGATGTACTGAGCCGCCAAGTCGATGGCGGGAGTGAACTTGCGCATCTCTCTGGCAATCTCTTGACGCGTCTGGTCGGCGACATCCTGCCCAAGAATCTTCAGCGTCTTTGGATGAATGCCGAAAAACAACCAGCCGCCTTCGGTGTTGAGGAAAGCGCAGCCTGACTGCATACCGGCGACAATCTCACCGGTAGTCTTCTTGGCCTCCATCACGCGGTTCTCATCACGGTGAAGGATGGTCTCTATGTCCTGAATCGTCAGATCCTTCATGGCATCAATGTCCAACCTAACAAAGATAGCCAATCCGTCTTACCTTCGCAAATCTTTTGTGAAGATTTGTTTGACTTATGAGTTAGTGTCCATGGGAAATAATAATGATGGTTGGAGGCTACAGGAGCTTCATCGCAATATAAGCACACGCCTCCGCATCGGCCAGTGCATGGTGATGATTCTCAAGAATGTACCCGCAGGCTGCTGCAACTGTCTGTAGCTGATGGTTGGGCAAACTATTGCCATAATACCTCCTGGAGACGGCCAGCGTATCGTAGAACTTGTAATCAGGATAATCCATCTGGTACACTTTGAATACCTCCTTCAGGCATCCCTCATCGAAAGGACTATTGTGTGCCACCAGCGGCAGGCCTTCAATCATCGGGGCTATCTTTTCCCATACAAACGGGAATACCGGTGCATCCTCTGTGTCTTCTTCCGACAGTCCATGAACCTGCTGGCAAAACCACTGGTAATACTCCGGTTCAGGATGTATCAGGCTGTAGAATGAATCCACAATTTCCCCGTTCCGGACGATGACCACACCCACACTGCAGACGCTGCATCGGCACTCGTTAGCAGTCTCAAAATCTATCGCTGCAAAGTCTTTCATCGACTGTACTGTTCAGACATATAGGCAACAGCGTCCTTGATTTCTTGCCTGAAATCCTCTGGGCTCAGCACCTCCACATCCGGTCCCCAGCTCATGATTTCTTTTTTGAAATCGTGTGTCGGCGCCAGGTGAAATTTGTATACCGTGTATTCCTCGTCGGATTCTTCCTCAACCTTCTGCTGGGAGATATGCAGAGGCAATGTATCAAAGTATCTCACCTGGCTATTCACGACCTTGATTTTGACCTCCTGGGGCTCCCAATCAGTTCCAATGATAACACCAAAGTAGTTGGAAACGACTCAAATGAATACAGGATTGCAACCAAAGACTATAGCTGTATCAAAATGTGATTATAGTCTTTGAAATCAGGCATTTGGGTATAACTATTTTGACTGTATTTGCATTTGGCGGCGTTTCAGGGCCGATAAGATGCTTCGTTCCGTCATGGGAGTAAGGCCCTTGAAAGTTGTCTTCGCTTTCAAGTCTGTCAGGGGCATCTCCAGCAAAAGTTTGGCTATGCACTCATCGGCAAAGGAGTTGGTAACAGTGTCTATTCCGGAGAAATCGAGCACGACCTTCTCGTCTCCATCCAGAAGCGGACGGAGATCGGCTCTGATTTTGGCCCCCAGGAGACGTGTACCCATACTGTCTCCGTATTTGATAAATTTGAATTCTACCATAACTCATTCAATTCGGGATCATCATCCAGAAACAAATCATCAAACTCATCGGCCGGGTCTGTCCTGTGATCCACAACGGACGCCGGATCGATATCCATATTGGAACGTAGCTCAAAGTAAACGATTGTTCCTTGCCAGGGCTCAGACTCTGTCACAACAGTATCTCCATTGGCAGAGAGCGTATGATTACCCGAACGGATAACCAACTTATGGCCGGCCGTATTTATCAAGCGCGAGGTGGAATACAAACCGAAGCCCATTCCCTTGCCATCGGACACCTTGTCCTTGATGCAGTACGCAAGAGCTTGTTGTTCTGAGATATTCGCATACTCGCCATTTTGGGCCAGGGATTCCCGAATTCCCATCCCATCATCGGCCACTAATATCTGAATCAGATGTTCTGGCTCAGAATAATTCGTGATGACAATCCCGACCGTTTTGCCGGAATGAATCAAGACGTTGTCCATTACCTCATAGAAACAATAGCTCATTCCCTGAAGAAGAGATGTCTCAACTTCAGGCTGATGGATGAGCACTTCCACCAACCTGCGATACACCTGCTGGATGTTCTTTTCGTCGAACATTTCAATGCAGACATTACCGGCTGCAGGAAAGTACTGATGAAGTAATGTGTCTACGTTCATAATAGTGTCTGGCGTCAGTTAGCTACAAAGTTAAGAACACCCGGTGAAAATACAAAAACGTAATCATACAAAAATAACCAATCCCCGCGACCTTCGCAAATCTTTTTGGGGCGGAATTAATTGAAGAATAAAAGAGGAAGCCCACGGTACACAAGCCGTGGGCTTCGCTTGGTTTAATGGTTTAATGCGGTCCGCACAAGGCAGGCCGCTGTCGGGCTGGCTGGCGCCTGGCCCGACTTTTATTCTGTGACGGGACGGACAGAGAGCCCGTAGTAACGGTAGCTGCCGTACCTGCTGACATTGCCGGAATCGAAGTTGACGCGCCACGCGCCGTACAGGTTGCCCATATAGAGGGACGAGGACCAGTAGTAGCCGCCGGAACCGGCATCGTAGAGATCGGAATCGTACCGGCAGCCAGCGGCGGGAAGGAAGATGCTGTTGCCGTTCTTGTTGCTGGTAACAATCCGACCGGCGACTCCAGTTCCGTTGTAATCCGATGTAATTTCCCAGGTGCATTCGCTCATGAGTTTGGCCCACTCCGCCTCCGTAGGAATACGCCAGTTGCCGCCAAGCCTGGCACGGGCGGCGTCGTCGGCGTAATCGTAATCGCTGAACTCGGCCTTATCGTCAGGGTCGCCCTCACCATCCCAATGATCGGCCTTGTCGGAAGGACAATATCTTGTCAGTTTGTCATTACCTCCGTTGCACCATTTGTACGTCGACCAGTCATAATTATTCTTCGGCGCAGTCTCACCCCAGGCGTAGTAATCTCCATAATCCGTCTCATTGGCGCAGAGGCCGCTGGAAGAAAGATTGGACTTGGCCCAAAACAGTTTATAGGTGGTCCCGTCCGCTCTGGTCATCACAATGCCCATGTCAACCGCACCTTCCGGGCAAACCTGCACCGTGGGTTTATCCTTTTTACACCCGCTGAAAAACAGCAGCGCAAGGGCTGAAAACGCAAAAAGAACCTTCTTCATATCAAAAAATCAAACGTCATATTAGTGAGCTGTATCAAACTGTGATTATAATCTTTAAAATCAGGCATTATTGATACAGTAAATTATACGTCCTTGCAAATATCTAAACCCCTCGAATTCGTGATGTGAACCCCAGAAGTTGGACATAACTTTTAGGGTTTATGCCAAGAACAAA
>CAMIYB010000006.1 GCA_946402945.1 uncultured Bacteroidales bacterium | reverse complement strand
GCCTTGCCCGGCGCATAGAGGATGCCGGCTTCCTGGAAGACGCGGATGGCGCCCGGGACGGAAGGCATGTTGGCGCCTTCGGCCACGCAGATGCAGCCGTTCGCCACCAGGGTGCGGGCTTCCTCCTCGGAGATCTCGTTCTGCGTGGCGCAGGGGAGGGCGATGTCGCAGGGGATGCCCCAGGGACGCTGGTCGGCGAAATACTGGGCCGTGGGATACTCCTTGACATATTCACGGATGCGGCCGCGGTAGATGTTCTTGAGGGTCTTGACGTATTCGAGTTTCCCGCTGTCGATGCCGTCGGGATCGTAGATGAAGCCGTTGGAGTCGGACAGGGTCACGACCTTGGCGCCGAGGGCGATGGCTTTTTCCACCGTGTACTGGGCCACGTTGCCGGCGCCGGAGACGGTCACCGTCTTCCCTTCGAAGGACAGGCCGCGTGTGCCGAGCATGGCCTGGGTGAAGTAGCAGAGGCCATAGCCGGTGGCTTCCGGACGGATGAGCGAACCGCCGAAGGCGAGGCCCTTGCCGGTGAGGACGCCGCTGAACTCGTCGCGCAGGCGCTTGTACTGGCCGAAGAGATAGCCGACTTCACGGCCGCCGACGCCGATGTCACCCGCAGGGACGTCCGTGTCCTGGCCGATGTGGCGGTAGAGTTCGGTCATGAAACTCTGGCAGAACTTCATGACTTCCTCGTCCGATTTGCCTTTGGGGTTGAAGTCCGAGCCGCCCTTCGCGCCGCCCATGGGAAGGGTGGTCAGCGAGTTCTTGAGCGTCTGCTCGAAGGCGAGGAACTTCATGATGGAGAGGTTGACGGAGGGATGGAAGCGGATGCCGCCCTTGTAGGGGCCGACGGCGCTGTTCATCTGGACGCGGAAGCCCCGGTTGATCTGGACACGGCCTTCGTCGTCCAGCCAGGGAACGCGGAAGATGACGATGCGTTCGGCCTCGGCCATGCGCTCGAGGATTTTCTGCTCGATCAGGTAGGGGCGTTCGACGATGTAGTCGGCCAGCGAGGTGACGACCACGCGGACGGCCTGATGGAATTCGGGTTCGCCCGGGTTGCGGGCCTCCAGGGCCGCCATGAACTCCCGGACATAGTTTTCAGCAGTAGGTAACATACACGTTATTTGTTAAGTCCGTCTGCAAATATATCGATTTCTGCCTACGGGCGAATCATTTTTTTGAATTTTTATCGATTTAATTGACTGTCAGGACCGTCAGGATATTTCCTTCCACCCGGAAGCGCACGTTCCAGGCCCCGAAAGACAGCCCGTACACTTTCTGCGGATCCTGTTGGTAGCGGGGGCGCGGGTCCTGGGCGAGGACCTCCCGCAGCGCTTCCGTCTCCGTTTCCGACAGGGGCGTCCCGGCGGGCAGGACCACCGTCAGTTCCGGCCAGTCCACTTCGTCCACGAAACCGCCCGCGGCCTCCGGAAAAGCATCGGCGTAGGGTATGTAGGGCTTGATGTCATAGATGGGCGTCCCGTCCATCAGGTCGGCGCCCCTCACGTGGAGGACCGTCCCCTCTATCCTTTCCAGGCGGACGCAACTCAGCCCGAGCGGATTGGGCCGGTAGGGGGAGCGGGTGGCGAAGACGCCGAGCGCTTTGTTGCCGCCCAGGCGCGGCGGCCGCACGGTGGGCGACCATCCTTCCTGCCGGTTGGCGGAGAAGCCCCAGATCAGCCAGATGCGCCCGAAGGCCTCCAGGCCCCGCAAGGCTTCGGGCGAGGCGAAGGCCTTTTCAAGGACGACCGTCCCCTCCAGCGTATCGGCCAGGCCGCTCTGGCGCGGGATGCCGAATTTTTCGCGGAACGGGCCGTGGAAGATGGCGACGGGGCTGAGTTTCATAGCACAAAGATAGGGATATTTACTGAAATTTCTTATATTTGTACGATTTGGTATGCGATTTGGGAAGGATGATTGCAATGAATAAATCCAAGATATTACCGCTTTGTCTGGTGCTGCTGCTCGCCGCCTCCTGCAACCTTTTCCACCGCAGGAGCCACGACGGCACGCCCCTTCCGCAGAAGGACACGGTCTATCCGCTCGGTTTCTGTACGGATTCTTTCGCACGGACCGAGGGCACGGTCAAGAACGGTGAGACTTTCACGGGACTCTTCGGTCGCCTGGGCATGACGCAGAAGGCCGCCTATGACCTGGCCATGGCCTGCGACAGCGTCTTTGACGTCCGGAAGATGCGGGCGGGCAACCTCTGGGAGGCCTACAGGGACTCTTCGGCGCTCCGCTACGTGGTCTATCACAACAACCGGGTGGACCTGACCGTCTTCCGCTGCGCCGATTCCCTGGCGGTCTGGCGGGTGTCCAAACCCGTCGAGGAGCAGCTCAAAGCCACGGACGTGACCATCGGATCCTCGCTCTGGAACGATATGATCGCCGCGGGGGCGTCGCCGCTGCTGATCGTCGAACTGGCCGACATCTACGCCTGGACCGTCGATTTCTTCGGGCTGCAGAAGGGCGACCGTTTCCGTGTCCTGTACCGTGAGCAACGCTGCGACGGAGAGGTCATCGGCATCAGCGGCGTGGACCTGGCCGTATTCAGCCGCGACGGGAAGGAATTCCCGGCCATCTGCCTGGATACGGGCGACGGCGGCAACCGCTACTGGAACGAGAAAGGGGAGAGCATGCGCAAGGCCTTCCTGAAGGCGCCGCTGAAGTTTACGCGGATTTCTTCGGGTTTCTCCTACCACCGGAAGCATCCGGTCCATGGCACCGTCCGGCCCCATACGGCCGTGGATTACGCGGCCCCGACCGGAACGCCGGTCATGAGCATCGGTGACGGCACCGTCATCAGCAAAGGCTGGGGCGGAGGCGGCGGCAACACCGTCAAGGTGCGTCATAATTCGGTCTATACCACGGCTTATCTCCATCTTTCCCGTTACGCCGCCGGCCTGAAAGTGGGCGACAGGGTCCATCAGGGCCAGGTCGTCGGCTATGTCGGCATGACGGGGACGGCCACGGGACCGCATCTGGATTTCCGCGTGTGGAAGAACGGCACGCCCATCAACCCGCTCACGATGGAGTCGCCCTCCGCCGAGCCGCTGCCCGAGGCATTCCGCCCGGAACTGGATTCCCTCCACCGCATACGGACCGCTTGCCTGGACTCTGTCCTCCGGCTTCATCCTTAACTTTGTATGGCTATGAAAATCAAGCGCTTAATCGTTGCTTTTGCAGCCGCATCCCTGCTGCTGGCCCCCTCCTTTTCGGCGGGTGCGCAGGAAGCGCAGACGCCCAAGATCAACAAGAAAAACCTGGTCATCAAGGAATGGAACCGCGATGCCAAATCCCATGTGCAGGTGCTGGACCATGTGACCACCTACAATGCGGACGGGAAGAAAATAGAGGAAATCGAATACAACGCGACCGGCCAGAAATGGCGCAAGCGTTACGAGTACGGCCCGGAGGGAAAGGTTTCCCGCGAGTTGGTCTATGACGACCGCAACCGCCTGGTGAACTACAAGAAATTCGAATACAACGAGTTCGGCCGCAAGAAGATCCAGAGCACCTACAATGCCCGGGGGACCCTGCTGAGCGTGAAGACCTTCGAATACATTACCGAGGATGCCTGATTTCCCGCATATCCCGTTCCGGGAGGAACCCTGCCTGAAGGCCATTTCGCCGATCAGCCTCGGCGAGATGGACGCCATCCGGCTGATGAACCGCATCGACCAGAAGTACCTGACCGATGAGCGGACCCTGCTGGCGATCCTCGCCGATGCGGCCGCCTGCGGCTACCGGGCCCTGGTGGTGGAGGGGGAAAAGGTCCATCCCTACGATTCGGTCTATTTCGACACGCCGCAACTGCGGATGTACGTGGACCATCGCCGGGGCAAGACCGTGCGGCAGAAGGTGCGGACGCGGTGCTATGTCCTTTCCGGCCAGACCTTCCTGGAGATCAAGCGCAAGAACAACAAGGGCCGCACGAAGAAGAAGCGGACGGAGATTCCGCCGGAAGAATTCGCCGATTTCCGGAGCGACGCCCGCGCCGCGGAGTTCCTCTCCGCCCATTCCGATTTCTCCGCCGAGGGCCTCTCTCCGGCCCTGGAGACGATTTTCCGGCGGATTACCCTGGTCAATGCCGCCCGGACGGAAAGGCTCACCATCGACACCTGCCTGCGGATGCGCAACCTGCGCAACGGCCACGAGGCCGACCTGCTGGATGTCGTCATCATCGAACTCAAACAGGACGGACGCGCCGCCAGCCAGATGAAAGGCATCCTGCTGCGCCACCGCGTGAAGCCCGTCCGCGTCAGCAAATATTGCATCGGCACCGCCCTGACCGATCCTTCCGTGGCAAGCGGACGCTTCCGCGAACGGGTGCGCCGTATGGAAAAGATAATCCGAAAACCCCTCTCTTACTATGCTTAAACGTGTCTTAATCCTTCTTTCGGCCCTGCTGCTCGCTGCCGCTCCCGCTGCAATCGCGCAGACGGATGACGCGGACGAAATCGGAAACTATACGCTTGCCGACGAGGATTTCCTCGATGTCCAGGCCCTCGTGGACGGGCAGATGACCCCGGTCCAGAGCCTGACGGAACTGGCCATCCGCTTTCTGCTCAACCTGCTGGTCTGCTGGATCATCGTCCACTTCTTCTATTACAGGAAGAGCCGCCGCCGGGATTACTATTTCACCTTCATGGTCTTTTCCACCGCCATGTTGATGCTGCTCTACATGATGGGGAACGCGGAGGTCGGCGTGGGACTGACCCTGGGTCTTTTTGCCATCTTCGGGGTGATCCGGTACCGTACGGAGACCGTCCCGATCCGGGAGATGACCTACCTCTTCGTCATCATCGCGATGGCGGCGGTCAACGGCCTTGCGCCGCTCTACCATGTGGTCGGAGCCGCGTCTGATGCCCCGCATTACGTCCTGTCGCTCTCCGGTGTCGGCGTGCTGGCCCTGGTCAATCTGCTGGTCGTGCTGCTCATCTGGGTGCTGGAAGGCGGCCGCCTGGCCCGCAACACATCCACCAAACTGGTGCTTTACGACCGCATCGAACTCATAGTCCCCGCCCGCCGGGAGGAATTGAAGGCCGATCTGGAGCAGCGGCTCGGTTTCCCCATCCTCGACCTGGAGATCGGCCATGTCGATTTCCTCAAGGACACGGCTTTTATCAAGGTCACCTATGCCCTGGAGCCGGGACAGCAGGCGACTATCGACACCTTAACCCGCGCCAGGGATTATCAGTCATGAAACGCTTTCTTTTACCGCTGCTGGCTTTGCTGCTGCCGCTTGGCGCGGCGGCCCAGGTGACGACGGAGGACCTTTCGACGGATTTCCGCGGCCGCCTGTCCCTGGGCGTGGACAAGAAGATCGTCAAGGGCCTTCATGCGGAGGCGGAGTTCGAGAGCCGCTTCAAGGACAATTTTTCCAGACCTTCCCGCTTGTCCGGACCCTGGGCCTTACCTATAAGGTCAATCCCTATCTGAAACTGGGCCTGTCCTACACCTTCATGGAGTCCTACAAGAACAAGCAGGAGGCCTGGTTCCCGCGTCACCGGCTGACCCTGGACGTGACCGGCGGCTACCGCGCCGGCGCCTGGCGTTTCTCCCTGCGGGAACGCCTCCAGGTCACCCACCTGACGGAGCCGCACAACCTCTATCAGGAACCGACCAATCCGCTCTACCTGAAATCCCGTCTGAAGGTGTCGTACAAGGGTTTCCGCCGCGTGGAACCCTATGCCTACTTGGATGCCCGGCTGCTGCTGAACGCCGCCAGCGTCAGCGCCACCTGGAGCCAGTCCACCCAGGCGTTCTTCTACTTTGATTTCCTGGGTTATCAGGACGTGTATTTCAACCGCCTGCGCGGTGCCCTCGGCGCCCAGTGGGACATTACCAAACGTCACGCCCTGGACTTCTACGTCCTGCTGGACTATTGCTACGACAGGGATATCGACGTGACGGCCGATCTGCTGTCGCTCAAGTCCATCACCAACCGCCCGGCCTTCCATACGACCCTGGGCGTCGGTTATCAGTACAAATTCTAGAAACGGAAATCGAATCCCACGTTGATGGCGAAGAGGTCCCGGACGTCAAGCGGGACTTCCACGCCGTTTTCCATGCGTGTCCGGTGGGTCAGGCGCCAGTAGGCGTCCACGCGGAGCATGCGCAGGATGTTGTTGATGCCCGCACCGATCTCGATGTAGGGTTTCTCCAGCGACTGCATGCCCAGGGGGAAGAGCATCGGCGCGGTGGCGCTCTGCGGCGTTCCGATCTGGCCGTTGTTGCGGTCTGAAACGGTGCCCCAGGCCAGTTTCAGCATGAAGGATTCCCGCCACTGGAGACGCTTCAGGAGCGGAATCTTGCCGAGGAAGAAGCCGTAGAAGTTGTGCTCCCAGTTGAGGGTGGCCCAGGTGTCGGAGGCGAACTCGTAAAAGTTCATGGTGGAGAAGGCCGTCTTGTCGAGGTACCAGGAGGCGTTGCCTTCGTGGAGTTTGAGGAAGGGGTAGGGAACGGTGCCGAAGATCTTGCCCGCATTGATCCGGAACCAGGAGGTGCCGATCGGGGGGATCTTCAGCTTGTAATTGACGGACAGTTCCGTCCGCAGGTAACTGTAATCGCTGCCCACTCCCTTGAGCGCCCCCATCAGGTCGAGGCTGACGACGGGGTAGTTCGAATGGGCGTACGTGCGGTTGAAAATGCCCCTGAGCACGGTTTCATCCCAGGCGAAGCGCGTCGAGAGACTGAGTTGGGTGGCGGTCACATAGGGGATGTCCGTCCCGTCGGGATTTTTCATCGGGACGAAAGCGTTGCTCCAGATGCGGCGTCCCTGCAGGCCGAAAGTCAGGTTGGTAAAGGGCGGCAGTTCGTGTTCGTAAACCGCCGAGAGGGTGGCGGCGGGACTGAGCCGTTCCTTGTTCCCCTTGGACAGGATGGACCCGAAGAGATTGCTCTCCAGGGCTTTGGTGCCCTGCCCGAGTTGGAGCACGTCATAGGTGGCCGTGAGAGTCAGTTTCCGGGTGGGTTCCTTGCGGAAGAGGAACTCCGCCTCGCCGCCGCCCTTGAAGGTCTTGTCCTTGAAGCCGTAGGCTCCGTAGGCCATCAGGCGGACCTTCCGGCTGAATTCCTTGGTGGTCCGGACGCCCATGCGCAGGCGGAAGCCCTCCAGGTTGTTGAAACTGAAGACCTTCATGACGGGTCCTATGCCAATCTTGGCCTTGGGAAAGTCCCAGTAGCCGTTGATGATCATGTTGACCAGGGCATAGGCGTCGCGGTAGAGCGGCGTGTCCTCGATCTCCTCGACCATCTTGTAGATGCCTTTCTCCTTTTCCGACAGGGGATAGGGCCGTGCCTTCTCCCAAAACTCCTCGTTTTGAGTCATGGCGTCCTCTTTGACCCGGACAAAGGTATGGGACAGGTCGGTCTCCTCCGCCGTGGGTTTGCGCATTTCGGGGGTGCCGTAGTGGAGCGTGCGGGTGCCGATGAGCGAGACGATCTTCGAGGAATCGCGCAGGGTGGTGGAGAAATCGAGGTAGAAGTGGCTGTCCTTGTGGAACCAGGTGCCGTCCTCGAGGCGCTGGTTCTCGATGTCCAGCACGAAGTCACGCACCCAGTTGATGTTCATCTTCTTGGCGAGTTTCCCGTGGAAATTGACCAGGGCGAACTCCTCCGCATCGATGCGCATTTCGCCGTCGAAAACCGGCGTGGAGACCAGTTTGGCCGGATGGTAGCGGATATAATAGGTCTTGCGCCCGGCCACCTGGAGACTGTCGATCAGGTAATAATCGTAGAAAAGGTTGCCGGAAGGGGAGAGCGGCGAGGGAATCTCCACCTCGAAAAGGTTGATGAAATTGTTGTAGGGATTGTTCTTGAAATAGAGGCTGCCGGTGAACTGGGAGACGAAGTTCTCGTCTTCGATACCGGAGATGCGGTTGGCCTCGATGACTTCTTTGTTGAACTCCGGGTCGGAGGAACGGAATTTCCGGACCTTGCTTTCCGAGATCATGACGGGCAGATAGGGCTGGCCGGAGACGACGGAGGTATCGACATACTGGAAGACGAAATCCACCGCCTTGTGGAGCCCCTTGGAGAAAAACTGCTCGTCGGGGTTGGTCATGTCGATCTCCATCTTGTTGTAAACGTCGCAGACGTAGCCGGGGGCCCGTTCCGGGTCGTTCAGCGCCCGGCGCTCGTCGATCTTGCGCAGGATGCGCTTCATGCGCCGGTTGTCGGGCTTGACGATAATGGCGTTCAAGGAGTTGTGGACGGGGACGAGGGCGAAGTCGAACTGCTGGTAGGCATATTGCTTGACGGGCCGCTGCTGGGCTTCATAGCCGAGGATGGAGGCGCAGAGGACCTTGGCCGCGGGGTCGCGGGTCTCGAGCGTATAATAGCCGTCCAGGTCGGTGGAGATGCCGATGGTGGTACCCTCATAGTAAACGGCGACGAAAGGGATGCCCTCCCCGGTGGCGGCATCCGTTACCCGGCCCTTAACCTTGGTGTTCTGCGCGGCGGCGAGCAGCGGCAGGACAAGCCCGAGCAAAAGGGCTGAAATATGCTTGATTCTACACATTTCAACCTGCTAAGTTAATGAAAAAAGTCTGCGCGTCAAACCTTTCCGTCGGGAAATTCTTTGATGTACAGGTCGCGCTGCGGGAACGGAATCTCGATTCCGTTGGCATTGAGCGTGTTATACACGACTTCGCGGACGGCGGCTGCCATGGCGTAGTACTCTTCCACGATGACATGGAGCTGGACGATCAGGTCCACGCTGTTGTCGCCGAAACCGGCCATGCGGACGATGACACCGGTCTTGGTCTGGATCAGGTCTGAGCCGAATTTGTCGGTCTTCTGCAGGGCCATGACGGCTTCGACGAGCAGGTCCCGCACCCGGGTGATGTCGGTGCCGTATTTGACGCCGACGGGCACCTGGAGCAACTGGTAGGCGTGGTTGCGGGTCAGGTTCTTGAAGTTTTTGGCGAAGAGCGAACTGTTGGGGAAGGCGATGATGGAGCCGTCGCCGGCCACGATCTGCGTGCTCTGATAACTCATACTGTCCACCTTGCCGCGGATGCCATCGCATTCGATGGTGTCGCCCACCCGCATGCGTCCGCTCATGAGTTGGATGCCGTAGAAGAAGTTGTTGAGCACGTCGCGGAGGGCGAACCCGATACCGGTCACCAGGCCGGTGGCGATGACCGTGACGGCCTTGCCCGGAATCTTCAGCATCAGGAAGGCGATGATGGCGAAGAGGGCCCAGCAGATGAGCGCGATGACATTGTCGGCGAGGGTGAAGTTGATGTCGGTTTCCTTGAACACGACGCCTTCCTGCAGGCCTTCCACCGCCTTCTTGATGCGGGCGGTCCGGTAGAGGGCGCGGATCAGGTAACTCAGGAAGCGGAAGAGGAAGAAGAGGCTGATGGTCATGAGGACCTTGAAGAGGGACAGGTCGATCACGTCCTCAATGCTGATCAGGGATTTGAAGAAGAAATTCCTGCAGACGCCGGAGAGGTCGAACACGTCCGCAGCCATGAAGATGCAAAGCGGGATGGACCAGACGATAGCCAGGGGGATAACGAACTTGCGCAGCAGGTCGTAGGCCCAGGACACCTCGATGTAACTGCCTTTCCGGGTAAGCGGCATGTTCGGATGGCGTTTCCGGTAACGGCGGCGGCGTTCGGCGATGGTGTTGCGGTCGTAGCGGTCCATCAGGAAGAAAACGGCCGAGATGGTCTGGATGACGGTCAGTTGGAAGATCCACCAGATGACCATCACCAGGGCCAGCATGACGTATCCGAAGATGGCGGTGATCGTTCCGGCCAGCAGGATGGTCAGCGAGATCCAGGCGTAACGCCGGTCTTCGACCTGGAGTTGCGCGCGGCGCAGGATGTTCTCCAGCAGTTGCCAGACGCTGAAGAGCAGCAGGATGGGCGGGAAGAGGATGCCGATCATGCTGTTGGGCACGAACAGGATGCGGAAGGTAATGATTATCAAGCCCATTGTGATGATGGGACTGTAAGCGCCGAGGGTGCCGCTGGTCTCCTCGCGGTGGAGGCGGATGAGCATGGAGGTGAAGATGGCGGCGAGCATCCAGGCGAATTCGGCCAGCAGCGGCGCGGCCATGCCGAAGAAGTTGTTGCCGCCGCTCAGGAGGGAGGCGACCCACAGGCCGACGGCGAAGATGACCACGGCCGAGAGCAGGATGATCAGGGGCTTGTGGTCCTGGAGATAGGAGTTGCGCAGCCGGGGGACCGTGCGCATCAGGACCTGGACGAGCACCACGGACAGCAGGGTGGCGAAGATCAGATAGACCAGAACGATGAGGGTGAAGCCCACCACCATGGGACCGCGCCATTCACTGACGATGCGTTGTTTGTGGGAGGTGGTGCTATATTTGTCCCGGCAGTCCTTCAAGGCCCGTTCCCAGCGGAAACGGAAGTTTTTGAGCAGTTTCGGATAGGGGGTCTGCCCGTCGATGAAAATTTTCCGCTGGACCTGGGCATAGCGCTGCTGGGCATAGTCGTAGGCATCCTTGAGGTGCTTGTCTGTCTCCTTGTAGTGCTGGTTGTCCTCGTCCACGTTCAGGAGCGCTTCCCAGTAGATGTCGAGGATCTGCTGGGCATAGAGGAGGCAACTGTCCCGCTCGGCCTGCCCGGCCTCGTCGAGCATGTAGGGGTTCTTGACCTCATCCACAAAGTCGGGAACCGTCAGCAGGGAGTCGATGTCGGCGATTTCGATGGAGAGGGAATCGCCCTCCATCACCTTGACGGTCATCGTCTCCTCCTGGCGGATGGACGGCGGCAGGTTCCTGAGCGTCTGGACCAGTTTGTCGTAACGGTCGATTTCCACCTCGAAACGGTTGATAATCTCGTTGTAGGGCATCCGGTTGCGCCCGAAATTGATATATTGGCGCGTCACCTCGTTCAGGGCGTAGGTCAGGTCGAAGGTGAAGTCCTGCTGCTGGGAGTAGAGCATCAGCGAGAGTTCGTTGCAGTTCTCGATCAGGCGGATGAGTTGCTGGTGCTGGGCTTCGACGTTGCGGCTGGCGCCCTGGGACATCTGCTGGAGGTCGAGATAGGCGCCCCGCAGTTCGAAATGCAGGACGGAAAGGGTCTGGGGCAGGTCTTTTTCCTTGAAAACGGCGCCGGCCGGAAGGGCGAAGGCGGCCAGGGCCAGGAGGAAGGTCAGCAGTTTCTTTTTCATATCCATGTTGCGATAACACGCAAAGATACTATTTTTCTTGCGATTATGGCGGATTCCGCTTAAATTCGCGGAAAACACGGATCCATGAGAACGAGAACGAAAATCCTGCTGTGCGTCTTCGGGCTGCTGGCCCTGGCGGATGTCCTCCTGCTGGCCTTCGGCAACGAGACGGCTCCCCACTTCGTAAAACCCTTCCTGATGCCTTTCCTCTGCGCTTCCGCCCTGTCGGAACTGCTTCCGGAACATGCGGGACGGACGGCGCTGCTGCTGGCCGTCGGCCTGGCCTTCCACACGGCGGGCGACGTGTTCCTGATGTTCGACAGCCTGGGCTTCATCTGGTTCGCCCTGGGCCTGCTCAGTTTCCTGATCGGTCACTTTTTCTATCTCGCCATCCTCCTTCCTCCCCTGGGGAAACTCTCCCCGAAAGAGGCCATGGTCGCCTGCATGGTGCCGATGCTGGTGGTCGGGGCCATCGTGCCCTGGTTCCGGCTGCAATGGCCGCTGAATGCCGCGATCACGGTCTATGGGCTGACGCTGCTCTATGTGGCGGCCGCGGGCGTCGTGGGCGCGATCCGGAAGTTGCCCCTGTCGGGCTGGATCATCGCCGGCGGCCTCGTTTTCCTCCTTTCGGACGCGCTGATTGCCGTCAATGCATTCCTGAAGATCGATTTCCCGCTGCGCCACGCCCTGGTGATGGCGACCTACCTTTTCGCGGAGTGCTGCCTGGTCGGCGCCATGGTCTCGCGGGAGAAATCAGCTGTAAAGTAGTCCTACGATCCACATCATCAGCCGCTCGGGCAGCAGCCGGGCGAGAATCCCGATGGCACGGTAGTCCAGCCGGGGCGTGACCGTCAGTTTCATGCGGCGGCGGCCCAGCTGGCGGCAGATGGCCTTGCCGATGACCTCGGGAGCCATGCCGTTCTGCTCGTCTTTTTCCATCTTTCCGACGGATTCCGTCATCGTTTTGTAATAGGGCGAGGCGGGGTCCTGCGAGGCCTGGGCGAACTTGCGGGCCTTCGTGAAGCCGGTCTTCGTGTCGCCCGGCAGAACGCAGCAGCACTGGATGCCGAAGGGCTTGACTTCCAGGCTGATGGCGCGCGTGAGCATATGCAGCGCCGCCTTGACGGAGGAGTAGTAGGCCTGGAAGGGGATGGGGATGACCGCGGCGACGCTGGATACGGTGACGATGCGGCCGCCGCCCTGGGCCCGGAATACGGGCAGGCAGGCGTCGATGGTCCGAACGGCCCCGTAGAAACAGGTTTCGAACTGGTAGCGCGCCTCTTCCACGGAGGTGTCCTCCACCGCGCCCGCGATGCCGTTTCCGGCGTTGCAGACTACGGCGTCGAGGCGGCCCTGTTCCTGGAGAATGCGCTGGATCACCGCCTGGACGGCCGCGGAATCGTTGACGTCCATGCTGACGGGAATAATCCGTCCGGCGGGGCTGGAGACGGCCTCCCCGCCGCCGCTGCGCGAGGCGGAATAGACGGTCATGCCGCGCTGGCAGAGAAGACGGGCGGTGGCGGCTCCGATGCCGCTGCTGCCTCCGGTGAGGAGGACGATGGGAGAGGACGCTTTCATGGTCGGTCTTTGGTTTTGGGCGAAGTTACACAAAAATGCCGAAATCTTTGCGTATATTTGCAAACTATTGTAGATGTATATGAAAATAAAATATGGTTTCTTCCTGTTGCTCCTGCTCCCGCTGTTTCCGGCCGCATGCAGCAACGCCGCGAAGGAAAACCTGCCGGCCACTTTTGAGATCAGCCTCCCGGAAGGCCCTTATACGGCGGCGACACAGGATATCGAATGCACGGTGACGTGCGAAATGGAGTGGACGGCGCGTCTCAAGCACGGCTCCTGGGTGAGAGTTTCCCGTCCCCGGGAGCGGAGCAATGAAGCCCGGTATGTGACCCTTTCCCTCTCGCTCAATGAGAGTGAGGAACTACGCAAGGATACGCTTGTTCTCCAGGCGGGCGATGCGGTGCGTGAGGTGGAGATCCGCCAGGATGGCCTGTCCTCCCTGATTTCTCCCCGGACGCTGGTCCTGGAAGGAACTGAGCCGCAGACGGTCCGCATCCATGCGCCGGGCCAGTGGCGTCTCCGGGTTCCGGGCAGCACCAACTGGCTGGCCCTTTCCGAAAAGGAAGGCGGCTCGGACCCTCTCGAGGTAACGCTGCGTGCGACGGAGCCCTTTATCGGGGTCGATTCCCGGACCGTCGAGTTGTCCTTCGTCTCCACGGTGGACCAGATTCCCCTGACGGTGACCCAGTTGCAGACCGATGCGATCGAGGTTCCCGAGAATACCTTCTCCTTCGATTTCAAGGGCGGTACCTTCAAATTGGAGGCCCTCTACAATGTCGATTATGAGATGATCCTGCCGGAGGGCGCCGGGTCCTGGCTGACCTGCGTGGACGACGGGATGACCAAGTCGCTGCTTTCGCGCACGGCCGTTTTTTCCGTCGCCCGCAACCTGAGCACCGAAGCCCACGCGGCGGACATCATCCTGCGCGGTTCCGACCTGGAGCAGCGCGTCACCGTGACCCAGACGGGTGCCGATCCCATCCTGGACCAGGCTCTGCCCGGCATCTACCACCTGGGCGGCGACTGGGTTTTCGACAAGAAGAAGGACCAGTTGAGCCGGACCTACCGGGACGGGAAACTGACCTTCGGCCTGTATTCGCCGTCGGAGGAGTGTGCCGTCCACCTGTCCGGCATCCCGACCTCCGGCCTGGAGCCCGGACTTGAATTCCCCCTGACCCTTTCCCAGAACCGCGACCTGACCCTTCCGGCCCGTCAGACCTTCCAGGCCTATGTCCTGCGGGTCGAAGGCGGCATGGTCTGGCTTTCGTCCGATAAGGAAGCGGCGTTCATCGTTAAACTGTAGGCGCTTATGAAAAAGGTATTTGTCTTTCTGGCGCTGATGACGCTCTGCCTGGCCCTGGGGGCCGTTCCCGCTTCTCCCGTTCCTTACCGCTATGTCCAGCCGGACGGCAGCGTGCTGTGGCTGACCAATCACGGGGATGAATTTTTCCATTGGACGACGACCGAAGACGGTCAGGTCGTGGAACAGGCGTCCGACGGCTTCTGGCGTCCCGCCGACCTTTCCGTGCTGGAGCAGCGGCGTCGTGCCGCCCGGGTCCGTCGCAGCGGGGAAAACGCCCGCCGCCTCTCGCGGATGAATGCCCCTGCCACTTCCACCCGCCGTTTTCTGGTGGTCCTGGTCCAGTTCACGGACAGGAAATTTACGGTGAACTCTCCGACGGAGACCTTCGGCGCCCTGCTCAACGAAGAAGGTTATTCCAGAGACGGAGCGACCGGCTCCGTGCGGGATTTCTTCCACGACAACTCTTCCGGCCAGTTCACCCCCGTTTTCGATGTCTTCGGACCGGTCACCGTGTCCAACAACCAGGCCTATTACGGCGGTTCCGATCCCAACGGTGGCGAGGAAAAGGGATATGAAGCCTTCTATGAGGCCTGCCAAAAACTTGACGGCGAAATCGACTTCAGCCGGTACGATTCGGACGGCGACGGCGCCGTGGATGCCATCCTGTTCTATTTCGCCGGTCACAATCAGGCGGAAGGCGGCGGCGCCGACACCATCTGGCCCCACGAGTGGAGTTTCCGCTACGTGTACGGCAACACGCGGCGCATGGACGGAAAATACCTCGATGTTTACAGTTGTGCTTCGGAATACCGCGGCAGCAGCGGGACAACCCTCTGCGGCATCGGTACGGCCACCCATGAGTTCTGTCATGCCATGGGCCTGCCCGATACCTACGACACGGATTACGAGGTCAATGGCCAGGCCGGTGCGCTGTACGGTTTCTCGACGATGTGTTCGGGCTGCTACAACAACGACAGCCGGACTCCGGCCAGCCTGAATTGCATCGAGCGCAATATGCTCGGGTGGATGGACTGGCCCACGGAGATCCTCCGATCCGGCTACCTCTCCATCCCGCCCATCCAGGATAATGTCGCCTATTTTACGCGGACGGCCACCGATGGCGAGTACTTCGTTTACGAATTCCGCAACAGTTCCGGCTGGGACGCCCCGTTGCCCACAGGCATGGTGGTCTATCACATCGACCGTTCCACCCGCCAGATCCGGATGTCCAGCGGAAGCGGGGGGTATTATAACGTCACGGCCGGGGAACTCTGGGAGAACTGGGGGGCTTACAACGCCCTCAATGCCAATGGCTCCCATCCCTGCTTCTACCTCGTTCCCGCAGCCGATCCCTCCAGTCTCCGCTTCCTGTACGGGGAACGTTACATGGTATTCCCCGGCTCCTCGCATTTCAGGACCTATACTCCGGTAGATTGGGAAGAAAGCGAGACGGGTTATTCCTTCTCCGAGATCAGTCTTTCGAACGGAACGGTAAGGATGCTGGTACGTGCCCCGCAGCATGATTTCTTCATCTCGGGCCATGTCCGGGACGAGGACGGAAAGCCCCTTTCCAACGCCGAGGTCTCCGTCGTGCTGTATGGCTCCGAAAGTCGTTTCTCGGCCCGCACGGATGCCTCCGGCGCTTATTCCGTCAACATCGGGGAGCATACCGGCACTTTTGCCGTCACGGTCTCCTGCGAGGGCTATATCGACCAGACCCGGGAGGTGGAGGTGGAGTATGAGGATGTCGTCCTGGACTTTGTGCTGAGCAACGAGCCGCCGAAGTTCCCCGACCTCGGATTCAACTACATCGGTTTCGAACAGGAAACCTATGCCCCCGGAGACATTCTTCTTTTCGAACTTTCCGTGACCGAGGGACAGGAACCGGAGTCCGTTTCCTGGACCTATGACGGCGTTGTCAAGAGTGTCAAACGGGTCCTTCTTGAGGCAGGGGAGCACGTGCTTACCGCCCGTCTGACGTTTGCCGACGGCTCGATCCAGATTCTGGAACGGTGTTTCGAACTGTAGATTTCGTCCTTTTGGTTGATTTTTCGGGCGAAATGGACGGAAAGTGTGAAAATCTTCGTATCTTTACGAACTCTGAACTGTAATATGCAAAGGTATATGAAGCGATGGATGCTTTGGGGCGCCGCTCTGCTGACTGCGGCTGCCTGTAATACGGTGGAGTTGAGCAGCGGCTCTTCTCCATCGCTTTTCGATATCGACGCGCCGGGCGAACTCTTCGGCCCGCTTGCGCAGGAAATTACCTATGAGGTGGATTGCGACCGCAGTTGGTCCGTCCGGCTCAAGGACGGCAGCTGGGCTACGGTGGGGCGCCGGACGGAGATGTCCCAGACGCGGATGTCCCTGAAACTGGCCCTGACCCTTAATCTGGGCGAGGAGGAACGGATCGATTCCCTGCTCTTTACCTCCGGAAGCGTCGTCAAGCGGGTTGCCGTGAAACAGTCCGGGATTTCCGCTTTCGTCTCCTCCCGCACGATCGACCTTTCCGCAGGGCCGCAGACCCTTACCATCACTGCGCCGGACGCCTGGACTTTCACGGTTCCGGCCAGCGCTTCCTGGATCAGTCTGTCCGCCGAATCCGGCTTGGCCGGTATCACGGTGATGACGTTGAAGGCCACGGACGCCAATGAAAACGTCGGCGCCCGTTCGGCGCAGCTGACCCTTTCCTGCGCCGGCGCGCAGATTCCCATCCAGGTGACCCAGGCGCAGACCGATGCCATCCGGACGGTGGGCGAACTCTGGGAATTCGACTACAACGGAGGAACCTTCCAGGTGGATGTCCTTTCCAACGTGGATGTGGAGGTGGATATCCCCGACGAGGCGGCCTCCTGGCTGACTCTCCTGGAATCCAAGGCCCTGGATAATTCCACCCTTACCTTCCTGGCGGCCCCGAACCGGGCTTTCCAGCCCGTCAGCGCCACGGTTACCCTCAGGGGCGGGTCCGTAGAAAGAAGTTTTTCCGTTACCGTGGGCGGCTTCGCCCGCGTGATGGAGGAGAGTTCCCTCGGCGTTTTCGACCTTACTCCCGGGACGGACTGGACTTATTCCGAGGGGATAGACCAGATCAGCCGCCATTATGGAAAAGGGACGGCGACCTTCAGCCTGCGCAATCCCTATGAAAAGGCCTACTGGTCGCTTACGGGCTCCTTCTCCGACCCGGGCGCCACTACGGTCGATGCAGTCCTGTCCTATCTGCTGTCCGCCGACGGGGAGCCCGCCTCGCAGACGCTTTCCCTGAAGGTGCTCCATCGTTCCGGCAACCTCGTCTGGCTCCAGGGCGACGGCACTCCCGGTTTCATCATCAAATTGTAAACGGCCATGAAAAGATACATCCTTATCGCACTTTTCCTTGTGCTGACCCAGGCGCTTTTCGCCGTTCCCGCGTCGCGCAAGCCCTTCCAGTACACCCAGCCGGACGGGAGCGTGCTCCTGCTGACCAACCATGGCGACGAGTTCTGCCACTGGACCACCGATCCCTCCGGGCGCATCCTCGAGATGGGGGAGGACGGTTTCTACCGCCCCATGTCCGAGCAGGCGCTGCTCCGCCGCCGCGCCGCAGGACGCGCCCGCCGCGACCTGGCCGATCAGGCCCGCAGGCACAGGATTTCTTCTGCCAATTCCGGCGAGCGCCGTTTCCTGGTGATCCTGGTCGAGTTCAAGGACCTCCACTTCAAGACGGCCAGCCCGAAGACGGCCTTCTCCAACCAGATGAACCAGGTGGGTTATTCCACGGGCGGCGCCACGGGATCTGTCCGGGATTACTACGTGGACAACTCCCTCAATAAGTTTACGCCGGTATTCGATGTCTATGGCCCTACGGAGGTCTCCAACAATTATTCCTATTATGGTAAGGACGTAGGCGCCGAGGGCCAGGACAATGCCCCGGAGGTCGCCTTCCAGGAGGCCTGCAAGAAACTTGACGGCGAGATCGACTTCAGCAAGTATGATTCGGACAATGACGGGGAAGTGGACGTGGTCTTCTTCTATTACGCCGGTTACAACCAGGCGGAAGGCGCTTCCTCCAATACCATCTGGCCCCATGAATGGGAGATGGGCGAGAGCTCGATGCTCTCGGATTCCCAACGCCGTTTTGACGAAAAATATGTCAATACCTACAGTTGTACCTCCGAATTGACAGGTACCTCCGGTTCCGTCATGGCCGGTATCGGTACGGCCTGCCATGAGTTCGGCCATGCCCTCGGGCTTCCCGACCTCTACGATACCGACTACGAGACCAACGGTTCGACTTCGGCCGTCTCCTATTTCTCCGCGATGGACGCCGGCAGTTATGCCAACGAAGGCCGTACTCCGCCCTATTTCGGCAGCGTCGAACGCTACATGATGGGCTGGATGGATTTCCCGGATGCGTTGGAATATACGGGCGATTATACCCTTTCTCCCATCCAGGAAAACAAGGCTTACTATACCCCCACGACTACGGAAGGCGAGTATTTCGTATATGAGTGCAGGACGGGTACGGGCTGGGACCGCTATATCCCTTCCGGGATGCTGGTCTTCCATTACGACCGTTCTTCCACTCTCGTATCCGTCCCGCGCTATGACTACGAGGGCAACTTCAGTGGCTACCAGAATGTCACGGCCCGCCAACTCTGGGAGAATTGGGAAGAGACCAACGCCATCAATGAAAACGGCAGCCATCCCTGTTACTATGTCGTGTGCGCGGGGGACCAGAGCAACCGGGACCTCGAAGTCTATTATGATAGTTATATGTCGGATCTGGCCATGTGCCCCTTCCCGGGCTCCCGGAATGTCCGTTCTTTCACGCCCAAGGACTGGAAGGGCCGGAACACGGGCTATAGTCTCAGCAATATCAGCGCAAACAGCAGTCAGGTGACCTTCTCGCTTACGGGCAAGACCCAGCCCCAGCAGACCTATGCGGTTTCCGGAAAAGTAAAGGACGAGGCCGGTGCGGCCGTCTCCGGCGCTTCCGTTACCCTTTCGCAGGGGACGGCTTCTTTCCAGGCGACGACGACTACGGACGGATCCTGGAATGTGGATCTGGGAACGCTCAACGGGACCTTTGCGCTGAAGGTGACGGCGGAGGGTTACGAGGAGGCCAGCCTTTCCATCGAGGTGAGCGCGGCCGCGACCACCGTTCCGGACATCGTGCTGAAGGCCGTGGTGGTCGAGCCGGAATATCCCGACCTGGGCTATGCCTACATCTATGCTGCGAAGCGCTCTTTCGCCGCCGGAGAGACCTTCCCCTTCGTCCTGGTGACCCCCTCCGACCGGAAAGTGTCCCGCGTGTCCTGGATCTTCGATTCCATGGTCAAGAGTTCCCTGTTCGCCGTCCTGACCTCCGGTAAGCACAATGTCGAGGCCCGGGTGACCTATGAGGACGGGACGACCGAAACGATAGAATGGGTGTTGCGGGTCGATTGACCTACTTCGCGAAATACTCCATGACGGTCCGGATCAGGTAATCCTGGTCCGGATCGTTTTTGAGGGTCTCCAGCGGAAATCCGATGCTCACGGCCTTGTAGGGGCCGGGTTCGTAGCAGAGCGCGGCCGGAAGATTGGTGTCGGTATAGCGCAGCAGGACAGCGGCTTTGCCGTCCGCGGGGGAGAGGGCGTCGGCATTTTCCACTCCGTAGAAAGCCTCGTTGGGCTGGTTGTAGAAGGGGGCGACCCCGGGCAGGGCGGCGGGCAGTTTACCGCGCATGGGGCGGACTTTCCCGGAGCGGCCCGCATGACCCGTCAGGAGTTTGTAGCCCAGGACCGAGCGGGCGAATTCCTGCCCGCGGGCGGCATAAGCGCTGTCGCGGCACACCGGGTAGATGTTGTCCCACAGGTCGGAGGCGATGCGGGAACCGGATACGAGCAGGTGGCCGCCGGCCTGGGCGAAACGGCCCAGGGCGGCCTGGAGCGAGTCGGGAAAAACGCGGAAACGGGCCTCCGCCGCGCCATGGCCGGTCGGGGTGGAGAGTTGCTTCCCGCAGATCAGGTCCAGTGCCCAGCCCCTGTTGCAGGAGCCGTCTGTAAAGGCCTCGACGGAGGCGGAGGAGAAAGTGTATCCCGCGGCGAGCAGGGACCGTCCGTGGCGGGCGACGAAGTCGAAGGTGTTGCCCGCGGCCTGGAGGCCAGCCTGGTCGTCATAGCAGGCGCCGAAACCGCCGTTGAAATTGTTCTGCCAGGGCGAAACCCGCTGATAGTCGAATTGTTCCCCGACGAAAGTGATGTCCTTCCCGTAGGCCACGCCAGCATCGGTCCTGCGGTCGAATCCGGCAAAGTCCGGGGTGTCGAACCAGGCGGGCGGGGCGAGGCGGGTGAAGTTGTTGACAACCAGCACTTCCTTCCCGTTCCCGCGGCCGGCGGCCAGGACTTCGGAGGGGAAACTGCAGCCGCCGTCGTTGTAGGCGATGATCCGGTAGGAGACGACATGCCAGGCGGGGAGTTCCACTTCGAAGGTGTAGCGTCCCTCCTTGTGCGAGGGCTTGATGGCAATCCCTTCGTCGAAGGCCCCGTCGTCGGTGCGCGTCTGCAGGAGGAAGCCCTTGGGGGCGGCGGTCTTTTCCAGCGGGTCTTCGGTGGCTTTCCAACTCAGCAGCACCTTCTCTCCGTCCACCTGCGCGGCGAAATCATGGACGGGAAGGGGCTGTACGACATAGGAGACGCCGTAGCGGCTGCTCATGAATTTGAGCATGCCCTTATAGACCGAACGGGCCACGTCGAAGCGGAACTGCGGGTCGAGGGCGTATTTCATGTCGGCGAAATTCTGGTGGGAAAGCAGTTCGAGCAGCATCCCGGGAACGCCGGTCGTGCGGCTTTCGCTGTAGGAACGGTCCCAGGTGCCGCGGCGGGACCAATCCGGGTTCCATTTCGCCCGCAGGTCGCGCACGATCTGGCTCTGGACGCGGTCGGTGTATTCCCGGCAGATCATCCTGTCGGTGCCTTCGGGGAGCGTCCGGCTGTTTTCGCACTTGAGGGTGTAGATGGCCAGGGTGCCCACGATGGAGTCGTTGGGCGTTACGCCCGCATCGGTATGGAAGGCCAGGGACAGATCGACGGGAATGCCGAGTCCCGCCTCCTTGGGATTGGCCCAGGATCCGCCGGCCAGGCGGGAGACCCAGGCGCCGCGGGAGGCGTAATCGTTGGTGTAGTCGCCCGTGTGAGCGCTCAGGATGGTTGAATCCACGCCGGCCCACTGCATGCTGTACATGGCTCCTTCCATGTAGGCGGGCATGCCGGAAAGTTCCTCGTCCTCGCCGCGGACCACCTTTCCCATGCCGCCTCCGAAGCGCACGGCATCGGCCGTGACGACCGTCCCTTCCTTGAATTTCACGTCGGCGGGAACGCCGTTGTCGAGGGTCACGCAGCCCTCCTTCCCGGCCGTAAAGGGGAAGGTCCCGAGGTAGATCCAGGTGCCGCCGCCCATCCGCTGGTTGACGATAAAGCGCGTCGTGCCGCCCTGGTGGCGGACGCTGTAACGGGCGGCCTCCGTGCTCTTGGGAAGCGTTTTGTAGGAGATATAGACGGCATATTCCCCGTCCTGGGGGATGTCGGCGGTCCAAGTGACGGTGGCCGTCGCCTTGCGGGCGCATTCGGCCTGCCGGGCCGTTCCCATCCGGAAGGGATTCTGCAGGTCGTGGTAGTACAGGCGGGCATCGGCAAAGCCGGTCCCTGCGCTTTTCCAACTGCCTGTTTCCGCATAGGAGCCGCGGGTGCGCACGCTCTCGGGACGGGGGTCCGAAAAGGCGGGGTCATTGTCACACACCGATTCGTTTCGCTGGGTATCCCGCTCGCGCGGGGTCATCACCACCGCGCCGGCATTCTCCAGCATGGGAATGAGAAAGGGGAGGACGAAACTCTGGGTGAGCATGTCCTCGGTGGTCATGAAGTTCTGCGAGCGCTGCCACTGCCAGCGGCTGGATCCGTTTTCATAGTAGCGGCCGTGGCTCTGCCAGAGGGCGATGTGACGCCCTGTCATGCCTTTGGGATATTTGATCTCGCCGACACGGCGCACCAGCCGGGCCCCCTTGGGGTCGCTGCGGGCGAATTCCGACTTGACCGGGCGGCCGTCGGAGGAAAGCGCCGGCATGGCCAGTTCCTCGAGTTCCACGCCCTTGGCGAAAATGCGTCCGAGCGTCATGTTTTTGACGCTGGCGGGCAGTTGCGCCTTGAGTTCCTTCCGGAACCACTCGATGTCCCGGGTCCGCCAGGGGAAATCCATCATCGTTTCCGTGAAGTAGAGGTCCAGTTCCTTGTCACGGACCATGACATTCTTGAGTTGGAGCGCGGCGGAGACGGTCGTCCTTTCCTTCATCAGCGTGGAAATCGAATCCATCGCCGGCTTGAGGTCGCGGATGTAACGGGACTGTGCGCCGGCTCCAAGGCTGAGGAGCAGGCAGAGGAGGAAAAGGCTTCTTTTCATCGCCGGAACTGCTTGGAAAGGTCTATGATCAAAACGATGAGCGCACCGGCGGCCAGGGCCAGGAGGTCGGCCCGGAAATCCAGCGGGTCGCCGCTGCGGTAGGGGGTCAGCCGCTGGCCGAGTTCGGTGGCGGCGGCGATGAGGGCCCCCGCGAGGAAGAGCCCGAGTGAAAGCAGCAGGGACTGCCAGGGCGTGGCCGTCGAGCGGCCCCAGGCCAGGAAGGAGAGCACCGGGAAGGGGAGGAACATCAGGAAATGGACCACTTTGTCCGTCTCGATGCCCAGGATGGTTCTCGCCACCTTCGGAAGATGGTCGAAGTGGCCGAAACACAGGTAAAGTATCGCCAGGAGATAGACGACGAAGAGGATCCGGAAGATCAGGGCGAGGGTGGTGGCTTTCCGGGTCATAGGCTCTGCATATCGTTGAGTTTCTTGTAATAACCGCCCAGGGCGAGCAACTGTTCGTGCGTGCCGCGCTCGACGATTTCACCTTCCTGCATCACGATGATCTCGTCGGAATTCTTGATGGTCGAAAGGCGGTGGGCGATGGCGATGGTGGTCCGGGACGACATCAGCCGGTCCAGGGCCTCCTGGACCAGGCGCTCGGATTCAGTGTCGAGCGATGCGGTGGCCTCGTCCAGGATCAGGATGGGCGGGTTCTTGAGGATGGCCCGGGCGATGGAGAGGCGCTGGCGCTGGCCGCCGGAGAGTTTCATCCCCCGGTCACCGATGTTGGTCTGGTAGCCCTCTTCCTTTTCCATGATGAAGTCGTGGGCGTTTGCAATCTTGGCCGCCTCCACCACCTGTTCCATGGTCGCGCCTTCCACGCCGAAGGCGATGTTGTTGAAAATCGTGTCGTTGAAGAGGATGGGCTCCTGGTTCACATAGCCCATCATGCTGCGCAGGCTCGCCTTGGTCAGATGCCGGACGTCCACGCCGTCGATGCGGATGGCCCCGGAGGTGACGTCGTAGAAGCGGGGAATCATGTCCACGAGCGTGGTCTTGCCCGCGCCCGACTCGCCGACGATAGCGATGGTTTTACCCTTGGGGATCTCCAGACTGACGTCCTTCAGGACGGTCTTTCCGTCTTCATAGCGGAAGCGGACGTGGTCGAGGACGATGCTCTCCCGGAACTCGCCGCAGTCGGCGGCGTCCGGCGCTTCCGTGATGGTATCCGGGGCATTGAGTATCTTGTCGATACGCTCCATCGAGGCAAGTCCCCTGGGAATGCTGTAACTGGCACGGGCGAGGTCCTTCAGCGGGTTGATGATGCTGTAGAGGATCACCATGTAGTAGATGAAGATGGAAGCGTCGATGGCGGCATGTTCCCCGAGAATCAGCGTGCCGCCGAACCAGAGTACGATGGCGATCAGGCCCGTTCCGAGGAATTCGCTCACCGGATGGGCGAGGGCCTGCCGCGTGGCGACGCTGCCGCTCTTGCGGCGAAGGGCCATGGTGACGTCGGAGAAGCGGCCGGACATCTTCCGCTCGGCCACGAAGGCTTTGATGACGCGAAGGCCTCCCAAGGTCTCCTCCACCTGGTTCATCGTGTCGCTCCACAGGACCTGCGTGGCCAGGGACTCCCGCTTGAGCGTACGCCCGATCACGCCCATGATCCAGCCCAGGGCCGGAGCGACGAGCAGGGTGAAGAGCGTCAGTTTCCAACTGATGGCGATCAGGGTCCCGAAATAGAAGAGGATCAGGATCGGGTTCTTGATGAGCATGTCGAGGGTGCTCATGATGGAATTCTCCACCTCGCTGACATCGCCGGTCATGCGGGCGATCAGGTCGCCTTTCCGCTCCTGGGAGAAATAGCCGATCGGCAGGTTGAGGAGCTTGTTGTAGAGTTGCATCCGGATGTCGCGCAGGACGCCGGTCCGGATCGGGATCATCACGGCGGCCGCCCCGAAGTAGCAGGCGGTCTTGATGAAGGTGAGGATGATCAGGAAAACGCAGAGCAGGAGCAGGGTCCTCGAAGGTCCTGCGCTGTCCATCATCTGGGTCACCCAGAAATAGGCATTGTTGAGGGCTTTGTCCTTGAAAGAGACGTCCACCGCGTCCCAGGGGATGAAGGTATAGACCTGCTGGTTGATCTTGAACAGGATCTGCAGCACGGGGACGATCAGCGCGAAGGAAAAGATATTGAAGACCGCCGACAGGATATTGAGGGCGACCGAACTTGCCAGATAGCCCTTATAGGGAGAGACGTACCGTCTCAGGACATGCCAGAATTGTTTCATAGATGGCAAATATAACTAAATTATCCTTTCCAGCCAATGGAAAATCAGCCAGATTCTCCTTTTGAGGACAGAATAGTCCAGCGAGGCCGCCGTGTCCGCGGGTTTGTTGTTGTTCATCGTGATGCCGGAGGTGAACATGACGGAAGGGATCCCGTTCTCAAGGAAGACCCTCTGCTCGCTGACCCGCCGGAAGAAGAGATGGGTGAAATCGACGCTGCCGTAGTAGTCGTAGCACAGGTCGAGGCCGATGCCGTATTTCTTGTTGGCCTGGGTGAAGGCGGAGCGGTAGAAGTCGGCGCTGCCTTCCGTCAGTTGGATCAGATAGTCCTTGCGGCCCGATTTGAGGGGGCTGAGCGTGCTGCCGATCTGGTCGATGTTGACCATCAGGCCCACGTCTTCGGCTTTGATGGGAAGGCCGGTGCGGGGATCGGTCAGATCGCCCCGGCTCAGCATCCGCCAGAGGTAGTCTGCGCCGGACATGCCTGCGTTCTTGCCGTCCAGGGCCACCAGCAGGATGCTGCGTCCGTACATTTTCCCGAAGCGGTTCATGCTGCGGAGCATGTCCGCGACCCCGAGCATGGCCACGACGCCGGAGGCATTGCTGTCCGCTCCCGGGAAAAGGCGTCCGTCCAGCGTTCCAAGCCCGTCGTAGTGCGCCGCCAGGATGATGTAACTGTGTTTTCCGGCCCGTCCCGAGCCGGGGAGGATACCGATCAGATTCCGGCCGATGCGGCCGCCCGGCGCGATGAAACTGTGGTTGTAACGGCCGCCCGGGGCCAGCAGTCCCAGCCGCTTGAAATGACGCATGACCCAGAAAGCGGCTTCACAGGCCCCTTTGCTGCCGGTCGCCCGGCCTTCGCAAAGATCGTCGGCGAGAAACTCCACCTGGCGGCGCAGGCGGGCTTCGCTGATCGTCCCGTGGGTGACCTCGCTGCCGACCACTTTCACCACTTTTGCCTCCGCCGCCGGGAAGACGGGGAGGAGCAGCAGGAGGGCAAGCGTGATTTTTTTTGCCGTTTTCAAAGGTTTGGGCACAATTATGGTTATCTTTGCAAGAATCCAGACAAAGTTAGTAATAATCTTGCAAAGGTTGAAACTTTCGGTCAAATACCTGATACCCATGCTGGTTCTCCTGTTTGCAGGAGCCCCGGCCCGGGCGCAGTACGACAAGGATGCCTTCCTCTTCCGCGGCATCCAGTCCCTCTCGGACGGGAAATACGCCCGTTCCATCGAGGAACTCAATGTCCTGACCCGTCTGGATACCACCGACTACAAGGCCTTCTTTTTCCGCGGGGTCGCGAAGTACAATCTGGGCGACGTACGCGGGGCGCGGCGGGACTTCACGCGGGCCGTCCGGCTGAATCCTGTCTACACGTCCGCCTACCACTACAAGGCCATTACCGAGAGCCGCTTCGGCGAGTATGACAAGGCCCTGGAGGACCTTCAGACCGCGATTTCCCTGCGGCCGGGACTCAACGGACTCTATTTCTCCCGCGGGGTTACCTATTTCCTCTCGCAGCAGTTCGACAAGGCCGTCGCCGATTTCAACCGCTATATCCGCAAGGAACCCAAGGACCCGTCGGCCTATCTGAACCGGGGCGCCAGTTACCTTTTCCTGGCGGATACCACCCGGGCGATGGAGGATTATGACAAGGCCATTTCCCTGGACCGCTACGAGCCGGAAGGCTATATCCGGCGCGGCCGCCTGCTCTTCACGATGGGCCGGACCGGGGACGCCCTCGCGGATCTGGACAAGGCCATCAGCCTCGACTCGACCAGCACCTTCGCCTTTTTCAACCGCGCCCTGATGCGCTATGAAGACAAAGACTACAACGGCGCCATGGCCGACCTGGACCGCGTTCTGCGCGAGGAACCGGGCAATGCCCTGACCCTCTACAACCGCAGTCTCATCCATGCGCAACTGGGCAATTTCGAGGAAGCGCTCTCCGACATGGACAGGGTCATCGGCATCAATCCGCGCAACGTGCTGGCCTATTACAACCGGGCCTCCTATTTTATCCAGATGGAGCGCTGGCAGGACGCCGAAGAGGACCTGGACAGGGCTATCGAACTGTATCCCGATTTCGCCAAGGCCTACATGGCCCGTTCTTTCGTGCTGACGCGGCTGGGACGGCGCCGCCAGGCCGTCCGGGACTATGAAACCGCCCGTCAGAAGGTTCGCGAATACCGGACGGCCTCCTCGGGCGGCGCCTCCTTTGCCGATACGACCCGTAAATACAACAGCCTGATTGCGCTGGATGCCGATTTCGCCAAGAAGGATTTCGACGACGAACTGCTCCAGCACCGTGATATCGACATCCGGCTCCGGCCGATGTACAAGTTTGTCCTGAGCGATGCGCCCGGCAATGTCTCCTACGCCCTGCGTTACCGCTACGACAACCCTTTGGTGGACCGCTTCATCGCCTCGGCACCCGTGCCCGTGACCATCACCAACAGCGATTCGCTCTCGGTCGCCCCGGCCGCGTATGAGGATGTGCTCTTCGGGGCGGGCGACGGGCGGCGGCGGGCTTCCGAAGCCCAGATGGACTTTCTGCGCGCCCTCTGGGAGATTGGCGGACGCCAGTTCAATTCCGCCCTGAACTACTATGACAAGGCGGCGGATGCGCTCCAGTCCGACAAATATGAGCAACTCTACCAGGCATTCTACTTGATGAACCGGGGCGTCCTCCGGGCGGAAATGATCGATTTCATCGCCTCCATCGAGACCAATGTCCAGACCCTGAGCATGGATGACGCCGGCACGGCCCGCGCAAGGGTCAAGGACCAGGTGATGCGCTCCTACGACTATTCCGAGGCTCTCAACGACATGATTGCCGCGGCCCTGGCCGTCGGTGACCTGCCCTACATCCAGTTTAATCTGGGTAATCTCTATTGCCTGTCCTCCAAACTGGTGGAGGCCATCGACAGTTATTCCCGTGCCATCGAACTGTATCCCTATATGGGTGACGCCTACTACAACCGCGGCCTGGTCCTGATCTATCTGAAGGACAAGGAGAAGGGTTGTATCGACCTCTCACATGCCGGCGAACTCGGCGTCGGAGATGCCTACGGCGTCATCAAACGTTATTGCGAGGAGGAGACGGTCCAATGATGCGTATGCAGAGCCTGCTTTCCGGCAGCAGCGGAAACTGTTATTATCTGGAATCCGGGGGAGAGGCCATCCTGATCGATGCCGGGGTCGGGCTGAGGACCCTCAAGAAGGTCCTCGCCGACAACGGCCTCGACTACGGGTCGTTTTCCGCCATCCTGCTTACGCACGACCATATGGACCATATCCGGAATCTGGCTTCCTACTGCAAGCGCCTGAACAAGCCGGTTTTCGCGACCCCCTATCTCTTTACCCACTCCTGGGCCATGCAGTCCGAGTATATCCAGGCCTGCCGCCGTTATCTCGAGGAGGGCGCCTGGAACCAGGTCGGTCCTTTCCGCGTCCGCTATTTCGAAGTCCCGCACGATGCCACGCAGACCGTCGGCTATGCCATCGCCGCGGAGGACCACCGTTTCGTCCTCATGACGGACATCGGACGCATGACGCCGGAAGCCCTTTCCTGGGCGCGTCAGGCTGATACGGTGGTGATCGAATCCAATTACGACGTGGATATGCTCATGGGCGGGTCCTATCCGCATGACCTGAAGATGCGGATCTGCCAGGGCCACGGACATCTGAGCAACGACCAGTGCGCCGATGCCATCCGCAGCTTCTGGCATCCGGGCCTGCGGAATCTCTTCCTCTGCCATCTGAGCGACAACAACAATACGCCGAAACTGGCCTATGACTCCGCCGCCCGGGCCCTTGCGGACCTGGGGGTCGAGCCGGGATCCGTTCACCTGCGCACACTCTCGCGCCGGGAACCCTCCCCGATGCTGATGCTTTAAGGCCGGAGCCCGGAATCCAGGAAACGGAGGAATCCTTCGATGTCGAGATCATAGCCGCGGGGCCCTGCGAGGACCTCTCCGTCGGCGTTGAGAATCAAATAGTTGGGCTGGGCGTTGATGCCGAAACGGCTGCGGACCTCGAAGGCGTTGGCGCGGCCGATGTCCTTGAACACTTTTCCGCCCTCGCCCCGCACCCAGTCTTCTTCGCGGAGCCGGGTCTTGTCGTCGGTGTAGAGGGTCACCAGCACGAATTCCTCCCGGAGACGCTCTTTAACCCGCGGGTCGCTCCATACGCGGCTTTCCATCTCGCGGCAATTGACGCATCCATGGCCGGAGACGTCCACGAAAACCGGTTTTCCGCTCTGGCGGGACGCGGCGAATCCTTCCTCCAGGGTGAAGAAGCCGGGCAGGCCCAGGGGCGTTTTCAGGCCGTATTTCCGTCCATAATCCACAGTCGGATTTTCTCCGGCGGGACCGGCGACGCGGTCCAGAACGAAGTCCTGGGTCTCCAGCGGCGGGAGATAGCCGGAAAGGGCTTTCAGCGGAGCGCCCCACATGCCGGGAATCAGATAGACGACAAAGGCGAAAACGGCAATGGACAGGGTCAGGCGCGGCAGGCCGATGTGTTCCACCTTTTCGTCCTGGGCAAAACGGATTTTGCCGAGCAGATAGAAGCCCAGCAGGGAGAAGATCACAATCCACAGGGCCAGGTACACTTCCCGGTCGAGAATGCCCCAGTGGTAGGTCTGGTCGGCCACGCTGAGGAATTTCAGGCCGAGGGCCAGTTCGATGAAGCCCAGCACGACCTTGACGCTGCCCAGCCAACTGCCGCTGCGGAGTTTCTTCAGCAGGGAAGGGAAGAGGGCCAGCAGGGTGAAGGGGAGGGCGAAAGCCACGGAAAAGGCCAGCATCGTGACCATCGGAGTCCAGAATTCGCCCCGGGTGGACTTGATGAGTACCGTGCCGACGATAGGACCGGTGCAGGAGAAGGAGACGAGCACCAGGGTCAGGGCCATGAAGAAGACCCCGGCCAGCCCGGCGCGGCCGCTTTCCCTGTCGCTCCGGTTGACCAGGGAGGCGGGGAGGGTGATTTCGAACGCCCCGAAGAAGGAGGCGGCGAAGACCATGAAGATCAGGAAGAAAAGCAGGTTGGGAAGCCAGTGGGTGGCCAGCCAGTTGAAGATGTCCGCCGTGACCGCGTCGCCGCCCAGCAGCCGGGTCAGTCCGATGATGACGCTGATCGGGACCGTGTAGAGCAGGACGATGAACAGGCCGTACATGAAGGCCTTGAACCGCCCCGCGGCCGGCTTGTCGGAGCCCTTGACGAAGAAGGAGATGGTCATGGGCACCATGGGGAAGACGCAGGGCGTCAGCAGCATGGCGAAGCCCCATAGGATGGCCTCGATAATCAGGCCCCAGAGCCCCTTCTCGCCCTGTTTTTCGGGCGCAGGCTCCTCCTGCGGGGCGTCCTCTGCGGCCCCGTCAGGATCCAGGGTGAAACATTTATGTTCAGGCAAGTAACAAGTTTGTTCGTCGCAGGCCTGCCAGGTGATTTCGCCTTGGATGGGCCCGACGCCGGCGCGAACCTTCTGCCCGAGGACCACTTCCTCTTCGAAGACCTCCTCTCCGTCCCGTACCTGCGGCGTGCCGATGTTATACAGGGGGCCGACAGCCGCATCGGCAGGGGTGAGGACCAGTTCCGGAGCGGAGAAGGCATGCCCGGCGCCATAGGTGTGCAGCCCGGGGGAGAGCACGCCCCGCAGGACGATTTCTTCGTATCCCTCTTCCGCCGGGCGGCTCGAGATGGTCCAGGAGACGCTGGGCTGGGCAAAAAGGGCAACACTCCCCAGGAGGAGTGCCGCCACCATGCTATAGAGGGACTTGCGCATCGTTTATTTGGCGTAGGCGACGGAACGGGTCTCCCGGATGACGGTGATTTTCACCTGGCCCGGGTAGGTCATCTCGTTCTGGATCTTCTGGGCGATTTCAGCCGAGAGGGTAGCCGCCTGTTCGTCGGAGACGGATTCGGCGCCGACGATCACGCGCAGTTCGCGGCCGGCCTGGATGGCATAGCTCTTGGTCACGCCCGGATAGGCCGCGGCCAGGTCTTCCATGCCCTTGAGGCGTTTGATGTAGGATTCGATGACCTCGCGGCGGGCACCCGGGCGGGCGCCGGAGATGGCGTCGCCGACCAGGACGATGGGGGCGATGATGGAGGTCATCTCCACCTCTTCGTGGTGAGCGCCGATTGCGTTGCAGATTTCCGGCTTCTCCTTGTATTGCTCGGCCAGATGCATGCCCAGGATGGCGTGCGGGAGATCCGGCTCCTCTTCGGAGACCTTGCCGATGTCGTGGAGCAGACCGGCCCGCTTGGCCAGTTTCGGGTTCAGACCCAGTTCGGAGGCCATGATCGAGCAGATGTTGGCCACTTCGCGCGAGTGCTGCAGGAGGTTCTGGCCGTAGGAGGAACGGTATTTCATGCGGCCGATCATACGGACCAGTTCGATGTTCATCCCGTGGATACCGAGGTCGATGCAGGTACGCTTGCCGGTTTCGAGGATTTCCTCTTCCAGTTGCTTCTGGACCTTGGTGACCACTTCCTCGATGCGGGCCGGGTGGATGCGCCCGTCCACGACCAACTGGTGGAGGGCCAGGCGGGCCACTTCGCGGCGGACCGGGTCGAAAGCCGACAGGAGAATGGCGTCAGGGGTATCGTCCACGACGATCTCGACGCCGGTCGCGGCCTCCAGGGCGCGGATGTTGCGGCCTTCCCGGCCGATAATGCGGCCCTTGATCTCGTCGCTGTCGATCGGGAAGGTGGTCACGGCATTTTCGATGGCCGTTTCCGTCGCGGTGCGCTGGATGGTGGTGATGACGATGCGCTTGGCCTCGCGTGCGGCATTGAGCCGGGCTTCGTCCATGGTGTCGTTGATGTAGGCCTGGGCTTCGGTGCGGGCCTCCGCCTTCATGTTCTCCATGAGAATGTTCTTGGCCTCGGCGGCGCTCATGCCGGCAATGCTCTCGATCTGGCGGTTGGCCTCGTTCCGGAGCCGATCATACTCCTCCGCCTTGTGGTCCAGGGCTTCCCGCTGGCTGGCCAGGCCGGCCTTGAGGGCGTCGGCCTCGCGCAGTTTGCGCTGGAGGTTCTCGTTGTTCTGGTTGAGGTTGTTCTCCTTCTGCTTGATGCGGATTTCCGCCTCTTTGAGTTGGTTGTTGCGCTGGTTGACCTGCTGCTCGTGCTCGGCTTTGAGCTGGATGACCTTTTCCTTGGCCTGCAGGATCTTCTCCTGCTTGATGCTTTCGCCTTCCAACTCCGCCTTCTTGATGATGTCGTCTTTCCGGCCCTTAAGAATAGCTTTGCGGACCAGTATGTAGATAGCCAGGGCGATGACGGCCCCTGCCACGGCTCCTACCAACAATGAAATGATGTCCATAACGGTATATATATTTGGTTTACGTTCTTTTCATAAAAAGCCGGCAGCATCCATGGGGGAGACTGCCGGCCGGAAAGTCGGAAAAGCCGTCAGCCACAGGTCAGAAAAATCTTAAAAATAAGATTTGGGCTCCGCGATGGTTCAGGGATCCAACGTCCCCTGCATGCAGGAGATCCCCCGGAGGGTCACCTTGGCCTGCCATCCCCACTGCGAGTTACCCGGTTCCTGGGAACGTGTTGTTTTCAGCCTCTCGTGCTGGCGGCAATTCCTTCAATATTGTCCAGATACGTGTCCATCTGATCCCTGAGGCCGTCGGCTTCCTTCTGGATGCCGCTGAGTTGGGCCTGCAGGCGAAGACCGGAGTTGATCTCGTTCAGGGCGATGATGGTCAGCACCTTGAGCATGTTCGTCCCCGGATTCTGGGCCAGGACGCCCGAAATCCGGCGATTGAGCACGTCAGCGGCCCGCCGGATCCGTTCTTCCTGCTCCGGCGAAGGAGCGGAGAAGGCATATTCCCTGTCCGCTATCTTGACGTTGATCTTTCTCTGCTCGTTTGCCATCGTCCTTTATCTTTGCAGGAGAGCGATGCATTTGTCGATCTCCCGGATCAGTCCGTCAATCTTCTCCCGGGCGGCGTCGGAAGCGCCGGCGGGAGCCGTGAAGGCCCCGGTCAGTTTCAGATTGTCCACCTCTCTTTCCAGTTCGGTAATCTGTTTGCGATAGGCCTCGTTCCGGGCCTTGCTCTGCGAGAGCGCATCCTCCAGGCGCATCCGCTCCTGGCGCTCGCTCTCGAAGCGCGCGATAAGTCGTTCGATATCCTGTTTGATACTCTCGAGCATATCAAAGCCTTTTTCAGCCTATACGAATGCAAATTTAGAAAGAAAAATGCGGATTTGCAATCGGATTCCGCCTTAAAATCGCTAAATTGCGGCATCGAAACACCCCCGCGTCCTCATCGCCGGAACTCCTAACATCGATTTTTGAAAAAAACTGTAACATTTTCCGGACGGGAGCGTCTTTATAGTCGTGATGAAAAGAACAGGAATCATATTGCTTGCCGTGCTGCTCGCCTTTCCGCTTTCCGCTGCGGAGCGCGGCGTGAACAGGACCCGCCTCACCGCGGTGGTCCGCTCCTACAGCGACGAAGCGGAATTTGAAGTCGTTCCCGTGGGGGGACTGCTCTTGGGCCTGCTCCGCAGCGCCGTGCGCATGGAAGCCGCATCCGGCGGCGATCCCGATGCGATGAGCGCTCTCCGGCTGCTCGACGGCCTCAGGAAATGTGTGATCGTGGAGTATGAAGGCTGCGACGACAAGGTCCGGGAATCCTTCAACCGGGATATCGCCAAGGTGCTCCGGAAGGCGGACAAACTCATGGAGGTAAAGGACTCCGACGGGGAAGTCATCCGCCTGTTCGGGACACAGAAAGGGGAGGACATGATCCGGGACGTCGTCCTCTTCTGTCCGGAATCCAGTACGCTGATCTGCCTCTACGGCACCCTCTCGGCCGGACAGATCGCTGAATTTGCCGCTGCGCGCTGATGGAAGATTTCCGGCAGACCTGGCTTCCGCTCACCGACGGGCTTTACCGGCTGGCCTTCCACCTGCTGGGAGACGCCGCCGAGGCCGAGGATGCCGTCCAGGACCTGTACGTCAAACTCTGGACCCGGCGCAGGCAACTCCGAGACATCGCTTCGCCACGGGCGTATGCCCTTGTCCTGATGCGAAATCTCTGCCTCGACCGGATCCGCGCCCGCGCCCGCCGTCCCGCTCCGCTGCCCGAAGGCCTCCCGGTACCGGATCCGGAGCCCGGACCGGACCGCCGGGCCATCGACCGCGACGAGATGGGGCGGCTCCGCCTTGAAATGGAATCCCTTCCGTCCCGGCAGCGGGAAGTGCTCCGGCTGCGGGTCCTGGAAGGATTGGAATACGGAGAGATTGCCCGGCGGACGGGCCTCTCGACCCTTCATCTGCGCGTGCTGCTGAGCAACGCCCGCAAAACACTTAGGAAACGATATGGAAAAGACGGAAATTGAAAAACTTGACCTGAAAGACCTGGAGGCCCTTGCCTCGGATCAGGAAGTCTCCGTTCCCCGCGACCTGGGGCAGCGGACGGCCCGCCTCCTGGACGGGCTGGAGCAGGCGGAACGCCGCTCCCGCCGGCCGCTGTGGGCGGCCGGAGCCGCCGCAGCCCTGCTGGCCGCTGTCGCCGGCGGACTGCTGCTGCGCCCCGCCCGGCCCCGGGATACCTATGATGATCCCGCGCTGGCCTATGCCGCCGTGGAGGCGGCACTGGGCCGGGTCCGCCAGGGTATGACCCCGGGCGCCCGCATGATTGTCCAGGCACAGGAAAAGTTGGAAAAACCGTCTGTCATCCTTGATAAAATCAACAGAAAATGAAAAAGATCATCACCCTGCTCGCCGCCCTGACCCTGGCGGTCAGCGCCTTGGCCCAGGACGGGCTCTCCCTCTATAATAAGTTTTCCGACCGGAAGGGCGTGAGCGCCATCTACGTCTCCCCGGCGATGTTCCGCCTCTTCGGCAAACTGCCCGACGTCGCGGTCGGCGAGGACGAGGTGAACTTCGCCTCGATTATCCGCTCCCTGTCCGGATTCTACATGCTTGAGACCGAAGATCCCGCCATCGGTAACGACCTGCGTCACGATTTCGACAAGATGATCCGCAAGGGAAAGGCCGAACTTCTGATGGAAGTGAAGGAAGACGGCGAGGTCTCGCGCTTCTTTACCGTCGGCGACGAAAAGACCGTCCGCAGCCTGATGATGCTCACCGGTTCCGGGTCGGAAACGGCTGTAATCACCCTCGACGGCAACATGTTGCGCGAAGACCTGGAGAAACTCCTTGCGGAGGCAGCGGAATCTGAATAATTTTCACCATCTTTGCGGAAAGAATGTTTGCAAGATGGACAACAACTACGGACTGATTCGCGTCGGCGCGGCTTCCCCCCGGGTGAAGGTCGCCGACGTTTCGTATAACATCGAACAGATCAAAACGCTGGTGGACAGGGCGGAAGCCGACGACGTGTCGCTGCTGGCCTTTCCGGAACTGTCGATTACGGGCTACACCTGCGGCGACCTTTTCGGGCAGTCCCTTCTGATCCGCGCCGCGGAGGAAGGCGTCCTGGACCTCTGCGCCTACACCACAGGCAAATATGTCACCGTCGTGGTCGGTGCGCCCGTGCGGCTGCACGACCGCCTCTACAACTGCGCCGTCGTCCTGCGCGACGGCCAGGTGTTCGGCATCGTCCCGAAAATCCATCTGCCCGGCTACCATGAGTTTTACGAAACGCGCTGGTTCGCCAGCGGCGGCTCCTTCCGGGATGCCTGCTCGGAAGTGGTCTATGCCGGTGCCCGCGTCCCCTTCGGTCCCTGCCAGATCTTCACGGTGGGGGAGGTCCCCTTCGCCGTCGAACTCTGCGAAGATCTCTGGACACCCGTCCCGCCGTCCTCCTACCATGCGATGGCCGGCGCCCGCATCATCGTCAATCTCTCGGCGAGCAACGAGGTCCTGACCAAGCATACGTATCGCAAGGAACTGATAGCCAATCAGTCTTACCGGACGGCCTCGGCCTATGTCTATGCCTCCAGCGGCTATGGCGAATCGACCCAGGACCTGGTGTTCGCCGGTTCTTCGCTCATCTACGAAAACGGCGCCCTGCTGGCCGAGAATCCGCGTTTCAGCCGGGAGAACTCCCTGATCGAGGCGGATGTCGATGCGGAGAAACTCTCCACGCTCCGGCAGCAGCAGAACACCTTCCACGACCAGGGCGGCCCCTTTGCCGACTACACGGTCTCCGATCTGGGGGAAGCCGCCCCGACGGATTTCGAGGAGAGGCTCCTGCGCCATGTCGAGCCCCATCCTTTCGTCCCCTCCCCGGAGGCGGCCGATCGGGACGACAGGGCGGAAGAAATCACCTCCATACAGGTCCTCGGCCTGCTTTCCCGCCTGGAGCATATCCAATGCCGCACGGCCGTCATCGGGATCTCCGGCGGTCTGGACAGCACCCTGGCCCTCCTGGTAACCGTCCTCGCCTTCGACCGGCTCGGATGGGACCGGACCCGGGTCATCGGCGTTACCATGCCGGGGCTCGGCACCACGGACCGCACGTACCGCAATGCCGTCGATCTGATGCATGCCCTGGGGATCACGCAGCGGGAAATCAGCGTCGTACCTGCCGTTAAGCAACATTTCAAGGATATCGGGCACGACCCTTCCGTCCACGATACGACCTACGAAAACGCCCAGGCGCGTGAACGCACCCAGTTACTGATGGATATCGCGAACCAGGAGAACGGCCTTGTGGTCGGGACCGGCGACCTGAGCGAACTGGCCCTGGGCTGGTGCACCTACAACGGTGACCACATGTCCATGTACGGGGTCAATGCCGGCGTTCCCAAGACCCTGGTCCGCAGCCTGGTCCGCTGGGCGGCCCTCCATCGTTTCGATGCCGCAGCCGCGGGGAAACGCAGCGTCCGGGAAATCCTCCTGGACATCGTCGATACCCCCATCAGCCCGGAACTTACGCCGGCCGACGCCCAGGGCAATATCGTCCAGATGACGGAAGACCTCGTGGGCCCGTATGAGTTGCACGATTTCTTCCTCTATCATTTCTTCCGCTTCGGTTTCGCCCCGGAGAAAGTCCTTTTCCTTGCCCGGAAGGCTTTCGGAGAGGCTTATTCGGAAGAAGAACTGACAAAATGGCTCCGCAAGTTCTGCTGGCGCTTCTTCAGCCAGCAGTTCAAGCGCTCCTGCCTCCCGGACGGACCGAAGATCGGTTCAGTATCCCTCTCGCCCCGCGGCGACTGGCGCATGCCTTCCGACGCCTCCGTCGCCCTCTGGATAAAAAATCTCCCGGAGTAGCATTTCAGGCAAAACAGCCTGTTTTGTCTATTTATTTACTATAAGTAGGAGCGACGAAGTCGGCGTTGAGGAGATATTCGGCGCTCTCGCGGAAACTCTGACGGATGTCCTCGTAACTGTAGCGCTCGATTTCCACCACGAAGTTTTCCAGCCCGGCCACATCCGCGTTGCGGAAAATGGCGTCGAATCCCACCATGCCGCTCTGGCCGATCTCGGTCTCGTCCTTGATGTGGAGCATCTTGAAGCGGCCCGGATATTTGCGGAAGTATTCCACCGGCGAGGCGTTGCCGATGACGGCCCAATAGACATCCATCTGGAAGAATACCTTCTCCGGATCGGTGTGCGCGAGCATGTAGTCGTACATCACCTGTCCTTCGACCTTCGCAAACTCATAGTCGTGGTTGTGGTAGCCGTACTGAATGCCCGCTTCGGCGCATTTCGCGCCCACGGCGTTGAGGTAGTCGCACTGGACCTGGAGGTCGTGCAGGGAGGCCTGCGGGCCGATCCAGGGCGTTACGATGTACTGCATCCCCGCCTCCTTGTGGTCGGCTATCGCCTTATCCCACCATGCAAGTGCGGCGGAGAGGTCGCCGGAGGCGATTTCCTCCGCGGAAAGGCCGCGGGCCGTATGGGAGGAGAGCACCTCCATGCCGGCGGCTTCCACCTTCTGCTTGAAGACGGCGGGTTCGTCACCGTAGAACTTGCCGTCGCTGTAGCCGGCGGCCTCGATGGCGGTGTAGCCCATCCCGGCCATCTCTTTCAGCACCTCGTCATACGGGGTTTTCCCCTCTGCGGGGTCGCCGATGATGCTCCGGGCGGAATACATCTGGATGCACAGGTCCTTTTTCTGCGGTGCAGAAGCGCAGGACGCCGCCAGAAGGGCGGCGCCTGCGATTGCTAAAAGTTTCGTTCTCATATCTTTAGTCGAGAATCTTGACGCGGATGTTGCGGTACCAGACATCGTCTCCATGGTCCTGGATACCGATGTAGCCCTCATGCTCGTTGCCGCCGCAGTTGTTCAGCAGTTCGAAAGCCAGCGGCCAGGCCTCTTTGCTGAATTTGCTGGCCTGGAGCATCTCGGTCCACTTCGGGGTCCAGAGGTGGTATTCAAGGACGTTGGCGCCGTTCTGGCCGTGCACCACGGTGCCCTTGTACACCATGATCGTCGCCTGGTTCCACTCGCCGAAGGGGTTCTGGTTCTGCGGAACGGCCGGGATCATGTCATAGAGCGAAGCGGACTGGCGGTTGCCGTCCTTGCCGAGTTTGGCATCCGGGTGGTTCGCGTTGTCAAGTACCTGATATTCAGGCGCAGAGATGTAAATGGGCTCGTACTGGAGCGTGCCGTCCTCCTTGGTGGTCTGGACCTCACGGGCGAGGTAGAAGATACCGGAGTTGCCGCCCTTGGAGACTTTCCATTCGAGGCTGAGTTCGAAGTTCTTGAACTTGTGGGCGAAGATCAGGTCGCCGCCTTCGCCGGTCTGGGCCTCGCCGGAGCCGGTGCCGGAGAACTTGATGGCACCTTCGTCGATGGTCCAGCGGGAAGGGACACCTTCCTTTCCGTAGCCACGCCAGCCCTTCAGGGAAGAGCCGTCAAAGATGACGATATAGCCCTCGTCATCTACCGGGAATTCGGCCAGGTCCACCTGGGGGGCGTCGACGATGGTGTATTCGGGCGTCGCGTCGGCTTTTTTCTTTTTCTTGCTGTTGTCGCAGGAGACTGCGGTCAGCACCAGTGCTGCGCTGGCAGCGATGAGCAGAATTTTTTTCATATCTGAAAGGGGTTTCTTTAAGGTTTATGCAGGCATTTCGGGGAGCACCCAGCCGTCGCGGTAGACCGGCTTGATAAGTTCCTCGGCGTACTTGTTGGCATCCACCGGATCAGTGTAGGTGTTCTGGAAGGTGGGATGACCGTCCGTGATGGAGAAGCCGTCGTGGATCATCGTACGGATGGTCGCACCGGCCGGGATGTTGGTGAAACGCATGTTTTCGCCGTCCCACTCGAGTTCCTGGTTGAGGCTCTGCAGACGCACGGCGAGCACGCCCATCGTGACCATCTCGTTGAAGGGACCGGCCATGGAGAAATCGGACTCGCTCGGCGTACGCCAGGACGGGTCTTCCTTGCAGGCGCGGATCCAGTCCTGCTGGTGGGAGACGGTCACTTCGCGCAGCACCTTCGGGGACTTCGGAACGCGGCCGGAAAGCAGGTACGGGCGGACGCCGTAGCAACCGCAGATGAGGATATCTTTCGTGCCGTAGAAAATCAGGCCGCCGCCGGCGTCATTGAGGCTCTTGCCGATGGTCAGGGCTTCCGGACGGTCGGGCAGGATGCCGCCGTCGAACCAGTTGACGACCACCTCGGGCATCGCCACTTTCGGCATGTTGTCACGGGCGGGGAAGACGAAGCGGATCTTCTGCGCATTCGGGCAGGAGTCGGTCAGCAGGGCGGTGGAACTGCCCTGAACCTTGGTCGGGTAGCCGAGTTTGAGGGCCTTGAAGGCCGGATGGAGGATGTGGCAGGCCATGTCGCCGAGGGCGCCGGTGCCGAAATCCCACCAGCCGCGGAAATTCCACGGCGTATAGATCGAGTTGTAGGGACGGTAGGGCGCCGGGCCGATGAAGCAGTCCCAGTCGAGGGTCTTGGGCACTTTCTCCACCTTGGCGGGACGCTCCAGGCCCTGGGGCCAGATCGGACGGTCGGTGAAGGCGTCCACGCGGGTCACCTCGCCGATTTCGCCGTTCCAAATCCATTCGCAGACCTGGCGGACGCCCGGGTCGGAGGCTCCCTGGTTGCCCATCTGGGTGGCCACTTTGTACTTGGCGGCCAGTTTGGTCAGCAGGCGGGACTCATAGACCGTGCGGGTGAGGGGCTTTTCGCAATAGACGTGTTTGCCGGCGGCGATGGCCGTCGCGGCGATGATGGCGTGGGTATGGTCGGCCGTGGCCACCATGACGGCATCCGCCTCGTCAAGGAGTTCGTCGAACATGACGCGCCAGTCCTTGTATTTCTTGGCGTTGGGGTAGCGTTTGAATACGTGGTCGGCGTATTTCCAGTCCACGTCGCACAGACCGATGATGTCTTCGGTTTCCATTTCGCGGAGGTCGCCGGCCCCGCGGCCGCCGATGCCGACGCCGAGAATCTTGAGTTTGCGCTTCAGGGGTTCATGTTTTTCGGCCTGGGCGGCGAAAACACGTTCAGGAGCCATCGTCAGCCCGATGGCGGCTGCGGTCCCCGTTTTGAGGAAGGCTCTTCTGGAGATGTTGTTTGCCATAAGAGATACGGTTTAGTTAAGTATTATGTAGTTAATATGAACAATATGATGCAGAACCAAAGATACGAATAATATCTTATTCTTCCTATTTATTCCGGAGGATTTTCCCTCTTGCTTTCGGTGATCAGTTCCAGCAGCCGGTCGGCGGCTTCCGCTTCGGGGACATGGCGCAGCAGGGGCGTTTTCCCCCGGTAGATGGTGACTTTGCCTCCGCCTTCGCCGACGTAGCCCCAGTCGGCGTCCGCCATTTCGCCGGGGCCGTTGACGATGCAGCCCATCACGGCGATGACCACGTCGCGCAGATGGCCGGTTCGGGCCTTGACGGCCTCGAAGGCCGCCTGGAGGTCGTACATCGTACGGCCGCAGCCCGGACAGGCGATGTATTCGGGCTTGTAGAAGCGGCGGCGGGTCGCCTGCAGCAGTTCGTCCGTCAGATAGGCCCCGAGCCCGCTTTCCCCGATGGAAATGTCTTTTCCGTCTTCGCGGTAGGTCCCTTGGAAGACGACGTTGTCCAATTCTCTGTCCAACAGCCGCTTGCCGAAGTCGCAGGCGACGTCGAGCAGCAGTTTCTCCCGGGAGGGCGCGTCGTAGGTCGCCACGGCTTCCCGGCCGGAGAGGGAAAGATTGCAGAGAGAGGAGAACAGTTTCTTGTCGTAACGGTCGGCCAGATAACGGGCCACCGGAAGTTCGTCCTCCGGGTCTTCGGTCAGCGACACGCGCACCGTCCGTCCGATGCCTTCGGACAGGAGGGTGGAGATGCCCACGCAGGATTTGATGCGCCCGGAGTCGCCGCCGCCGGCCTCCGTCACGCCCACATGCAGGGGAAAGACGGTGCCTTCTTCTTCCATCTGCTGCTGGAGCAGACGGTAGGCTTCCACCATGACGAGGGTGTTGCTGGACTTGAGCGAGACCACCACATTGAAGAAATCCTCGCCGGCGCAGAGCCGGAGCCACTCCATCGCAGCCTGTGCCATGGCGTAGGGCGTGTTGCCGTAGAGTTCCGTGATGCGCGACCCCAGCGAGCCGTGGTTCAGGCCGATACGGATGGCGGTGCCATGTTCCCTGCACACGGTGACCAGGCGGGAGAACTGCCGGCAGGCCTCCGCGTGGTCTTTGTGGAAATTGCCCGGGTTGATGCGGACCTTTTCCACATAGGGGGCTACGGCGATGGCCGTTTCGCTGGAAAAGTGGATGTCCGCCACCAGGGGGGTGTCGATGCCCTCGGCGCGGAGCCGCTCGCGGATGGCCTTCATCGCGGGCACGTCCTGCAGTCCGGGGCAGGTGATGCGGATCAGTTGCGACCCGGCCCGTGCGAGGCGGCGGCATTGCGCCACGGTGGCTTCCACATCCGAGGTGTGGGTGTTGCACATGGTCTGGATCACGATCGGCCCGTCCGGACCGATGCGGACCTTACCGACTTGGGCTGTCAGTACTTTCATGGATGACGAATTGGCTGTTGTTGGCGGCCGAGGTGCCGACGCCGTACACCAGGTCGCGGGCTTCCCGACGAAGTTGTTTGCTGGTTTTGCCCCGGCGCTTGGTCAATTGGAAGTGGAGACCGGCCGTGATGAGCACGTCGATCGGATAGGCGAAGCGGTAGTATTCCTTGCTGTAGTAGTCGGGCTGGTACAGCGAGCCGAAACCGTAGCGGAGCATGGCCGTAAAGTGGATTTCCACCGGGTCGAACATCAGTCCGAAGCCCAGGCTGCCCTTGATGCCGTATTCCCAGCGGTATTCGAAGGGATAGAAGTCGTGAAGGTGATTGGCGATCACATAGTCATAGTTGCCGCTCTCCGGTTTTTCGGGCTTGTAGGCGTCCGTAACATTGAAAACATGCCGTTCATAGCCCTCGGCGATCTCCCTTTCGATGCTGAGGCGGTATCCGCCGTAGAGGCCCACGCCGCCCATGATCTTGAAATTGTTGCCGATATCGAAGTGCATGTGGCCCTGGGCGGCCGCCTCCAGGTATTCGTAGCGGGCGGAGATGTAGCCGTCCACCACCTGCGGATAGCCGGTCTTCGGAACCTTGATCCGGTAGCCGTCCTGCCCGTATCCGATGCTGAGCTGGATGCCGAAATAGGGCATGTAGCCGAACATCTTCCCGTAACGGGTCCATACGATGCCGTAGTTGACCGGCCGGACGAGCATCTCGCGGTGCTTGCTCGGGTTGAAGCCGACGAAATTCAGGGAGGGACCATAGTAGAACCCGATCATCGAATAGTCGTTGATGGTAATGGACCGTTTGACGTTGACCGTATCCAGGTATTCGTCGGAGAGGGTGGTGACCCACTGGAGCGTATCGACCCTTTCCTGCCCCCGGGCGGGCAGGGAGAAGGCCGCCGAAAGGGCTGCCAGCAGCGTCAGTATGAGGGCCTTGCGCATCAGTCTGCAAATAGTTTGGCAATGTCGATGGGCTGCTCCAGTTCGGTGGATTCCTTGATATCCAGTACGTAGGAACCGCCTTTGAGACGGTAGAATTTCACCTTTTCCGGCTGCCGGTGCTCCAGCAGGCTGCCCGTATCCACCAGACCGTTGTTGTTGCGGTCTTCCGTGATGCGGATGGAGTATTTGCCTGCCTTCAGGTAAGGGAAGGGAAGCGTGCAGTCGGAGGAAATGCGGTAACTCCGCAGTACGCGGTCGCGTTTCTCGTTGAGAAGGTCCACGATATAGTAGTAGTGGACTTCGCTCAGGACCAGGTCCAGACGGCTCAGTTTGTCATCCTTGGGCAGGGAGACCTTCACCTCGGAGGAGTCGTTGTAGAACCCGTTGACGTCGCGGAACTTGCGGTAGGGTACCTTCAGTTTATATTCATATCCGCTCTGGAGTTTGTCCACGGGCATGAGCGTGTAGCGCCGCAGGTTCAGGGAGTCGCGCGTCACGGTAAATTTCATCGCGCTTTCCTGCTGGCGCGGGTTCACGGAAATCAGCCTGAGTGAGTCGAAGTGCTCGTTGATGAGCGGATACTGGAATTCGAATTCGAAACCGTACTGTTCCACGCGCTCCGGCTCGGCCGTGACCTTCACCACACAGGTCGTGTCCTCGTGCTTGAGGTTGCGGCGCGAACTCTTCGAGGCCGCCCTGACCTTTTCGCTGGACAGGCGCAGATGTTCGGTGTAGGGTTGCAACTGCCCCAGGGAATCGGTCTTGAGGTAGTCCACGAAGGTGTGGAGCGTATCGGGAAGGCGTTTGCGCTGGTCGTTGATCCAGAGTTCCAGGCTGTCGCGCTGGAGATTGAACTGGAGAATGAGTTTCCGGGAGGGGAAGCCGCGCACCCAGATGGAATCGATCTGGGCGTTGGGCGCCATAAAGGTGAGGTAGGCCGTTCGCAGGCCGACCCTTTCCTTGTTGACGATCATCTGTTTGGTCGGCTTTTCCCGGAAGATGTAGAGTTCGTGCTCGGAACGGCGGGCCATGCAGTTGACCGTGTCCTTCATGTCATATTTGAGGAGTTCGGGCAAGGTGTCGTTGACCACGATCGTAGGACGGAAGATGGTGTCGAGGAAGGCGACCTTGTCGTTCTCGGGATCGTAGAGGTTGTTGGCACCGTCGTCCACCAGGGCATAGAGCCGGTAGAGGGTGTCGGCGATGTTGCGCAGCGAGAAGAAGCCCCACTCGTCCGTCTTGACGGCCGCGTCGGGCCGGTGGAGGAAGAGGGCCGAGTCGGCCAGGTCCTTATAGAGCATGACCGTCGCGCCCTTGATGGGCTGGAGGGTGTTGCAGTCGCGGACGGTGCCCGTCACCACCATGGAATCGATGCGGTCGCCGGTGGAGAAGGTCAGCGTGTAACCCGGGTACATGTTGCTCTCGTTATTGTCGGCGACGGCATTGGTCAGGTCGAGGGTGTAGGTGGTGTTGGAATCCAGGTCGGATTCGAAATAGACGATCAGCGTCTTGCCGCGCATGCGGTAGCGCGGGTTTTTCTCCAGCGGCGGGGACAGGTAGATGCTCTTGGGGTCCTTGACGGTCACATATTCGTCGAAGGTGATGTAAATCTGGGTTTTGTGCGGGGACACGCCGACGGCGCCGGGCAGCGGCTTGAGCCCCACGATGACCGGCGGGATGGTATCTTTCTTTCCTCCGGTCGGCGGGGTGGTGGTATTGGCGCAGCCGCCGCCGAAAAACAGCGGGACCAGGACCAGGGCCACCGGGATCACCGGGAAGAACCGGGAGAGGAATCGCTTCACATTCATCATAATTCCGTTCTCATTACGCGTTCGATGCCGCCGATGCCGGCAATTTTGCCCATCAGGGTGGTCAGGACCTCCTTGTCGTGGACGTAGAGGTCGATATAGCCCTCGAAGATGCCCTGCTCGGAGCCGAGTACCAGTTTCTTGATGTTGACGCCCATCACCAGGGAGATATAGCGCGTGATTTCGTTCAGGAGTCCGACGCGGTCGGTACCCCGGATGCTGATGCGCACCAGGTAATCCTGCTCCTGAACTTCCTCCCACCGTGGCATGACGATCCAGTCGCCGTGCTTGGCGGCGATGCCCTCGGCCACGGGGCAACTTTTCTTGTGGACGGTAATGGTCCCGTCCGGCTGCTTGAAAGCGACGATGGGATCGCCGGCGATCGGCTTGCAGCAGGAGGCGAGGACATATTTGGGCTTTTCGGCCGTTTCCTTGCGGAACCAGGGGAAATTCCAGCGCTTGCGCACCTGCGGGGCGGGGGCCTGTCCGGCCATGTCCACGATGGCCTCGAAGGGGATCAGGCCCAGGCTGAAGCGGAAGAACAGTTCGTCCGCGTTGCTGATTTCCAACTGGAGGGCCATCCGGCGGAAGAGACCCTCCGACGCATGGATGCCCATGGCCTTGAATCGCTCCTGGACGTATTCTCTTCCGGACTGGATCATGGCCGGCCGTTCGGCCCGGAAATAATCCATGACCGCGACCCGGGCATGGCGGGTCTGGAGGAAATGGAGCCATTCCTTCTTCGGATGCTCGTCCTCGGCGGTGATGATTTCCACCTGGTCGCCGCTGCGCAGCACGTAGGACAGGGGGACGAGTTTCATGTTCACCTTGGCCGCGATGGCCTGGTTGCCGATGTCGGTGTGGATCTGGTAGGCGAAGTCCAGGGCCGTGGCCCCCTTCTGGACCGATTTCTGGTCGCCTTTCGGGGTGAAGACCACGATATCGGAGGTGACCAGGTCGTTATGGATGATTTCCAGCAGTTCCAGGGCGCCCACGTCGGGATTCGTGAGGATGTCCTTGACCTTGTCCAGCCACTTGTCCATCTCGCTGTCATTCTCGCTCACGTATCCGTCCTTCTTGTAGGCCCAGTGGGCCGCGATTCCCTTTTCGGCGATGTCGTCCATGCGCTTGGTGCGGATCTGGACCTCGATCCATACGCCGTTGTCGCTCAGCAGGGTACAGTGGAGGGCCTCATAGCCGTTGCTCTTGGGGTGCTTGACCCAGTCCCTGACCCGTTCGGGCTTGTACTTGTAGATGCCCGTAATGATGGAGAATACATGGTAGCACTGGTCTCGTTCGCTTTCCGCGCTGGCGGGATCCGGCGTGAAGATGATGCGGATGGCATAGAGGTCGTACACCTCCTCGAAGGAGATGTTCTTGGTCTGCATCTTGTGCCAGACGGAGTAGGGCGTCTTGACCCGTTTGCGGATTTCGAACTTGAATCCGGCCTTTCCGAGCGCCTCTTCCACAGGAATGACGAAACGGTCGATCTCCTTTTTCTTGTCGGAGAGATTGCGGTCGATCAGGGAGGAGATTTCGGCGTAGGCATCCGGCTCCTTGTAGCGCAGCCAGATGTTTTCCATCTCCGATTTGATTTCGTACAGGCCGAGCCGGTGGGCCAGCGGGACGAAAATGAACATGGTCTCGGAGAGGATTTTGTCCCGTTTGTACTCCGGCATGTATTCGATGGTCCGGCAGTTGTGGAGGCGGTCGGCCAGTTTGATGAGCACCACGCGGACATCGTCGCCCAGGGTCAGGAGGATGCGCTTGAAGTTCTCGGCCTGAATGCTGCGGGTATAGGCCTCGTCGTTGCTGGCCTGTTTGTCGAGGACGTTCTTGATCTTGGTCAGCCCGTCCACCAGCGAGGCCACCTTGTCGCCGAAGAGTTTGCGGATGTCGTCCACCGTGTAGTCGGTGTCTTCCACGACGTCGTGCAGCAGGGCGGCCGAAATGGACTTGTAGCCCAGGCCGATGTCGCTCACGACGATGCTGGCCACGGCAATCGGGTGGAGGATATAGGGCTCCCCGCTGCGCCGACGTACGTTCTTGTGGGCTTCGTTGGCGAAGTCGAAGGCCTTTTGGACTACCTGCAATTCTTCCTCCGAGGCACATCTGCGCCGGGCGGCCTCTTTCAGGAGGGCGTAGTCACGGGCGATGACCTCGTAGTCGGCGGGTGTAAATTCGGAGAAACTCATGGACGCTTGCTGGTAGGGGAGTCGAAATAGATGGTATTCTGCTGTTTGCGTTTCTGGATAGCTTCCTGCGTCTGCCGGTCCAGTTGTTCGGAGGTCGTTCCCTGCAGATCCACGTTCTGGAAGGAATAGGCAAGTTCCACGCCATAGATGACGAGGGTCCATGCCAGGTTCAGCCAGAGCATAAAGAGCGGCAGGGCGGCCAGGACGCCGTAGATGGCGCTCTGCTTGCCGACGAGCATCTGCGTCTCCAGGTAGAGATACTGGACGACGGCGAAGGCGATGCCGGACACCAGGGCGGCTTTCAGCGCATGGCGGTAATGGACATGGGTCCCGGGGATGTATTTGTACATCACGGAGAGGATCAGCACGGCCACGCCGGCGAAGATGGCCCAGGACAGGAAGGATTTCAGGTGTTGGAGGGCGGCGATGTCGTCCGGCAGCAGCAGGTTCAGGATGTTGGAATAGACCACGGTCCCCGAGAAGAAGAGGATCAGCACGAAGGGCGTCAGGACGATGATGCCGAAGACAAAGCCCAGCATCTTCCAGAAGTTGCGTTCCTGCTCGACCTTCCAGGCATTGTTGAACACCCTCCTGACGGAAATCATCAGCCAGATGACGATCCACAGGAAGGTGAGCATGCTGATGAAGCCGAAGAGGCCGGAGGCCGCCGTCGTGAGGATGTTGTCCGCCGCCCGGATCAGGAGGTCGATCATCCGTTCATCCTTGAGGGTGGAATAGATGAAATCCGCGAATTTGTCCGACAGGCCCAGGCCGCCGGTCAGGAAGAAGCCGATGGCCAGGAGCGGGACGATGGCCATCATGGACTGGTAGGCCAGGGCCGTTATCTGGAAACCCATTTTCTGTTCGGAGAAGGTATTCAGCAGCAGGAGAACGGTTTTCCCGTCCCGGACCAGGCGGGCCTTCCGGTGCGAAAGGTCGTCGGTGTTCAGCGACCAGATGTCCTGGGTGATGAACTTGGTGATGCGCTTAATCACCATGGACACCCAGCGGATGACCACTTTGATTTTCTCTATGACATTCTGGAAGAAACTCATAGGCTGAACAGATTGGGTTCTTCGTCGCCCGGGTCTTCCTGCGAGGCGCTGTCCGGCAGCATGGCCCGGAGGTCCGCCTCGGAAATCACGCTTACGCCGAGTTCCGCGGCCTTCTTGAGTTTCTCGGGCCCGGGCTTGCTGCCCGCCAGCAGCCAGGAAGTCTTGCTGCTGACCGAAGAACTGTTCTTGCCGCCGTTGGCTTCGATGAGGGCCTTCATCTCGTCGCGGGAGATGGAGAAATTGCCCGAGATGACGATGGTCTTGCCCTCCAGGGCATTCGAGGCGGCGGTCTTCGCTTCCATGCTGAAACGCAGGCCGTCGGCCTTCAGCCGCTGGATTTCCACCTGGTGAGAAGGGTTGCGGAACCACTCGTACACGCTCCTGGCGATGACTTCGCCGACATCCGGGACGGCGAGCAGTTCCTCCTGCGAGGCGGCGGCCAGGGCGTCGATGTCGCCGAATGCGGCGGCCAGTTCCTTGGCCGTGGTCTCGCCCACGAAGCGGATGCCCAGGGCGAAGAGGACATGGTCGAAGGGGGTCTGCAGGGAGGCCCGGAGACTTTCGAGGAAGCGGTCGGCGCTGCGGTCTTTCCAGCCCTCGAGGGTCAGCAGGTCGCGTTTGCGGAGGTCGTAGAGGTCGGCCGGCGTCCGTACCAGGCCGCGGGCGTAGAGCTGGTCGGCCGTGGCGTCGCCGGCGAGGATGTTCATGGCCTTCCGGCCCATGAAATGGATCAGTTTGCCCTTGATCTGGGTCGGGCAGCCGTCGGCATTGGGACAGAAGTACTTGGCTTCATTCTCCTCTTTGACCAGGGGCGTCCCGCAGTCGGGGCAAAGTTTCGGGAACTCGGGCACGCGGGCGTCCGCCGGGCGGCGGGACAGTTCCACGGAGGTAATCTTCGGAATGATCTCCCCGCCTTTTTCCACATGCACCCAGTCGCCCAGCCGGATGTCCAGGAGGGCCATCTGGTCGGCGTTGTTGAGGGTCGCCCTGCGGACCATGGTGCCCGAAAGGAGCACGGGGGCGAGGTTGGCGACCGGGGTCACGGCGCCCGTCCTGCCGACCTGGTAGTCGATCGAGAGGAGCGGGGTCACGGCCTCTTCCGCCTTGAATTTATAGGCCACCGCCCAGCGCGGGAACTTGGCGGTGTAGCCGAGCCGCTGCTGGCAGCGCAGTTCGTTGATTTTGATGACGATGCCGTCCGTGGCGTAGGGGAGACTCCTGCGGGCCGTGTCCCAGTGGCTGATGTAGGCCTCGATTTCCTCGATGTTCCGGCAGATGCGCCTGTGCTCGGAAACCGGAAGGCCCCATGCGGCCGCGGCGTCCAGGGCGGCCTGGTGTGTGTCGAAAGAGATGCTTTCGGCCGGAATGTGGTACAGGGTGCACCAGAGGCCCCTGCGCCCGACTTCCGCGCTGTCCAGCAGTTTGAGCGAACCGGACGCGGCGTTGCGCGGATTGGCGAAGGGAGGGTCCTCGTCGCGGCGGCGCTGTTCGTTGAGACGGTCGAAAGAGGCGAAGGGCATGAGGATTTCCCCCCGGATTTCGAACTCATGGGGCCAGCCGCTGCCGGAGAGTTTCTGCGGGATGTTGTCGATGTGGCGGACATTGTCCGTGACATCGTCCCCGACGACGCCGTCCCCGCGGGTCAGGGCCCGGACCAGGCGTCCGTCCCTGTAGGTCAGGCAGATGGCAGTGCCGTCAAACTTGAGTTCGCAACTGTAGGAGAAGTCTTCGTCCAGGGTCTTGGCGGCCCGGGCGGCGAAGTCCTCCACCTCCGCGATGGAGTAGGTGTTGCCGAGCGACAGCATCGGGTAGCGGTGGGGGTACTGGGCGAATTCCCGGCGGATGCCCGGTTCGGCATTCTCGCCCAGGGGGGCGTCCAGGTCACTGCCGACCCGCCGCGTGGGGGAGTCGTCCGTCGCCAGGTCCGGCCATTCCGCCTCGAGCGCCTCCAGCTGATGCATCAACTGGTCGTATTCATAGTCGCTCATCGTGGGCGCGTTGTCCACGTAGTAGCGGCGGCTGTTTTCCCGGAGCGTATCCCGGAGGGCGGCGATGCGTATTTCTGCCTCTTTTCTGTCCACTTTTCTCTTGCTTGACGCACATTCGTGCAATATTCAACAAATATAGGTATTTTTCTTCAAAAAACGGAAAATAATTCCAAGTATGCGATTGTCACGAAAAATTGCTATTTTTGCATGATTGAAACCAATTGTTAAATTTTTCCATACAATGAAAGATTCCATTATCATTCTGTGCGGCGGCGGCCCGGCTCCGGGCATGAACACCGTGGTGTTCTCCGTGGCGAAGACTTTCCTCTCCAACGGTTATCGTGTCATCGGCCTTCACGGCGGTTACAGCGGCCTTTTCAGCAAGGCTCCCCGTATCGAGGACATCGATTTCTTCAAGGCGGACGCCTATTTCAACCGGGGTGGTTCCTATCTCCAGATGAGCCGTTTCAAGCCCACGGACGCCGATTTTGAGAACAATTTCAACCTGGGCCTCTTCCAGGACAACAACATCAAGCTCCTGGTCACCGTGGGCGGCGACGATACCGCCTCCACCGCCAACCGGATCGCCAAGTTCCTGGAAGCGAAGCACTATCCCATCCGCAATATCCACGTTCCCAAGACCATCGACAACGATCTTCCGCTGCCCGACAACGCCCCGACCTTCGGTTTCAACTCCGCCAAGGACGAAGGCGCCCATGTGGCCCGCACCGTTTATGAGGATGCGCGCACCAGCGGCAACTGGCTTATTATCAGCGCTATGGGCCGTAGCGCCGGTCACCTGGCCCTGGGTATCGGCGAGGCGACGCACTGCCCGATGACCATCATTCCCGAGATGTTCAACAAGACGGCCATCAGCCTTGACAAGATTGTCAACCTGGCCCTCTCCGCCATCGTCAAGCGCAAGATCCTCGGCATCGGCTACGGTACCGTGGTGGTCGCCGAAGGGGTGTTCCACGATCTCGACCCGCAGGAGATCAAGAACGCCGGCGTCAGCATGACCTATGACGAGCACGGTCATCCCGAACTCGGCAAGATCTCCAAGGCCGTCCTCTTCAACGATATCCTCGACAAGAAGTTCAAGGCCCTCGGCATGAAGGTGAAGACCCGTCCCGTGGAGATCGGTTACGATGTCCGCTGCCAGGATCCGATCGCCTATGATCTGACCTATTGCTCCGAACTGGCCATGGGCGTGTATGAACTCTTCTCCAAGGGTGAGACCGGCTGCATGGTGTATGTCGACACCGCCGGCAGCGTGCATCCGCTCTATCTGAAGGACCTCCAGCAGGCCGACGGCAAGATTCCGCCGCGCCGCGTGGCCATCGACGGCGGCACCGCCCAGAACTACTTCAACCATCTCTGCCACTTCATCACCCCCGCCGACTATGAGGCGGCGAAGAAATATGTCCCCGATCCGGAGGCATACGACTTCAAGAAGATCCTGAACTGGTAGGTTTTGGCCAGGGTGCTGATCTACCAGATGCTGCCCCGCCTCTGGGGCAATCTCCGGGAAGACCCCGTCCCGGGAGGGTCGCTCGGGCGCAATGGCGCCGGCCGCTTCTCCTGCGTGGACGGGGCCTCCCTGCATTATCTGAAAGAGGCGGGGTTTACCCATGTCTGGTACACCGGCATCATCCGCCACGCCACGCGCTGCGCCGCCGCCGGCTGCGCCCCGTCCGACCCGTCCTGGGTGAAAGGGGAGGCTGGCTCGCCCTATTCCATCACGGACTATTACGACGTGAATCCCTATCTGGCCGACGACCCGTCCCGCCGGATGGAGGAGTTCCGCGCCCTGGTGGAACGGACCCATGCCGCCGGCCTGAAGGTCCTCATTGATTTTGTCCCCAACCATGTCGCAAGGGATTACGGGGCCTTTTCTTCCGGGGAGCATCCGGTGCTCGGCGCCGCGGACGACCGCTCTGTCCACTGGGCGCCCGGCAACGATTTCTTCTATTATCCCGGCGAG
>CAMIYB010000005.1 GCA_946402945.1 uncultured Bacteroidales bacterium | reverse complement strand
AAAGCCATCCCGACTTCTGCGGCAATCCCGACACCGGGGAATACACCGGCGACAATTCCTCTTCGCCCGCGGGCCGCAGCATTACGGCCGGGCAGTTCGCCAACCGCATGATCCTGCGCCAGGCCATGCTCCGGCACGGATTCAAGCCCATCGAAAGCGAATGGTGGCACTTCACCCTCCGCGACGAGCCCTTCCCCGACACCTATTTCACCTTCCCGGTCAAATAAGAGACAAGTAAGAGCCGTCCCCGGACAGGACGGCTTTTCTGTAGTAGCGGAGGCTGGACTCGAACCAACGACCTCCGGGTTATGAGCCCGACGAGCTACCGACTGCTCTTTTAGTCGCCTGCAATGAGCCTGCGGGCTTCTTCCGGGTCAATTCCTCTAAGCTCAAGTGCCTTGTCCTTAAGGCTTTCTATCTTGTCTTTCCTCGCTATAACTTTGTTCTCAATAAAGATGGAAATGCTGGAGAGGACGTAGTATATAACCGTCTGGATTGTCATGGCCTTTATCTCTGGGGCCACCAGGGAGAGGGAGCCGCCTGCCGTGTTGAGGTTGATGAACGCCCGGCACCCGAAGGTGGAGGGAAAAATATAGCCCACATACTGCCAGAAAGGCGGAATTGCCGTCTGCGGCCATGAGAAACCGGTAAGGAACAGGCATATTGGAGATATGCTGAGGAAGAGGACAAATACAGTTTCCCTCCTTGTTATGAGAGACGACCACGTGAAGGTGAAGAAAATGCAGTCAATGACAAAGAACACCAGGAGAACCATTATGTCCGTCCATTCTCCGCGTTGAGGAAGTCGGAACAGCCATGGAATTAGAAGCGCGATGAGCGTCCCCGTAACCATGTAGATGGAGAAGTATGCCGTTCCTCGGCCAAGCAGCACCCTCCCTATTCCGAGTCCCTGAAGGCCCTTAGACATGGATGCGAAGCTCCTGTTCTGTTCCCTGAGCGTGCCTGCAAGAAGCGATGACCCGTAGAACATGGTCTGCTGGATAACAAGCAGGAGGGCGGCCGATATGAAGAAGATTGTGTATGAGAAGGGCTTGTTGTAAGGCATGCTCTCGTCTGACAGCACCGGTTGCACGGCCTGCCATGCCGCCTGTGCGTCCATTCCTGAGGCAAGGTAGCGTTCCATCTGGATCTCGTGCATCTCGTCCAGCATCGTGAGGCTGGCACCCATGGTGAGGCACTTGTAGTAGAGGAAGCTGGACATATCGGCATAGGTGGAGATAATGCCCTGCTCTCCGCGGACAAGGCGCGCGTCAAAGTCCTCCGGGATGTAGATAATCCCGTGCACCAGCCCTTTCTGCATCATCTCTTTTGCCTCTTCCATGGAAGCCGCAAACATGAGGATGTTGCATTCCCTGGTGGCGTCCACCTTTCGGATGAAGCGTCTGCTGAAGGCGCCGCCGGAGTTGTCCACCACTGCCACATCCATCTCGTCCACAGTTCCGTTCATGTAAATGAGGTTGTAAAGTACCGGATACAGCAGCCCTCCGACAAAAAAGATCACAATGACACCGGAGTCCGAGAAGATGAGCCGGAGTTCGTTTACAAATATTTTGTACCAGTCCCTTATCCAGGTGCCCAGGTAGCTAATTCCTTTCATAGTCCTGATATTTATATGCATGTCCAAGCCTGCCGATAAGCGTGAACGGCAGGAACAGGAAAAGTAGCAGATGTACCGACTCCTGCCACCATCCGGCAAAGCCGCTTCCCCAGATTGTCTCCTGGACATGAAATAGATAATAATGCCTCAGGGGGAAAACGGCGCTGAACCCCTGTACATACGGCGGCATGGCTTCCACCGGGAGCGAGAAACCAGCCAGGGAGAATCCCAGCACGCTTATTATTGCTCCCACACTGATAGCCAGCCTCAGTACCGGGAACAGCTCCACTATGAAAAGCCCCAGGGCTTCGGATGCGCTCACAAGGAGCAGTATGTCCAGGAACATCCAGCCGATATGTCCCTTGAGGGGGTATTTGAGCCAGTGGAACAGGAGCAGTTCAAGCGCTATTCCAAGCACCGTGAAAATGATGTTGTATGGAAGCAGCTTTCCCAGAAGGGCCATCTCCACGGAACCGCCGGCTGTTTTCAGTAGATGCTTGGACGTGCCGTACTTCAGTTCTGAACCTACGGCGTAGATGGTGATGAGAATAACAATCATCTCCAGCACGCCCGGGAGCAGCACTCCGTTGAGGTACACGCCATAGTTCACGGCCGGATTCCCTATCTGGTGCTGGTCCAGTACAATGGGCTGGATTCGTCCCATTATCTCCCTCTCGTTCATGCCTTTAAGCCGCAGCACCTGCCTTTGGACAGCTCCGTTGGTAAGGTTCACCATGGTGAGGATGTCCTTGTATGCAAGCGCGCCTCCCACAAAATAGAGGGAGTTCACGTAATAGCTTATGTGCGGCTGGCGGAAAGCCTGGATATCGGCATTGAAGCCTTTGGGAATCACGATGAAAGACGTGATGCGCCCCGTTTCCATGTGCTCCCTTGCAAGGTGGATGTCGTCATAGTACACCACCTTTCCCAGCTGGGTGCCGTCCAATTCCCGGGCAAAAGTCCTGGAAGTGGAACTATGGTCCTCGTCAACAAGGCCGATAGGGAGATCGTGCGGAAGCCCGTCCTTCATGAACGTGATGTAGAAGACGGCATTCACTATGAGCACCCCCACCGAGGCAAGGATGTACACCGGACGCTTCAGAATGATGAGAAGCTCCCTCCGCACTATTTTTACAAGCTGTTTCATCTTTCAGTGTCAACGATCATGATTGCGCTCATCCCCGGACGAAGCCCTGCAATCTGATAGTCCGGGCGGGCGCGGACCTCGAAGGTGCGGGTGTCGAACTCTCCCGTCTCACGCGTGGCCTTCCAGGTGGCGTATGATTCCCTTGCCGCAATATAATATACCGTGGCCGATATCCTTCTGCCGTCCAGGGCGGGGATGCTGAGTTCAATCCTGTCTCCGCTCTGCATGTTGTGGAGGCGGTCTTCACGGATGTTGAAGGTGAACCACATGTCTGAGAGGTCCTCTATGGTCATGATGGGGGAGCCCTGGCCTACGAGTTCTCCAACCTTGGGGTAAATATCGGCCACAACACCGTCACAGGGGGCTGTGAGGCGGATTTCGTCAAGGTATGAATTGACCAGCTCCACCGCCGCATTGGCCCTTTCCACAAGGGCGACGGCGGCATCCTTGTCTTCCTGGCGTGCGCCTTTCACCGCCATCTCCCACTGGCTGCGGGCTGCTCGGGTTGTCGCCTTGGCGGCGTTATACTGCGCAAGGACTTCGTCGTATTTCTGGTCGGAGACTACCTTTTGGTCATGGAGGCTCTTGATTCTTGCATAGGATTTCTTCATCACGTCTTCGCCAACCTTGGCTTTCTGGTACATCTCATAGGCACCGGTGATTTGTTCGCTGCGGGCGCCGTTGTAGGCCTTGTCCTTCTGTGCGGTTGCCGCGGCTTTGGCTGCCGCGGCTTCGGCAATCTTGGAACGGATTTCCGGGGAGTCAATGATGACCAGGGTGTCTCCCTTGTGCACCGATTGCCCTTCCTGGGCGCGGAATTCCTCTATTCGGCCCGGAACTTTGCCGGAAACGCGGTACTCCGCTGCCTCGGCCTCTCCCTGTATCACGTAGGGCTTGGGCCTTGACACAATGTAACCCACCGCCGATACAGTGAGCACTATGCATATAAGTGCCGCAACGCCAATGAGAATGTTGTAGTTTTTCTTTTCCTGTTTCATATCAATAAATCTCTGTTTTATATCCTTCTGCCTTCCTGAGTTCTGACATTGCGGTCTGGAGTTCCGTCCCTGCGTCAATCCAGTCGCTGTTTGCGCTGAGCCATGCCGTATGGGCACCAAGTACCGTGGATGTCGTAACCACGCCGGCCTCATAGCCTAAATTGGCGCTCCTCAGGTTTTCTTCGGCCACATCAACCGCGCTCCTTGTCATCTGGAGCTTCTCCCTGGCTTCTTCCACTATCACCCTCTGGCGGGCAACCTGCAGGGTGACAAGCTCTCTTGTGTCTTCAAGTCGGTCATGATACTGTCTTGCCTCGGCCTTGGCCTTCTTCACTTTCCAGATTCCTTCACCGCCATGACAGATTGGCACCTTTACCACCACCCCGGCGCTGAGCGTGCAGCCGCGGAAGTTGTTCTGGAAGCCGTCGTATATGTTTGGGTTAGTGGCCGTGCAGGCTCCAAATACGGCAATCGTAGGGAGCATGTCGGCCGCCGCAATCTTTACTTTCCTGTCATAGATCTGGGCTGCGAGGTCCAGGCTCCTGAGCTCCGGGCGGGACTCAAAGACATCTTCCATGCTCCTTGTAGAAACCATTCCGGGATCCGGAACCTCGTCCAGCGTTTCATCGGCCAGTATAATTTCAGTGTCAAGAGGAAGGCCTATCTTCTGGCACAACAGCATCTTGGAAAGGGCAAGTCCGCTGGTAGCCTTGGTGAGGAGGAGGTCGGCCTCATTTACTTTCACCTTTACCTGGAGGGCGTCTGACATGGTGCCCGTGCCGGCGTCTACGAAACGCATTACGTCATCTTCCATCTTGTGAAGGAGCTCAGAGTAGCTTTGGGCGAGTTTTTTCTTGTTGGAGATGGAGATAATCTGCCAGTAGGCGTGGTCTACGTCGGTAATGATCTCGCTGCGGCTGGTCTCCAGCTTGCTCTCGGCAAGTTCCTGGGCCTTGGACGCCATTATGGCGCTGTTCACAATCTTTCCTCCTGCAAAAACGGGCTGCTCAACCACAATGGAGCCGCCCATTATATTGTGCAGGTCAGGATGGAGGGCGGCGTCAATTTCCTGGCCGATTGCATTGACCGGGGTTGCTATGTCCGGCATGATTCCGGTGTTCCTGACAGTCTCCAGGATTGCCTTTCCGTGTTCCGTGGCATTCATCTCGACACTGGCCCATATCTTGTCATCCAGGGTGGTGCCCATGTTGCGGATGCGCTCGGACTGCTCCTCGTTTACAAGGGCCACGTCCCTGTTGTTGTACATATAGCCTCCTACGGCCGATACCTTGGGGAAGAAGTATGCCACGGCCGTCTTTTTGTCATATTCGGCCATCTCTGCGGCGGCCTTTTCCATGTCAAGCTGCCTGCTGTTTTCCACTGCCATCCGGCGGCAGTCGTCAAGTGTCAAGGTTCGCTGTCCCTGAGCCAATGCTGCGGCTGGTACAAACAGCGCAGCAAGTAGGATGTCAATCCTTTTCATGTTCTTAAAAATTTTGTCTAATGCTATGCAAAAAGGTTGCCTTACTGCCGCTTGTAATGTGCCAAGAAGGTGCTACTATTGGCATTTTGGTAGAATTTTAGTATTTTTGTAGCATGAACGAGAAACTCCTTGACGTAAATATTTCGCGCATTCTCTCCCTTACCGGGGTTGTGAATGAATATGTCCTTGGTACTGACATCGTCCTTGGTGAAGCCCACGGAGACAGGGTAAAGGATGAACAGAGCATATTGGATGTCCTACATTACCCGATACGGCTGGACTGCTATGTTTTCTTTTTCCTCAGGAAAGGGCATATACGCCTAGAATACAACCTTGAAGCCCTTGAAGTGGGGGAAGGGACCCTCCTCGTTACGTCCCCCGGCAGTATAATAAGGATATCGGATTATGAAGAATCCAAGGTGGCGGACTCTGAGCTCTATTTCCTCATGGTCTCCAAAGAAATACTTGGAAAACTCCAGCCTTCAATACTCCGAAACCCCTGCCTAGTATTCTCTGAGGAGGATTACGCCCTGGCCGAGGACTATTTCCACATAGCAAGGAGGGTGATGAGTTCTTCTCGTGAACGCAAGGAAGACATCATTGTGCCGCTCCTCTCCTCCTTTGCAAACCTGGTCTCCGGGGATGCCATGCTCCGTAACAGCGAGCGTGGCCCGGCAAGCAGGCAGGAACTCCTCTACGAATCCTTCATAACCCTTGTTACGGAGCACCACATGAAAGAGAGGGGTGTGGCGTTCTATGCCGATAAACTGAATATCACCCCCAAGTATCTCTCGAGGGTGATAAAAAAAGTGTCCGGCCGCTCTGCGCCGAACTGGATAGATTCCTTTGTGATTCTGGAAGCGGAGAACCTCCTCAGGTACTCAGGCATGAGCGTGAAGGAAATAGCCTATGCCCTTAACTTCAACAGCCAAAGCCTTTTCTACAAATTCTTCCTGTCACATACCGGGATGGCTCCCACGGCTTACAGGTAGCTACCTGATAAATCCGAGGATTCCTCACATTACATATCTAAACATAAAAAAGAGAGTGACTTAAGTCAACTTTGACTTTTTGGTCACCCTCTTCTCGTACCCCCGCTCGGAATCGAACCGGGACCAACGGAACCGGAATCCGTTATTCTATCCTTTAAACTACAGGGGCATCCTGTAAAAGGATTGCAAAGATAGTAATTTTTTTGAAACGACGCTACGCCCCGACGGGGATTTTTTCTTATCTTTGCAGTCCACGCACAATTACGCGTGGATGCAGACTGAAAAAAGCATGACAAAAGCCTACGTTTTTCCCGGCCAGGGGTCCCAGTACCCCGGCATGGCCAAAGACCTCTACGACAAACTGCCCCGGGCGCGTGACCTTTTCGAGAAGGCAAATGACATCCTCGGGTTCCGCATCACCGATATCATGTTCGAAGGCAGTTCGGACGAGTTGAAAGCCACGAACGTGACCCAGCCCGCCATCTTCCTGCACTCCGTCATCCTGGCGGCCTGCCTGGAGGATTTCCGCCCCGACATGGTAGCCGGACATTCTCTCGGGGAGTTCTCCGCCCTGACGGCCGCGGGCGCCCTTTCCTTCGAAGACGGACTGCGCCTGGTCGCCATCCGCGCCCGGGAGATGCAGAAATGCTGCGAAAAGGTCCCCGGCGGCATGGCGGCGGTCATCGGCCTGGGCAACGAAGCGGTGGAAGCGCTCTGCAGCGGCATCGAAGGCATCGTCGTCCCGGCCAACTACAACTGCGACGGCCAGGTGGTCATTTCCGGCGAGAAATCCGCCGTCGAAGCGGCCTGTGCGGCAGCCAAGGGTGCCGGTGCCAAACGGGCCCTGCCCCTTGCGGTCGGCGGCGCCTTCCACTCCCCGCTGATGGAGCCCGCCCGTCTGGAACTCGGCAAGGCCATCGAGGCCACACGCATAGAGCGGCCCCGCTGCCCGGTGTACCAGAACGTCACGGCCCATGCGGAAACCGATCCGGACGTCATCAAAGGAAACCTGCTCGCCCAACTCACCTCGCCGGTCCGCTGGACCCAGACCATCGGCAACATGCTGGTGGACGGGGCCGACCGCTTCTGCGAAGTGGGTCCCGGCACCGTACTGCAGGGCCTGGTGAAGCGGATTTCCGGAGGATTGGTGGAAATTGACGGCGTTTCCGGCCTGTAATCACAGTTTTTTCATTTGGAAGTCAACTTTTTGGTGGAAATCACCGAAAAGTTGACTATCTTTGTATGTTAGCAATATTGTGCTTAAACTTCTTACTCTATAATTATGTCCAAAGAAAAGAAATTCATCACCTGTGACGGTAACACCGCCGTGGCCAACATCGCCTATCTCTTCAGTGAACATGCGGCTATTTACCCGATCACCCCATCCTCTCCGATGGCCGAGAATATTGATGAATGGGCCGCCCACGGCAAGAAAAACCTCTGGGGCGAGACCGTCAAAGTCACCGAAATGCAGAGCGAGGCCGGCGCCTCCGGCACCGTGCACGGATCCCTCCAGGCCGGTGTTCTGACGACCACCTACACCGCATCCCAGGGCCTCCTGCTGATGATTCCGAACATGTACAAGATCGCCGGCGAAATGCTTCCGACCGTCTTCCATGTCTCGGCCCGTTCCCTTGCGACGCACGCCCTGTCCATCTTCGGCGACCACCAGGATGTCATGGCCTGCCGCCAGACCGGTTTCGCGCTTCTCGCCTCCGGCAGCGTACAGGAAGCCCAGGACCTGGCCGCCGTCGCCCATCTGGCCACCATCAAGTCCAGCATCCCCTTCCTGCATTTCTTCGACGGATTCCGCACCTCGCATGAAATCCAGAAGATCGAAGCCCTGGACGAGGACGCCCTCCGCGACATGGTCAGCACCAAGGCCCTCCGCCGTTTCCGCGAGCGCGCCCTCAACCCGGAAGCCCCCGTCACCCGCGGCACCGCCCAGAACGGCGACGTGTACTTCCAGGCCGCCGAGTCCCGCAACCAGTTCTACGACGAGGTCCCGGACATCGTGGCCCGCTACATGGGTGAAATCAGCGAACTGACCGGCCGCGAATACCGGCCCTTCACCTACTATGGTTCCCCGAAGGCCGAGCACGTGGTCATCGCCATGGGCTCCGTCACCGAGACCATCAAGGAGACCATCGACTATCTGGCAAGCCGCGGCCGCAACTATGGCCTCATCACCTGCCATCTGTATCGTCCTTTCTCCGAGAAATACTTCCTCAAGGTGCTCCCGAAGACCGTCAAGCGCATCGCCGTCCTCGACCGCACGAAAGAGCCGGGCGCCCTCGGCGAGCCGCTCTTCCTCGACGTGAAGGCCCTCTTCCAGGGCAAGGCCGGCGCCCCGCTGGTGATCGGCGGCCGCTACGGCCTGTCCTCCAAGGACACCACCCCGGCCCAGATCATCGCCGTCTTCGACAACCTCGAACTCAAGGCCCCCAAGAGCGATTTCACCATCGGCATCGTGGACGACGTGACCTTCAAGTCCCTCCCGATCAAGAGCGAAGTCTCCATCGTGAAACCCGGCACGACCGAGTGCAAGTTCTACGGTCTGGGCTCCGACGGTACGGTGGGCGCCAACAAGAACACCATCAAGATCATCGGCTCCCATACCGACAAATACTGCCAGGCCTACTTCGACTATGATTCGAAGAAGTCCGGCGGCTACACCTGCTCGCACCTGCGTTTCGGCGACCTGCCGATCAAGGCGCCCTATCTGGTGTCCACGCCCGATTTCGTGGCCTGCCACGTCCCCTCCTATCTCCAGAAATACGATGTCCTCAAGGGCATCAAGGACGGCGGCACCCTGCTGCTGAACAGCCTCTGGGACGAGGAAGAAACCGTCAGGCGCATCCCCGACAACGTCAAGGCCGTGATCGGCCGCAAGCACATCGGCCTGTACATCATCAACGCCACCAAGATCGCCGCGGAAATCGGCCTCGGCGGCCGTACCAACACCATTCTCCAGAGCGCCTTCTTCAAGATTACCGGCATCATCCCCTACGAGGATGCCGTCCGCTACATGAAAGAGGCCATCGTCAAGAGTTACGGCAAGAAGGGTGAGAACGTCGTGATCATGAACTACGCGGCCGTTGACCGCGGCGGCGAGTACGTCAAGGTGAATGTCCCCTCCGAATGGGCCGACATCACCGCCCGCTTCGAGAATCCGAACCGCGACCGCCTCGCGCCCGAGTTCGTCAAGAACGTGGCCGACATCGTCAACGCCCAGGCCGGAGACTCCCTCCCGGTGAGTTCCTTCCTTCCGTATATGGACGGAACCATGCCTTCCGGCACCGCCGCCTACGAGAAACGCGGCGTGGCCGTCGTGGTGCCGAAGTGGCTGGAAGAGAACTGTATCCAGTGCAACACCTGCGCCTTCGTCTGCCCGCATTCCGCCATCCGTCCTTTCCTCCTGACCGAGGAAGAGGCCGCCTCCGCGCCCGCCTCCGTCAAGACCCGTCAGGGCCTGGCCAACCTCAAGCAGTACAAGTTCGCCCTGGCCACCAGCGTGGACGACTGCACCGGCTGCGGCAACTGCGTCGATGTGTGCCCGGCCAAGGAAAAGGCCCTCGTCATGGTGCCCGCCCAGGACCAGGCTTCCGAGCAGGACAACTTCAACTGGCTCCACAGCAAGATCGGCTACAAGGAAACGGCCGTCAACAAATACCAGAGCATCAAGAACGCGCAGTTCGCCCAGCCGCTCTTCGAGTTCTCCGGTGCCTGCGCCGGCTGCGGCGAGACTCCGTACATCAAGAACATCACCCAACTCTTCGGCGACCGCATGATGATCGCCAACGCGACGGGCTGTTCCTCCATCTACGGAGCCTCCTTCCCGGCCTCCCCGTACTGCACCAACGCCCAGGGCCATGGCCCCGCCTGGCAGAATTCCCTCTTTGAGGACAACGCCGAATTCGGCCTCGGTATGAAACTCGGTTCCGACCGCGCCCGCCAGACCGTCGCCCTGATCATGGCCGACATCCTCGAGTGTGACAAGTGCTCCCAGGAGATGAAGGAACTGGCAGCCAAGTGGCTGGACGCCCGCAATGACGCCGCCGTGACCCGCGAGGTCGCCGACGCCATCATCCCGCTGGCCGCCAAGGGCAAGTGTAGCTGCTGCAAGCGCCTGACCGAATACAAGCATTTCATCGCCGCCCGCAGCCAGTGGATCTTCGGCGGTGACGGCTGGGCCTACGACATCGGCTACGGCGGTCTGGACCATGTCCTTGCCTCCGGCGAAAACGTCAATGTCCTGGTCCTCGACACCGAGGTGTACTCCAACACCGGCGGCCAGTCGTCCAAGAGCACCCCGGCCGGCGCCATCGCCAAATTCGCCGCCTCCGGCAAGAAGATCCGCAAGAAGGATCTCGGCATGATGGCCATCAGTTACGGCTACGTGTACGTGGCCCAGGTGGCCATGGGCGCGAGTCCCGTCCAGTACCTCAACGCCATCAAGGAGGCCGAGGCCTACGACGGTCCGTCCCTGATCATCGCCTACTCCCCTTGTATCAACCACGGCCTGAAGGCCGGCATGGGCCTGAGCCAGAAGGAGGAGAAACTCGCCGTCGCCTGCGGATACTGGCACCTCTACCGCTACAACCCGCAGCTCGAAGGCACGGACAAGAATCCCTTCTCGCTCGACAGCAAGGAACCTGACTGGACCCAGTTCCAGGACTTCCTGAAAGGCGAGGTACGCTTCGCGTCCCTGCAGAAACTCTTCCCGGATCGCGCCGCCGAACTACTGGCCAAGACCGAGGAATTCGCGAAGGTCCGCTACGAGACCTACAAGCGCCTGGCCGGCAAATAAGCCGCCAGAGCCCACAATAATAGCCGCCTGGAACGATCCAGGCGGCTATTGTTTTGCAGGAATCCGGAAATTACTCCGCCTCCGCCGTGGCGCCGGGGCGCATGACGATTTCGATGTAATTCCAGGTGTCGAGGACCTCGCGGAGGGCCTTGCGGATGTCGTCGGCCTTCAGGGCCTTCACGGCCGCCTCATAGCCCTTGTCGGTATCGAGGCCGAACATCTCGTTCTCGACCAGGGCACTGGACCAGTAGCGGTTGGTGATCCGACGCTCCGGAATGTTCTTCTCCAGATTCTTGACGGTCATCTGGAACTCTTCGTCCGTGGGGCCGTTCTTGGCCAGGTCGCCCAGACCGGTGGCGGCCAGGTAACGCAGGCGGTTGGCCGAAGAGGGCTTGGAATTGAAGTAAATCTGGAGCACGGCCTTCTGGTGCGGGGCATAGTCCAGGCTCGCGTTGGTGGAAGCGCCGTAGGTGCCGCCTTCATCCTCACGCAGTGAAGTGACATAGCGCATGTCGAGGATGTAACTGACAGCCTCCAGGGCCACCTGACGGGCATAACTGAAGGGCAGGTCGGCGGAATAGAGGTCCAGCACGGTGGTCATCGGAGTCTGCATGTCGGCCTTGAAGTCGCGGGTCACATAACCGCGGACGATGCCCTCGTCCGCCACCGACCAGTTGGTGGGAGTGCCGCTGGCCGGCAGAGAACCGACGTACTTCTCGACGAGCGGACGGATGGCCTCGGGCTTGAAGTCACCGACTACGACCATCGTGGCGCCGGCGGCGCTGCCGAAGAGGCTGCGGTACACCCGCTCGATGGTCTGGAGCGAAGCCTTCCCGAGGAGTTCCTGACTGATCAGGGGCTTGCGCGGGTCATTTCCGTAGATCGTGCCGTTCATCTCCTTCTGGAAGAGGAAGTTGGACTGCTTCTCCAGGTTCGGAAGCACGGCCTCGAGGGTCTTGATACCCTGGTTGTACTCATCCTGGTCGAAACGCGGATCGGTGTAGCAGAGGTACATTAGCTGCAGGGCCGTCTCCAGATCCTTCGGCGTTGACGTTCCGGACACGCCGTGGCGGATATCCTGGATGTAGGGGTTCACATTGACGTTCTTGCCGGCAAGCATCTTGGTGCAGGTCGTCGCCGGGAAGCGGGAAAGACCGCTGTTGCGCAGGAAGAGGCCGAAGATGTTGCTCTCGAAACTCGGGATATCCTCGGTGGCGATCAGGGATTCGCCGCCTTTGCAGAAGATGTTGAAGGAAATCTTGTCCTTCTCGTACTCGGTCGGGAGGAGGACCACCCGCACGCCGTTGGCGAGCGTCCAGACAGTGCTGCCGTACAGGCCGGCTTCGGACTTGGCCACCGCACCACCGGCGAGGGCGGACGGGTCGAGGAAGTCCTTTTCGATGGCTTCGGCCGCGTTGGCCTCGATCTCGGCATTGCGCACGCCGAGGATCACATCACGCAGGGCGCCCTCGGTCGGAGGGGTCAGACCGGCCTTCTCGGGGCCTTTGTACAGGACGACCTGGTTCTCCTCGGTGATCAGCTGGGCGACCACCATGTTGAGCACTTCCGTGGAAAGTTGCGGCAGAAGTTGCTGGAGGATGGCATATTCCATCTCCGGATCGAGCAGGGCCTCGTTATCGAAGAAGTAGTTGATGATGGGGCGGACCAGTTCGGCATTCTTGCGGCTGTCCTTCTTCTTGGCTTCGGACTCGCTGATGGACAGGAGGTTGTCCTTGCTGCGGGCCACTTCGTCATCGGAAAAACCGTAGCGCTTCATCTTCTCCACCTCGGTCAGGAAGGCCTGGAAGGCGGGAATGGACTCCCCTTCCTTGCAACGGACCGTTCCGATGACCACTTCCAGCGTCTCGCAGAGGTTGCCGATGCCCAGGTTGGCACTCAGGAAGGGAGCGTCCGGCTTGGCGGCGATATCGGAGAAGCGCTCGGACATGATGTCGCTGATGATCATCTTCATCGCACCCGACATGAGTCCGGGGATGGTGTTGTTCATCACTTCGGGATCGGCCTCGCCCTTCCACAGCACCTCGATGCTCTCGGAGGGGGCTTCCGGATCGGTGATGACGCCGATGACGGGCTCCTGGTTGTCAGGGATGGCGATCACTTCTTTCTCCTTGGGATTCTCCGCGGCGGGGATGTCGGCGAAAACCGCCTTGATCTTCGCCTCGACGGCGTCGGGATCGATGTCACCCACGACGATGAGGGCCTGCAGGTCCGGCCGGTACCAGGTCTGGTAGAAGTCCACGAGGCTCTGGGCCTTGAAGCCTTCCAGATGCTCCTGGAGACCGATCAGGGTGCATTCCGCATATTTGGAATCCCCATAATAATAAGGAAGGGACTTCTCGTGCATGCGCCAGGAGGCATTGCGGCGGGCCCGACGTTCCTCGATGATGACCCCGCGTTCCTTGTCGATCTCGGCAGGGTCGTTGGTCACGAAATGGGAATAATCGTGCATGATGAGGAGGCAGGTGTCGATGACGCTTTCCCGCACGAGGGGAATGTTATTGAGCATGTAGGTGGTTTCCTCCACGCCGGTAGCCGCATTGACATTGCCGCCGAAGGAGGCACCGATGCTCTGGAGCCAGTCGAGCAGTTTCTTCTCGGGGAAGTTCTTCGTGCCGTTGAAGCACATGTGCTCCAGGAAGTGGGCCAGGCCGTCCTGGTCAGGTTGTTCCTCCTGGATGGCGCCGACATTGGTGGCCAGGTAGAATTCGGCCCGGCCTTCCGGCTTGTCGTTGTGACGGATGAAATAGGTCAGGCCGTTCTCCAACTTGCCCGTGCGGATGGCGGGGTCAAGCGGAAGTTGCTGCATGGGGTCCTGAGCGGAGAGCATGAGGGCACCCGCAAGCAAGAAAGCAAAGAAAAGGATAAAACGCTTCATTCTTTTGTGCATTTGATTGATACGAAAGACAAATATACACTTTTTTGCAGGAAAAAATGTATCTTTGCCCTACTATGTTGGAAGATTTCAGACTCAGGGTATTCCTGACCGTGGCGGAAACCGGCAGTTTCACCCGCGCCGCCCAGCAGCTCGGGGTGACCCAGCCGGCCGTGAGTCAGCATGTGACCACGCTGGAGAACCAGTTGGGCACACGGCTGCTGACCCGCGCAAAGGGCGAATGCACCCTCACGTCGGAAGGCAACGCCTTCAAAGAATACGCGGAGAAAATCCTCTACTGGTACAGGGCGGCCGATGCCATGTTCGGCCCGGGCGGCCGTCTGACTTCCGGCCGGCCCGTCCGCATCGCGGCCGATCCCGTGGTGGCGTCCTACCTCCTACCCCCTGTCCTGTCCACCCTGATGGCCTCGCATCCGGAAACCGCTTTCTTCATCGGCCCCATGAACCATGGGGAAAAGATTCCGGCCAGCGTGTTCGAGCCGGTCGCAGAGGCCTCAGACGAGGTGCCGGGCAGCCATTTCGGGACGCCCGAAGACGCCGACGTGGAGATTTCCGTCCGGCCCAGTCCCGAGACGATGGACTTCGAGGGGGAAAGCCGCCTGGTGGGCGTGATGGATGCGGCCGTCGTCGCCGCGACCGCCAACCGTTCGGTCGCCTACGCCGCCGACAGCAGCATCAAACCCTTCTCTACCCTGGCCGGCGTGCATGTTTCGAACCGTTTCGCCGTCTGGGAACCCTACGTTCCCCTGCTCTCGCCCGACCTCCTCGCCCGCGTGGCCGTTACATCGGAGAGCATCGAAGCCGTCAAGTCCCTGGTCCGTCCGTCCGAACGCCTGGTCGGCGTGGTGCCCGCCTGTTCCGTCCGGGGAGAAATTGCCGCCGGGATGCTCCTGCCGCTGCCGGTCCAACTGCCCGACCTGGCCTTCGACATCCACTTCAATCCGCTGCCGGAGTTCGCCGGCAAGACGGTCTGCAAACTGCTGATGGACGCTTTACGCGAATCGATATGATGGGTTGGGGAGAAATCGTGCTGCTGGCCTTCGCCCTGGCCATGGACTGCTTCACCGTGTCCGTCGTGAGCGGGGTGCTCCTGCGCCGCATCCGCCCGGGGACGCTCCTCCGGCTTTCGCTGCTGCTGGGCCTTTTCCAGGCCCTGATGCCCCTGCTGGGCTGGCTGGCCATCTTCCATTTCCAGGCCAGTCTCGAGGCATATGACCACTGGATCGCGTTCGGGATGCTCGCCCTGATCGGCGGAAAAATGATCTTCGACGCCTTCGGCGAGGAAGAGCAGGGCCACCTCGATCCGACCCGCTTCGGCGCGCAGGTCCTGCTGGCCGTCGCAACGAGCATCGACGCCCTGGCCATCGGCATTTCCATGGCCTGTACAGGCTATTCTTCGCTGGGCCAGTTGGGCACTCCGCTGCTGATTATCGGGATTGTCTCTTTCCTGATGGGCATGCTGGGGCAGTGGCTTGGGGTCCGTTTCGGCGATGTGGTGGCGCGGCGCCTGAAGCCCGAACTTTTCGGCGGTCTCATCCTCATCGGCATCGGCGTCAAAATCCTCCTGGAGCACCTTCTGTCGTAATATCAGCAGAATAAACCGCTTCGTTTTTGTAACGTGGCCGCCCGTGGCCTATGAACGGGAGGGGCCCAAACTTGTTTGGGAGGGACGGAGCGTAGCGGAGGTGGAAAAAACGAAGGGGTTTATTCTGCTACAAAAGCAGTCCTAGAAATCCAGACCCAGAGCGAGCTGGGCGCCGAAGCCGTCGCGGTCGGACCAATGGATGTCGGTCCGCAGCACCGGGCCGGTCAGGAAGGCGAAAGCATATTCGAAAGCAGCCCCCCAGAGGGAACGTCCGCCGGAAAGGTCGGCAAGCGTCGGAATGAGATAGGCGTAGTTGCCACGCAGCGTCAGATAATGGGGCCGGCCGAGTTGTACGCGGGCATCCAGTCCGCCGATGGCCACGCCCTCATCCGCCAGGCACACAGGCACATTCAAGCCGGCGAAAGGCAACTGCCCCTCGAGAGTCAGGCCGCCGGCCGAGGGCGCCAGCGCATTGTTCAGCAGCAGATGGGCCGTCCCTTCCTGCCGGATGTAACGGACATCGGCACGCGGAAGCAGGGCGAAGCGGCCGCCTATCGGCACCACGGCCTTGAAAGAGGCATCCAGCCCCAGGAAAGGATCCATCGCGCCGGCCGCAGGATCCTGCGACAGGAAATAATACCCTCCGCCCAGCGAAAAACGAAGCCCCCGGTGCGGGAAATAGCCGTCGTCGAAGGAATCCCCCTCCACGCGGGCACGGGCCGAGACCAGGAAACGGTGGTCGTAAGAGCCGGGCACCCGCAGGTGCTCAGCGCTGGCCCCGGCCTGGACCCGGGCGAAACGTCCCAGATTGACGCCTGCGCCCACATCGGCCTGTTGCCGATGGAAATCCAGTTCCCCGTCGAACGCGCCGGTCATCCGGTTGTGCCAGGCGCCATGGGCCGAAAGGCCTGCCGAGAAATCCCATCCCGACCAGGTCTTGTAGGCATAGCGGGCGCCGATGGCGGAATGGAGGCCCAGACGGCCGCCCAGGTCCCACTCGCTCCCCTTGCGGAAGCGGCCCCAGGACATTTCCGCCTGCAGGGAGGCATAGGTCTCCGTATCGGCGCGAAGGCTCAGGGCCAGCCGGTCGGCGGCTGCCTGGCGGCAATTGAGCACCAACACAAAAGGCTCCTGCGTCCCCTTGAACTCGTAGATCACCCTTTCGTAGCAACGGGTTCCCTGGAGCAGGGCGGCCATCCGCTCGGCCTCCTGCCAGGTCAGCACCCTGTCTTCGTCCGGAGAAAGGCGCAGCAGGCGGAAAACGGCCGCCTGCTCCCCTGCCGGCACGCCTTCCAGTTCCACGCCCGTAATATGGACGGGATGGGTCCGGAAGTTCACGGCGGGCGCGGGACGCGGGCCGGCGGGACCGGTCCGTTCGCGGATGGCCTTCAGTTCCGCCTCCTTGCGGCGGGCCGCGGCATATCCGCGTTCCATCAGACTGTCGATACTCTCCTTGTCGAACATCAACAGATTGTATCCATCCAGATTGGGCCGGATCTTGAGATCCATCCGATCACGGCTCTCATTCTGGTTCTTCATGCCCGGGAGGTCGAAGACCTGCCCCAGCACATCCGCCACATCGTGGACATCCTCCTCCGGGACGACCGGCGCGGAGACATCCAGACCGATGACGATATCCGCCCCCAGGTCGTAGGCCAGGGTGGTGGGGTTGTTGTTGTACATGGCGCCGTCGGTGAGCACCATTCCATGGTCATGGACCGCCGGGAAAAGGCCCGGGATGGAGAAGGTGGTCATCATGGCCGTCGTCAGTTTTCCGCTGTGCCAGATCTTGGGTTCAGAGGTAATTACATCCGTAGCCACGCTGATGAAAGGGACCGGCAGCCGCATCAGGTCCATCGGGTCCTGGTAGCCGACCGTCACGCTGCCGATCAGGTTCCACAGGCCCTGAGCCTGGAAACCGCCGACAGGGATGATGCCGCGCCGGCGGAAGCCGTCATCCCCGAAAGTAAGGGACAACATGTAGGTGTCGCGGTCCTGCTTGTCCGGGATGGAGAAGCAGCGGCGGCGCGGAAACTCCAGCACCAGGGCGTTCCAGTCCTGGCTGACAATCAGGTCTCTCAACTCCTCCGGGGTGCGGCCGGCCGCGTACATGCCGCCCACATAGCCGCCCATGCTCGCGCCGACGACGAGGTCGACGGGAATGCCCAGTTCATCGATCTTGGCCAGGCCGCCGACCTGCGCCGCCCCCTTCGCCCCGCCGCCGCTGAGCACGACCGCCACGGTGGGACGGTGGCTCCGGATGCTGTCCATCCGCGCCCGGATGGCGGCAAAGGCCGCGGAATCCCGCTGCGCGTCCAGTCCATAGGAGAAAGACGTTTCCTGGGCCGAAAGGACGCATCCCAGGAACAAGGCGATAAGAAGCAGACTGTATCTTTTCATTGATCCATCATGATTATAAGGCCTCCAGGAAACGTTCCGCTTCCGGAAGCGAAGCCGTCTTGCCCACGTCGAGCAGGCTCAGGCCCTCCGGCGCAAGGCCGTACACAGGGTGGTCGGCGCAGATGCGCAGGTAGAAATCCATCACGGGAAAAGCCCCGTCAAAACCGTAGTCCCCGAAAAGCGGGAACAGCCGATCCGACAGGACATGCATGCCGGCGAAGGCGAAGCGGCGGCAGGAGGAGAGGTCCAGGTCACGCCCGTAAGGGCTGCGCACCTCCCCCGTGGCGACGTTGGTCCAGCCGCAAAGGCGCATGTCCCCGTCGAAAAGCAGATAGCGGCTCGTCGGCCGTTCGCTCACCACGAGCGTGGCCACGGCTTCGGGCCGTACATCCTCCCAGAGTGCCTCCAGGTCCGCATTGGAGAAAATATCCACATTGTGGACCAGGAAGCGGCCCTTGTCACCGCCCTCCAGCAGGGGCCGGGCCTTGAGCAGGCCGCCGCCCGTGTCCAGCAGGGCCTCCCGCTCGTCGGAGATGCGGATCTCCAGGTCCGCGAAATCGGGATTGTCGCGGAGGTAGCCGATGATCTGCTCGCCGAAATGGTGGACATTCACCACCACTTCCCCGAAGCCGGCCGAGCGCAAACGTCCCAGGACATGCCAAAGCAGGGGTTTCCCGGCCACCGGCACCAGGGCCTTCGGCAGGGAGTCGGTGAGCGGACGAAGCCGGGTCCCGAGCCCCGCCGCGAACACCATGGCGCGGCGCCTAACGGAACTGGAAGTAGTTCTTGGCATTGTTGTAGCAGATGTCGCGGACCATCGCATGGATGGTGTCCATCTCACTGCGCGGCAGGCGTCCGCTTTCGATATCTTCGCCCAGCAGATTGCAGAGGATACGGCGGAAATACTCGTGGCGCGGGTAACTGATGAAACTGCGGGAATCGGTCAGCATGCCCACGAAACGGCTCAGCAGGCCGAGGGCGCTCAAGGCGTTCATCTGCCGGCGCATGCCGTCTTCCTGGTCGAGGAACCACCAGCCGGAGCCGAGTTGCATCTTGCCCGGACAGGAACCGTCGTTGAAGGTGTAGGCCATGGCTGCGAAGACCTCGAAGTCCTTCGGATTGAGGCAGTAGAGGATGGTCTTGGCCAGTTTATCCTCCGCCGCGAGCCCGTCCAGGAAACGGTGGCCGGAAGCGGCCGTAGGCAGGTCATGGATGGCATCGTAGCCGGTGTCGGGGCCCAGGCGGGTCATCATCCGGGAGTTGTTGTTGCGGATGGCGCCCACATGGAACTGCTGCACCCATCCCGCCTCGGCGTCCATGACGGCGCAGTCGTGCAGGAAGGCGCTCCGGAACTTCAGGAGGTCCACCGGGGACGGAACGATGCCCATCAGCACCTTCTTGAAGATAATCTCTATCTCAATCGGCTTGTACTCGGCCGCATAGAACGTCTCCAGCCCGTGGTCGGACAGGCGGCAGCCCATGGAGGCGAAGAAGGCGTGCCGCTCCCGCAGCACATCCATCAGGTCGGCGTAAGAGTCAATCTCCCTTCCGGCCACCTCGCCCAGGCGGTCGAGGTACATCAGATAGGCGGCGGGGTCCTCGATGGCCATCGCCTTGTCGGGACGCCAGGTCGGAAGGACCGTCGTGCCGAAAGGATGCCCGGCGATTTCCTTGTGCCAGCGGAGGTCGTCGGCCGGGTCGTCGGTCGTACAGACGGTCTCCACCCCGAAGCGGCGGATCAGCGCCTGGCCGCGGAATTCCTCACTGGCGAGCATCTCGTTGCAGCGGTCATAGATGCCGCGGGCCGTCCCCGGATTCAGCGGTTCCTCGATGCCGAACACGCGGGTGAGTTCCAGATGGGTCCAGTGATAGAGCGGATTGCGCATGGTATAGGGCACGGTCTCCGCCCATTTGCGGAATTTGTCCCAGGAGGACGCCGTCCCAGTGATGTATTTCTCCGGAATCCCGTTCCCGCGCATGGCGCGCCACTTGTAATGGTCGCCGCCAAGCCAGAGTTCGGTGATATCCCGGAAGCGATGATTCTGCGCAATCATCTGCGGAACCAGATGGCAGTGGTAGTCGATGATGGGAAGGCCTTCCGCACTCTCGTGGAAAAGGGTGCGTGCAGCGGGCGTTCCCAGCAGGAAATCGTCGTGAATGAAAGCCATACGCTTAAATATTAGGGATCAATTGATAACGGCGCCGTTGGCGACCACTTCCTGCGGCGTGATGAAACGCATCTTCCCGTCGCCCTGCTTGGCCATCAGGATCATGCCCTGGGACTGGATGCCGCGGATGGTCCGGGGGGCGAGGTTGGCCAGGATGCAGATCTGCCGGCCGACCATATCCTCGGGGCTGTAGTACTCCGCAATCCCGGAGACGATGGTCCGGCGGTCGATGCCGGTATCGATGGAGAGTTTCAGGAGTTTGTCGGTCTTGGGCACCCGCTCGGCCGCCAGGACGGTGGCGGTGCGGATGTCCATGCGGGCGAAATCGTCATAGGTGATCTCGTCCTTCTGCGGCTCGACGCGGCGGGCCGCCTCTTCTGCGGCTTTCGCGGCCTCGGCGGCCTCCCGGGCGGCTTTGATGGCTGCCAGGCGGTCGGTCTGGACCTGGATGGCGGCGTCCTCGATCTTGGAGAAAAGCAGGACGGGCTCGCCGAGGACATGGCCGGCGGGCAGGAGGTCGCTGCGGCCCAGGTCGTCCCAACGGAGGACGAGGTCCTCGCCGGAAGGTTCGGCCGTATGCAGGCCCGGAACGGGCTCCGGTGCATAGAAATTCTCCGTGGGAGCCCCTTCCCCCGCACGATGGTCGGTTCCGGCCTGGATGCCGACACGCAGGATGCCGCGCAGTTTCCGGGCCGAGAAGGGCAGGAAGGGTTCGATGGCGATGGCCAGGTCGGCGCAGATCTGCAGGCAGGTCCGCAGGATGGAGGCCGTACGGTCCATGTCGGTCTTGGCCACCTTCCACGGCTCGGTGTCGGAGATGTATTTGTTGCCGATGCGGGCGATGTTCATCGCCTCCTTGAGCGCCTCGCGGAAATGGAAGGTCTCCACGTATTTCTCCAGCGCCTCGCGGCAGGGAAGGATCTGCGCAAGGGTCTCGGCGTCAATGGCTTCCGGCGAACGGTCCTCGGGGACACGGCCGTCGAAATACTTGCCGGTCAGGACCACGGCGCGGTTGACGAAATTGCCCAGGACGGCCACCAGTTCGGAATTGTTGCGCTGCTGGAAGTCCTTCCAGGTGAAGTCGTTGTCCTTGGTCTCGGGGGCGTTGGCGCAGAGGACGTAACGGAGCACGTCTTCCTGTCCGGGGAAATCCTTCAGGTACTCGTGCGCCCAGACCGCCCAGCCGCGGGAGGTGGATATCTTGTCTCCCTCGAGATTGAGGAACTCGTTGGCGGGCACATTGTCCGGCAGGATGTAACTGCCGTCCGCCTTGAGCATGGAGGGAAAGACGATGCAGTGGAAGACGATGTTGTCCTTGCCGATGAAATGGACCAGACGGGTGTCCTCCGATTTCCACCATTTCTCCCAACTCTGCGGCAGGAGTTCCTGCGTGTTGGAAATGTAGCCGATGGGGGCGTCGAACCAGACGTAGAGCACCTTTCCTTCCGCGCCTTCCACCGGGACGGGGACACCCCAGTCCAGGTCACGGCTCACGGCACGGGGCTGCAGGCCGCCGTCCAGCCAACTCTTGCACTGGCCGTACACGTTGGTCTTCCACTCCTTGTGCCGCTCCAGGATCCAGTCGCGGAGCCAGGGCTCGTAACGGTCCAGGGGCAGGTACCAGTGTTTGGTCTTTTTCTTGACGGGCGCGCTGCCGGACAGGGCCGACTTCGGGTCGATCAGTTCCTCGGGGCTGAGCGTGCTGCCGCATTTCTCGCACTGGTCGCCATAGGCGCCCGGATTGCCGCACTTGGGGCAGGTGCCGGTGATATAGCGGTCGGCCAGGAAGGTCTTGGCCTCGGGGTCGTAGTACTGCTCCGTCTCGCGGGTGATGAACTTGTCGTCGTCGTAGAGCCGCCGGAAAAAGGCCGCGGCATTGCGCTCATGCACCGCAGAGGAGGTCCTGGAATAGATATCGAAATGAATCCCCAGGCCGGTGAAGGCATCCTTGATGATGCTGTGGTACCGGTCCACGATATCCTGGGGCGTCACGCCCTCCTTCTTGGCCTTGATGGTGATCGGCACGCCGTGCTCGTCGCTGCCGCAGATGTACAGGACATCCTCGCCCCGCAGGCGGAGGTAACGGACGTAGATGTCCGCCGGGATGTAAACGCCGGCCAGATGGCCGATGTGCACCGGGCCGTTGGCATACGGCAGGGCGCAGGTAACCAGGGTCCTCTTGAATTGCTTTTCCATTATCTGACTCTTCCTAATGATTCATCTATTTTCTTTCGCAGGGCGGCCGTATCCTTGAACTGCCGCATCAGGGCGGTCAGTTCCGCAGGACCGGCCGTGCGCATCTGCGCACTGATTTCCTGCTCCCGGAGCACCAGCCGCTTGGACTGGTACACCAGGATGGCGCGCGGGACGGTCATCACCAGGCGCGAGGCCTTGGTGGTCATCGACGCGGCGAAATGTTTGACGGTCAACTGGTAGCGGTCTTCGCTGAGTTGACCGGCGAGGTCGGCGACTTCACGGTCCTCCCCGTCCATGAGGCGACGGAGGATGGCATCCTGTTCCAGGGATGCGTCGTAAAGGGCGAAGTAGGCGTCATACAGGCGCCGGAGCAGGCTGTTGGCCATCTGATGCCCGTCGGCGAAGGCCTCGCGGATAAACTCGGCGACGGTCCATTTTTCCTCCTCTGAATAATAGGGGGAATCGGTCTCGAAATCGAGTTCCTCCGTCCCGGAACGCAGGAGCAGCGAGAGGAGTTCGGTCTCGCAGGGCGCCAGCAGGGGCACTTCGTAAACGGGCGCGGCGGACGGAGGCGGCGTTTCGGGGACGGGAGGCAGGTCCTCCCCCTCCGGCTCGGCGGGAATGTCCCCGGCGGAAGGACCCGGATCCGGGGCCGCCTGGCGGCTTTGCTGGCGCAGGGCCTCCTTGCGCTCGTCCTCATGCATTTTCTCCCGGGTCCGCCGGATGCGGGCGAAGAGAATCTGCGGGTCGATGTCGAAGCGGGCGGCGCTGGCCTGGGCGTAAGTCGTACGCTTGACCGCGTCCGGGATCAGGGCGATGGTATCGGCGATGTCGTTGATCAGTTCGGCCCGCTTGAGCGGGTCGCCGCCCGCCTCGCCCAGCAGCAGGTCGGTCTTGAAGGCGATGAAATCCTGTTCGGAGGCGGCGATGAAATCCCGCACCTCCTCCAGGGTGTGCTTCCGGCTGTAGGAGTCCGGATCGTCCCCGTCGGGGATCAGCACCACCCGCACGTTCATCCCCTCTTTCAGGATCAGGCCGATGCCGCGCAGGGCCGCATGGATCCCCGCCGAGTCGCCGTCGTACATGATGGTGACGTTCTGGGTGAACTTGCGGATCAGGCGGATCTGCGGGACCGTCAGGGACGTGCCGCTCGAGGCCACCACGTTGGTGATGCCGAGTTGGTGCATGCTGAGCACGTCGAGATAGCCCTCGACCAGGTAACAGCGGTCCTTGCGGGAAATCTCGTTCTTGGCGAACCAGATTCCGTAGAGGGAACGGCTCTTGTCGTAAATCTCCGTTTCCGGGGAGTTGACGTATTTGGCGACGCTCTTGTCGGTACGCAGCGTCCGGCCGCCGAAAGCGATGACCCGGCCGCTGACCGAATGGACGGGGAACATGACCCGGTCGAAGAAACGGTCCGCCAGGTGGCCGTCGTCGTATTTGATGACCAGGCCCGTATCCACCAGATACTCTTCCTTGTAGCCCTTTTCCCGGGCCGCCCGCAGCAGGGCCTGGCGGTCCGATGGAGCCCAGCCCAGGCCGTATTTGCGGATGGTCTCGTCCTCCAGGCCGCGGCTGTGGAAATAGTTCAGCCCGACGCTGCGGCCCTCGGCCTCCTGCAACTGCTCCTGGAAGAAACGGTGGGCGAATTCGGAGGTGAGCAGCAGGCTTTCGCCGCGCTGGCGGGCCTCCCTTTCCTCCTGGGTCTCCTCTTTCTCCTGCACTTCGATGCCATATTTCCGGGCCAGGTAGCGCAGGGCGTCGGCATAGCCCATGGACTCGTGCTCCATCACGAAACCGACCGCCGTCCCGTGCTTGCCGCAACCGAAACAATGGTAGGTCCCGCGGGAGGGAGAAACGATGAAGGAGGGTGTCTTTTCGTTGTGGAAGGGACAGCAGGCGGCGTAGGTGGACCCCTGACGCTTGAGCGATACGAAATCACTCACCACGTCCACGATCTGCGCGGTGTCCAGAATACGCCTGACTGTCTCCTGGGGAATCATCTCGGCCTAGAAGGGAAGGTCGTCGCTGTCGTCACTTTCAGCCGGCATGTCTTCCAGCGTGGGGGCCGGGGCGGCCTGCGGCGCAAAGCCGGCGGGCACGCTGTCGGCCGGGTAGGCAGGGGCCTGCTGGGCCGGGGCCGGAGCGGCCTGCTGGGCATCCAGACGCTGGATGCGCCAGGCGCGGAGGTCGGTATACCAGCGGCCGTTGAATTCACGGCTGGAAGGCCGGAAACTGATGCGGAGCATCTCCCCTTCCCGGAGCGTCTGCAACTCGGCCACCTTGTCGGCGCCCCAGACGTTCAGCACCACGGAGGTGGGGAAATTCCCGTCCTGGTATTCTACGACAAACTCCTGCTTGGACCAGTCCCCGCGGGCCGAACGGCCGCTCTGGGGCTGGAGTTTCCGCACCAGTTTGCCATCCAATTCGAGATTTGCCATCTTCTTGTCTCTTTATGGAAAAAAGAGCCTGTCCGGCGCGGAACGCTAGACAGACTCTTTCCATTCCGGGTTTGAATTATTTCCTCTTTTTCTTGTCCGCGGGCTTCGGCTCCTCGACCACGGGCTCGACGTAAGGCTTGACGCTGTCGAGTTCGACGTCGAAAATCAGCGGGGAGTTCGGCTCGATACCCTGGGAACCACGCTCGCCATAACCGAGTTCGGAGGGGACGAAGAGTTTGATCTTGCCACCTTCGCCGATGAGCTGCAGACCCTCGGTCCAGCCCTTGACGACGCGGTTCATCAGCATGCGGACGGCCTCCTGGCCTTCCTGGGTCTCATCAAAGACGGTACCGTCGATGAGGGTGCCCTTGTAGTGGACATAGACGGTGTCCCTCGGACCCGGCTTGAGGGCCTCGTTACCGGCCTCGACGATGATGTACTGCAGGCCGCTTTCGGTCACCTGGACGCCTTCCTTCGCAGCGTTCTCGGCGAGGAACTTGCGCTCCTTCTCGGCGTTGACGGCGAGGGTATATTCGTGGCGCTTGCCGAGGAAGTCGTTGATAACGGCATTCATCAGGTTGGGATCCATCTTGAACTGCTTGACGAAGTTGGAGTCACGCGGGTCGCCCTTGGCGGCGAGGAAATCCTTCATACCTTTGACCATCAGGCTGTAGTTCAGGTCGGAACCGAAGTTGTAATTCTTCAGCATGGAACCGTAGTTGACACCGAGGAAGTAACTGACGGAATCCTTCTGGGCCTTGGAGGGGAGAAGGGTTTTCGGGTTGACAGGCTTCTCGACGGCGATGGAGTCAGCGAGGGCGGAAGCGTTCTCACCCTGGCCGGCATTGTTGCCGCAGGCGACCATGGAAACGGTCACGAGCGCGGCAAGGAACATTTTGGTAGTCTTCATATTTATAACGTACTTTTGGTTATTGTCCTTATTATAAGGTTCAGTCTGCAAATATCGCAAATTTATTTGGAAAAGCCCGCGAAAGCGCCAACAATCTTTCAAAAAGATGGACGGATGGTACTTTTTGCCCGAAAACGCTTGGAAATTGAAAAATAATCCGTAACTTGGGAATGCAAACTAAAACGTTTCTATGGAAATCGACGCCAGCCTCCTGCGGGGAAAACTCAAAGACTTCTTCGGCTACGATACCTTCAAAGGCGATCAGGAGCCCATCATCCGGCACCTGGCCGGAGGAGGCGACGCGTTTGTTCTCATGCCGACCGGCGGCGGCAAATCGCTCTGCTACCAACTCCCCGCCCTGGTCATGGAAGGCACCGCCATCGTCATTTCCCCGCTGATCGCCCTGATGAAGAACCAGGTGGACGCCATCCGCGGCTTCGTCTCCTCCGGGGAAGGCATCGCCCATTTCCTGAATTCCTCCCTGAGCAAGGTCCAGATCGCGGCCGTCCGGGACGACCTCCTCTCCGGGGTCACCAAACTCCTGTACGTCGCCCCCGAGTCGCTGACCAAGGAGGAAAACGTCGCGCTCCTCAAAGAGATCCCGATCTCCTTCTATGCGGTGGACGAGGCCCACTGCATCTCGGAATGGGGCCATGATTTCCGGCCGGAATACCGCCGCATCCGCGCCCTGGTCGATGAAATCGGCCGCGCCCCCATCATCGCCCTCACCGCGACGGCCACCCCGAAGGTCCAGAGCGACATCCTCAAGAACCTCGGCATCCCGGACGCCCGCGTTTTCAAATCCTCCTTCAACCGGCCCAACCTCTACTACGAGATCCGTGACAAGGTGGAGCCCGAAAAGGACATCATCCGCTTCATCCGCCAGAACGCCGGCAAGTCCGGCATCATCTACTGCCTCAGCCGCAAGAAGGTCGAGCAGATGGCCCAACTGCTGGAAATCAACGGGATACGGGCGCTCCCCTACCATGCCGGGCTCGACGCCAGGGTCCGCGCCGAGAACCAGGACCGCTTCCTCATGGAAGACGTGGACGTCATCGTGGCCACCATCGCCTTCGGCATGGGCATCGACAAGCCCGACGTCCGTTTCGTCATCCACTACGACATTCCCAAGAGCATCGAGGGCTACTACCAGGAAACCGGCCGCGCCGGACGCGACGGCAAGGAAGGCCTCTGCATCACCTATTATAGTTACAAGGACATCCAGAAACTGGAGAAGTTCATGCAGGGCAAGCCCGTTTCCGAACAGGAAATCGGGCGGCAGCTCCTCATGGAGACCGTCGCCTACGCCCAGTCCAGCCAGTGCCGGCGCAAACTGCTGCTCGACTACTTCGGCGAGCGCTACCTCCCCGACAACTGCGGATGCTGCGACAACTGCCTCCACCCCAAGCCCCGCTTCGACGGCCACAAGGAACTCATGCTGGTCATCCGCCTGATCGAGTCCCTCCCCGAGCATTTCAAACTCGAGCACCTGGCCCACATCCTCGCGGGCGAGGTAAACGCCCTGGTCAAATCCTACCGGCACGACACCCTGCCGCTGTTCGGCGCCGGATCCGGGCACACCGTCAAATTCTGGTGCACGGTCATCCACCAGGGCATCATCCTCCATCTGCTCGACAAGGAAATCGAGAGTTACGGCCTGATCCGGGTCACGGACGAGGGCCGGGCCTTCCTGGAGCGTCCCTACCCCGTCATGCTGACGGAAGACCGCGTTTTCTCCGAAGGGACCGACGACGAGGACGATGATGACGCCGCGCAGAATCCGGCCGCCCTCCGCGGAGGCGGCGGGGGCGACGACGTCCTGCTTTCCATGCTCAAGGACCTGCGCAAGAGCGTCGCCGCCCGGCGCGGACTCCAGCCCTGGGTCATTTTCAGCGACGCGGCCCTGGAAGACATGTCCATCCTCTACCCCCTGACGGTGGACGAACTGAAAAACTGCCAGGGCGTGGGCGAGGGCAAGGCACGCAAGTTCGGGGCCGAGTTCCTCGAACTCATCCGCAAGTGGGTGGAAGAGAACGAAATCGAACGGCCCGACGACTTCGTCATCCGCACCATCGCCGACGGCAACAAGGGAAAGCAGGCGCTGATTCCGCTGATAGACAGGCAGATGGATCTGGAAGACATCGCCTCGGCCAAGGGCATGGACATGGATGAACTGCTCTCGGACATCGAGACCATCGTCAAGGCCGGCACGCGCCTCAACCTCGACTATTACATCAGCACCCACCTGGACGAGGAGGTCGTGGAGGAAATCTACGAATGGTTCCGGGACGAGGCGCAGTCCGATTCGCTGGAGGAGGCGCTGCGTGCACTCGGCGCCGATTACGACGAAATGGAGATCCGGCTGGTCCGGCTGAAATTCATCAGCGAAGTGGCGAATTAATTTTGCGGTCCGGATTTTTTCCCTTACCTTTGCAATCCCTTTCCGGGCGCATAGCTCAGTCGGTTCAGAGCATCTGCCTTACAAGCAGAGGGTCGGCGGTTCGAATCCGTCTGCGCCCACTTCCCCTTCCTTGATTTTGTTTTTCCGCCACAGGGACAGCGCGTTGTTTTTGATGACGTCGATGCGCCATGTCACGCCCAGTTCCAGATTGCCCGTGTGGATGGCGTTGTCCTGGTAATAGACCAGATGGAGGCGGAGATTGTCCTCCCGGAGCGGAAACCACTCCAGACCGGCGCCGGCGTAGAAATAGGAGGTGCCCGGCGCGATGACCAGGTCGAAGGGCCGCCCGTTCTCATCGACATTGTCGGCGGCGTTGGCTTCGTAGCCGGCCTTGCCGCAGAGATTCCAGTTGCCGATGCTCCAGATCAATTTGGCGATGACCGAATAGTCGCTGGCCAGGAAACGCTTCTGGCTGAAGCCGCCGCGGTTCATCAGGTCCAGGTCGAAAATCACGTTGCGGAAGACGAAATGGTTGCCCAGGGCGATGTAATTGATCATCTGCCTGTCGGCATCCTGGACGAAGTTGACGCTCCAGATGGTGCGCCACCAGGGGGCGAAACGGCCGCTCCAGGCCAGGTTGTAGGCGAAAATGTTCGGCAGCCCCAGGGACAGGGGGGAGTTGCACACCTGGGCGACCAGGTTCTGGCCGGGCGCGAACTCGAAGGAAGTGGAGGCCCCGAAGGTGAAACCCTGGTAGAGATTGTTGCAGAACTGGCTGTAGAAATACACGTCGATGGGCGCGGCGTCGTACTCGTAGCCGCCGATCAGGACGGCATGCTTGCCGGCCAGCAGGCTCCAGCGCGGGGTTATCTGCCAGTTGATATACATGAAGTCCGTGGCGTTGAACATGTTGCGTTCGTCGAAGACCTTCTTGTTGAGCCGCTGGCGGATCCGGTAGTCCAGGGTGGGCGTGATGTGGCCGAGCATCTGGAAGTTCAGGTGCTCCCCCACCATCTGGGCGTGATAATCCTTCCCGTCGTAGTCCTGGTGGAAGGAGGCGCGCATATCGAAATACAGCCGGTCCACCGTCGGCTGGGAAGCCGCCGCCAGGCAGGAGGAAAGGAGGATGGCCAGGATAAGGACTTTCCGCATCAGAACTTAAAAATTTTCACGAAAGTAGAAGAAAATTTTGATAATTCAAAGCAAATCCCCAAATTTGGGGAAAATTTCGTAAGAATATGATCAACCTGCTCACGCCGCTCAAAACGGCCAAATTCTGGACGGAACTCCTCACGATGACCCTGGGAATGGCCGTCGGCGCCGCAGCCGTCTATTATTTCCTGATACCGAGCAAACTCATCATCGGCAGCATCTCCGGTCTTTCCATCGTCCTGGCCGAACTCTGCGCCAAATGGGGAATCGCCATCCGCGTTTCCGTCATTATCGTGGCCATCAACGCCATCCTGCTGGTCCTCGCCTGGCTCCTCATCGGGGCGGAATTCGGGCTGAAAACGGTCTATACCGCCTTGATTCTCGGTCCGCTCGTCGATTTCTGGGACATGGTCCTGCCCGCGAGCCGGCTCATCGGCGACGGAGGGTCGGTGATGAACGACCCCTGGCTGGACCTGATCTGTTTCGTCCTGATGCTGAGCATCTCCCAGGCCATCCTCTTCCGCATCAACGCCTCGACCGGCGGGCTGGACATCCTGGCCAAGATCGTCAACAAATATCTCCATTTAGACATCGGCACTTCGGTGACCATCGCCGGGGCCCTGATCTGCTGTTCCGCCTTCGCCATCAACCCCTTCCGCATGGTGGTCATCGGCCTGATCGGAACCTGGATCAACGGCATCGCGGTGGACTATTTCACCGACACCCTCAACAAACGCAAACGCGTCTGTATCATCAGCGAGGAGCACCAGCGGCTGCGCAACTACATCACCACCCAACTCGAACGCGGCTGCAGCCTCTACCGGGTGACGGGCGGGTACTCCGGACAGGATAAGGTGGAAGTGGTCACCCTGCTCTCGCAGGGCGAATACGCCAGCCTGCTCAACTACCTCAAGGAGAACGAGATCGACGCCTTCGTCACCGCCGGCAACGTCAGCGAAATCTACGGAACCTGGAACAAGAAAGACCGCAAACGCCTCACCCTGTAAACCCCGCCCGTGGAAGGACGAAGTTACATCGCCATCGACCTGAAATCGTTCTACGCCTCCGCCGAATGCGTCAGCCGGGGGCTGGATCCCCTTTCGACCAACCTCGTGGTGGCGGATGCCTCGCGGACGGAAAAGACCATCTGCCTGGCGGTCTCCCCCTCCCTGAAATCCTACGGCATCCCCGGCCGCGCCCGACTTTTCGAAGTGGTGCAGAAGGTCGGCGCCATCAACGCCCAAAGGGCCCGCAAGGCCCCCCTGACGGGTTCTTCGACCGACAACAACGCCGTCCTCGCCGACCCTTCCCTGCGCCTGGACTACATTGTGGCGACGCCCCGCATGGCCCACTATGTCCAGGTAAGCGCCCGGATCTACGGCATCTATCTCCGCTACATCGCACCCGAAGACATCCACGTCTATTCCATCGACGAAGTCTTCATCGACGCGACGGACTACCTGACCCTCTACCGGACCACGCCCCACGACCTGGCGCGCATGCTCATCCGGGACGTCCTCGCGCAGACCGGCATCACGGCCACGGCCGGCATCGGCCCCAACCTCTACCTGGCCAAAATTGCCATGGACATTGAGGCCAAGCATGCGGAGGCCGACCGCGACGGGGTCCGCATCGCCGAACTCGACGAGGCCTCCTACCGCCGGAAATACTGGACGCACCGGCCCCTGACGGACTTCTGGCGGGTCGGCCACGGCATCGCGGCCCGGCTGGAGAAGAACGGGATCTACACCATGGGCGACATCGCCCGCTGTTCGCTCGGCAAGCCCTGGCAGCGCCACAGCGAGGAACTCCTCTACAAACTCTTCGGGGTCAACGCCGAACTGCTCATCGACCACGCCTGGGGTTGGGAGCCCTGCACGATGCGTGACATCAAGGCCTACCGCCCCCAGGGCAGCAGTCTCAGCAGCGGACAGGTGCTCCACGAGCCCTACGACTGGGACAAGGCGCGGATCATCGTCCTGGAGATGACGGACCTGCTGGTCCTGGACCTGGTGGAGAAGGGTCTTGTGACCGACCAGATCGTGCTCAGCATCGGCTACGACGCCGAATCGCTCACCCACGGGAAGGAAAAGGACGTGGAGGTGGTCAAGGACTGGTACGGGCGTCCCGTCCCGAAACCGGCCCACGGCTCCGTCAACCTCGGCGGGCACACGTCCTCGACCCGGCGCGTCAGCGACGCCGTCCGCGACCTCTACGGGCGCATCGTCCGCAGGGACCTGCTGGTCCGGCGGGTCAGCGTCACGGCCAATCACGTCATTCCGGAAGCGCTTTCGCCCGGGGAGCAGGCCGGCCTTTTCGACGCGCCGCTCGACCGCGGGAAGGAGCGCAGCCGCCAGGAGGCCATCCTTTCCATCCGCCGGAAATTCGGCAAAAACGCCATCCTCAAAGGAATCGACTTCGAGGAAGGCGCCACCACCCGCGACCGCAACCAGCAAATCGGAGGACACAAAGCATGAACGGACCCTACGACGATATCATCGGTCTGCCCCACCCCGACCCGCAGCGCCGCAACCGCATGCCCGCCGCGGAGCGTGCGGCGCAGTTCGCACCCTTCGCCGCCCTCACCGGTTTCGAGAAGGAACTGGAAAAAGTCGCCCGCGAGCATATCCAGGAGCAGAAAAACGGCTAATTTCAAGGCGCACATGGAATTATGTGTCGCCGATGTATTGCCTTTTTGCACTTTTTTTCGCATCTTTGGGCAAATTTTACCGAAGATGAAAAAATTGTTTCCCCTATTGCTGCTGTGCCTTGCGGCCTGTTCCCCGGAAGCCACCAACCCGCAGACCCGTCCCGAAGACCAAACGCATGATGAGGATGGAAACGGAATTACGCGCATCCAGGTCTCCTCTCCCGTCGATATCTGGGAAAATGCCGGTGCCCGGAAGATTCCCGTCACGCTGGAGCCCGCCTCCGCCCGCGTGGATCAAGACGTCAAGGTAAGCTGCAAACCGGAGGACGTCGTCAGTTACGTGCTGGAGAGCGACGGCATCACCATTACGCCCCTCAAGATCGGCCAGGCGGTCTTCACCCTCTCCCCGAAGACGGGCGAAGTCACCACCGCCAACCTGGTCAAACTGACCGTGAACGTCCTCGAGACGGAGCCCGTTCCCGCTTCCATCGCCATCCGGAAGGAGGGCGCGGACTTCAGCGGCGGAGTCCTGGACCTGACGGAAACGCAGGACTACCAACTCGAAGCGACCGTTACCAACGACAAGGGCAATATTTCCGCGGAGGAAGTGGTCTGGAAAGTCACTTCCGGGAATGACGTCGTTTCCATCGGCAAGGACGGGCGGATCACCGCCGCCGCGCCGGGAAGCGCCACCGTCAGCGTCTCCCCCGCTTCCGCGCCCGACATCAAGGACGAACTGAGCGTCACGGTCACCGCGCTGTCCTCCGTAAGCATCGACCGGAGCCTCGACGGGTTCGAAGGGGACATCTTCCGCGTATCGACCGGGACCACCGTCCAACTTTCCGCCACCGTGAAAAACGCCAAGGGAAAGACCTTCCAGACACCCGTAACCTGGGAAATCACGGAAGGATCGTCCCTCTTCCATGTAGATTACAAGGGCCAGCTGACCGCCACGGGCTCCCAGGGTGAAGGGAAGGTCAAGGTCAGCATCGCGGCCAAGACCTCCATATGGGAAGAAATCCGGCTCCGCATCATCCCGCTGCCCCAGAAGATCCAGGTGTACGGTCAAGACGATGCCGGGGATATCCAGGAACGACTCCGGCCGGGCGGCTCGATGGACCTGCGCGTCAAAGTCTATCCGACCGATGCCGACCAGCGCATTGCGGTCAAGATCAGTTCGGAAAGCGGTTCCGACAAGAATTGCGTCCTCACGGCTACCACCTCCCCCGACGGCGAGTACACCCGGGTCAAGGTCTCGTTCAACAACGTTTCCGACCTCAAATACCACTCGGTGATCATCACCTCCGCCGCCAAGGAAAGCGTCAAGCGGACGGCCCGGTTCTACTGCTTCGATTACTTCGATACCGACCTGAAGGTGGGCGACTATGTCTATTACAACAGTTCCAACGGGAAATTCCGGGCGGAAGACTGCGGACGCCGGACGGCCACCGGCTATTTCGGCGGCAGCCCCAAGACGCCGCCGACCGTGAGCGGGTTCAACTTTATCGGGGTCGTCGCTTCGCTCTCGATTCCCAGCGACAACGATTTCCTGAAGGCCTCCATGCTCGCTTCCTGCCCGGACAATGTCCACAAGAGCATTTCCGGTTTCCGGCGCAGCAACCTGATCGGCCTCGACAACTTCAGCGGCGCCCACGCGCTGGTCATCGCCAGGAACCATTCCGCCTCGATGAAATGGTCCTCCACCTCCTGGGAGATCGCCAAAGACAACGCCATCAACACCTATCACCTGAACCCGCTCAACGGCGTGCTGGCCTTCTCCAAGGCCCAGGCAAACGCCAACAGCGGGATGACCTACGTCCCCTACGGTTTCCTTGCCTACCGGATCCAGCGCCGCTACAACGCCCTGCAGAACAATGAGAACCGCAAGATTCTCCCGGTCGATTATGTCAAGAACTATGGTACGGGTACCAGCACCGTGTCCGAGCCGACGACATCTTCCTCCGGCAAATCCTCGACCGGCTGGTTCCTCCCGGGGCAGGAAGACCTGAAACTGCTTGACCTCGCCTGCCGCTACTCCCTGACGGCTGCCGGCTGCGATGCCTTCCCGTCGAATGTAAGTTATTGGACGGTGGAAGAGTATTCCGCGACATCCGCAGGGATGGCTGAAATCCTTGCTGACAATTGGGAGGCCTGGCATTTCCAGAACTACCAGAAGACTTCCACGGAAGCCCGCGCACGCGCCTTCCTCTATTTGTAAGCGAAATACGAAACGCCCCGTATATGACAAATCTCAAAACCTTCATTGCACTGATCGGGATGGGAAGCATGCTCCTCGGCGCCTGTGCGCCGAAAATTCCCGCCACGCGGGAAGACGACACCGTGGATGTCTATTTCGGCCAGGAGGTCGCAGACCCCTACCGTCATCTCGAGGATGACAATTCCCCCGAAACGAAAGCCTGGGTCAAGGCCCAGAACAAGGTTACGGACCATTATCTGAAGAGCATTCCCTTCCGGGGGAAGATCCTCCAACGGCTCAGGGAAGTCAGCAATTACGAAAAGATCGGCATCCCGACCCGCAGGCAGAACGGGAAATGGTATATGTTCCGCAACGACGGACTCCAGAACCAGAGCGTCCTCTACGAACTGGACGCCCCGGATGCGGCCCCGCGGGTCTTCCTCGACCCCAACCGGCTCTCGGACGACGGCACCGTCGCCCTCAAGGGGATCTATTTCAACCGCGACGGCAGCCTGATGGCCTACAGCATCGCCCGCAGCGGCAGCGACTGGCAGGAGTTCTACGTGATGGACGTCCGCAGCGGCGAGTTGCTGGAAGACCACATCGAATGGTCCAAATTCTCCGGCGCGGCCTGGCGGGGCGACGGCTTCTACTACAGCGCCTATGGCATCCCCGAGGACGGACACACCTTCTCCGACAAAAACGAAGGCCACAAAGTCTTTTACCACCGGATCGGCACACCGCAGAGCGAGGATACCGTTTTCTATGAGAACCCCGACGAGCCGCTCCGCTTCTACCTGCTGGACACCAACGAGGAAGAAACGATGGCCTTCCTCTACGAAGACGGGGCGGATGTAGGCAACAACCTCTACGTGATGGATCTCCGCGTGCCCGACGGCCGGTTCGTCCGCATGACGGAAGATATGCGGAGCAGTTGCACGCCCGTCGAGACGGACGGGGACAGGATTTACCTGCTCACCAACAAGGACGCCCCGATGAACCGGCTCGTGTCGGTGGATATCCACAATCCCGCCTATCCCCATTGGCAGGACATCATCCCGGAATCGGACCGCGTCCTGGAAGGGATTACCTTCACGGACGGACAGATTATCGCCTCCTACCTGCAGGATGCGGCCACCCACAGTTACCGCTTCAGCCTGGACGGCAGGGATCCGCAGGAGATTCCCCTCCCCGGCCTGGGCAGCGCCGCCTTCGCCGGCAGGCTCCATGAAGACTGGTGTTACTATTCCTATGCCTCCTTCACCACGCCCAGAACCATCTACAGCCTCGATCCCGCAACGCTGCAGAGCCAGGTCTATGCGGCCCCCGAAACGGCCTTCGACCTTTCCGGTTTCGAGACGGTCCAGGTCTTCTTCCCGAGCAAGGACGGGACCCGGATCCCGATGTTCCTGACCTATCGGAAGGGCTTGGAGAAAAACGGCCGGAATCCGGTCTATCTCTACGGCTACGGCGGATTCGACATTTCCCTCAATCCCTCCTTCTCGGCCATGCGCATCCCCTTCCTGGAGAATGGCGGCATCTACGCTTCGGTCAACCTGCGCGGCGGCGGCGAATATGGCCAGGCATGGCACATGGCAGGCACCAAGATGCAGAAACAGAACGTGTTCGACGACTTCATCGGCGCGGCCGAATGGCTGATCGCACAGGGCTATACCTGCCCGGAGAAACTCGCCATCGTGGGCGGTTCGAACGGCGGCCTGCTGGTCGGGGCCTGCATGACGCAGCGGCCGGACCTCTATGCCGTGGCCATTCCGCAGGTCGGGGTGATGGACATGCTCCGCTACCACAAATTCACCATCGGCTGGAACTGGGCGCCCGACTACGGCACCAGCGAAGACAGCGAGGAGATGTTCCGCTATCTGCTGGGCTACTCTCCCCTCCACAATCTCCGGCCCGGGACGGCCTATCCCGCCACCCTGGTAACGACGGCGGACCATGACGACCGCGTCGTGCCGGCCCACTCCTTCAAGTTTGCGGCAACCCTGCAGAAATGCCAGGCGGGTCAGGCCCCGACCCTGATCCGGATCGATACCAAGGCCGGCCACGGCGGCGGAAAGCCCCTCGCCAAAGTCCTGGAAGAGCAGGCGGACATCTACAGTTTCGTGATGTACAACCTGGGAATGAATTACAAATAAAGAGATCGCCTTATGTCATTGTTATCTTTCCTGTCCAAACCTGAATACGAGGTCTTCGGTCCCCATGGCGGCATTGCCATGAACCTGACCCTTCCCCGCGCCTTCGACCCGGCCAAGAGCAAATGTCCGCTCGTCATCCTGATGCACGGGTTCATGTCCAAGAAAGACGCCTACCCCATCCCCGCCATCGCGGCGGCCCTGGCCCAGGAAGGGATCGCCTCCATCCGTTTTGATTTCGACGCGCACGGAAAGAGCGAGGGACGCTTTATCGACATGACGATTTCCAGCGAAATCGCGGATGCAAAGGCGGTGCTCGACTATGCCCACGGTCTGCCCTACGTTACCCAGGTCGCTTTCCTGGGCCATTCCCAGGGGGGTGTCGTCGCCGGCATGCTCGCCGGGCAGCTGGAAGACACGCCCGACCGGCCCAAATGCCTCGTCCAGTTGGCGCCGGCCGCCGTGCTGAAGGACGACGCCATCGCCGGCCAGTGCATGTTCTCGAAATACGATGCCGCCAACCCGCCGGAATACGTCAATGTCATGTTCCACAAACTGGGGCGGAAATTCATCCTCGAGGCCCAGAAACTGCCCATTTTCGAGACTTCGGCCAAGTACAGCGGCAAGGTCCTGCTCATCCATGGCGAAAAGGACAAGATCGTCCCGGTTTCCTACAGCCAGCGCTATCACGAGGTCTATCCCTCCAGCGAACTGCACCTTCTCAGGGAGGAGGGGCACATGCTCTCGGGGGACAAAAGGGCCCTCATCCAGATGGTCGTCTCCTTCCTGAAAGGGAATCTCAGATGAGCCTCGCCGGACGCACGGGCTCCATTTTGGGCTTCTTCCTGCTGCTGATTCCCCTCTGCCACGCATCGCCGGCGGATACCGTCGCGCTCTGGCAGGGGGAAAAGGTGCGTTTCGGGAAGGAGGTCACCCTCCTTACCTACCGCCCGGAGCGTCCCAACGGGATCAGCGTCGTCGTCTGTCCCGGCGGCAGTTACCATTGGCTCGACCGCCGCGGAGAGGGTTTCGAGGTGGGTGAATGGCTCGCCTCCAAGGGCATCACGGCTTTCGTCCTCTTCTACCGGACGGCCGGGACGGCCGAGATCGCCTGGCATACGCGCCTGATATTCCGCGGGAAACGTCATCCCGACATGATCACCGACGCCCAGCGCGCCCTCCAGTATGCCCGGGAGCATGCCGGGACATACGGGATTGACTCCGAAAAGGTCGGGATGATGGGATTCTCGGCCGGCGGCCATCTGGTGATGTCGGCGGCGTGTTTCAGCAGGAGCAACTTCCTCCGGGCCGCCGGCATCGAAACGTCCGTCAGCCTTCGTCCCGCCTTCGTCGCGGCCATCTACCCGGTCGTAACGATGCAGCCGCCCTACGTCCACCGCCGCTCCCGGCGCGGGCTGCTGGGCGACAGCCGGGTCGGAAGCCTCGTCCTGCGCGACTCCCTCTCCCTCGAGCGGAAGATCCCCGCCGACTGCCCGCCGGTCTTCCTTGTCAACTGCCTCGACGACCCCGTCGTGGACTACCACAACTCCGTGCTGCTGGACTCCGCCCTGACCCAAAAAGGAATCCCCCATGTGTATCATCAATACAGCAGGGGGAAACACGGTTTCGGGGTCAGCGACTATTACGGCAGTCCGGAATGCCGGCAGTGGAAAGAGGCCTTCCTGGACTGGCTGGCAGGCCTGTACTAATCCCGGTAGGCCTTTCTGTCCTTTTTCCCGTTATAAGTATATTTGACGGCATCGACAAGCTCATACAGGGTCGGAACCTTGTAGGGGGCGAGTTTCGATTTGAGATAGACGGCCAGGGCGTGTTTGTCGAAGGCGGCGTCCCCGTCGGTCCGCACCAGCAGTTTGAGCACCGGGCCCACCACCGGATGGACGGCGGCGATGCAGATGCAGTCCTTGATGCCCGGATAGGCAAGCGCGGCGTTCTCCACTTCCAGCGGATTCACCTTGAAGCCGCCGACGTTGATGACATCGCCCAGCCGGCCGGTCAGGTGAATCAGGCCGTCCTCGTCGAAATAGCCCAGGTCGGACATGTACACCTTCCCGTCCACGATGACCTTCCGGGTGGCCTCGTCGTCGTTGACGTATCCGCTCATGATGGTCTCGCCGGAAACCACCACCGTCCCTTCGGGGGTAATCTCCACGGAGGCATTCTTCAGGGGACGGCCGATGCAGCCTTCCATGTATTTCCCGTCGTTGAACTCGTAGGTCGCCACGCAGCCGATCTCCGTCCCGCCGTAGGTATTGTAGAGTTTGGCATCCGGCAGGACCTTGCTCAATTGTTCCATCTCGGCATGGGAGATGGGCGCCGCACCGGTTTCGATGAAATCGATCCGGGGCGCGACGGCGCGCAGCCGCTCGCAGGAGAACTGCATGATCAGGCGGATGCTGGCCGGGACGAGGAAGGTCGCAAAATGCTCATAAGGAAGGTCGAACACCTTGAAGAAGGCATTCATGTCCTTCAGGCCGTCCAGGATGCAGACGGTGCCGCCGGCCGAGAGGATGGGATGGATCTTGAAGAGGGAGGCGATGTGGTTGAGCGGACCGCTGACGATAAAGAGCAGGTCCTTGTGGAAATGCATGTCCACGATGAAGTTCTCCGCACAGGAACGCAGGCAGGTTTCCGAGAGCATGACGCCCTTGGACTTGCCGGTCGTGCCCGTCGTATAGAGCGTGTCCACGATATCGTCGGGGAAGGTATAAGCCTCCACCTCGTCCTTGACGGCCTGGAAGTTCTCTTCCGTCGCGGCATGCTCGAGCGGGACGGCGATGGCCTTCAGATAATGGACGGCACAGTAGGTAACGAGGAAATCGATGTCCTGATTGGCACGGTACACATAGGGGCGGTGCGGCTTGACGCCCTTTGCACGCAGTTCCTCCGCCCGTTCGAGGATAGCATCCCAAAGTTGCGCATAGGTCATGAACTGCTCGCCGCAGACGGCCGCCACCTTGTCGGGCGAGGTGATGGAAAACTGCCGTATCTTGCTTTCCATGGTCATTTTCGCCTCGACCATCCGGGTGATGGAGGCGATGTTCCGGAGGTTTTTCGGGGTCACGTCCTCCGCATCCAGCAGGATCCCGTATTTCTCGGACAGGGAATACAGGATGGTCGCCACGCTCAGCGAATCCAGTTCCGCAAAAAGGAAATCCGCGTCGAAATCCACGGCGGGAAGCACGTCAGACAGCAGCAATTTGATTTCTTCCGTTTTCATATCGATTGTATTTAACTTATAATCAGGATATTGTCCATCCCGGAGGCGGCCACCCGGGCGATCGTCCGGGCCTCTTCATCCGCAATATGGGAGAGGACCTTCACGCCGGGATGGGTCAGGGCGGCCAGCAGTGCCAGTTCGCCGTAACGGTCGCCGGACAGTTCAAGGGTCTCGCCGGGACGGGCCTCCAGGCCGGCGATACCGGCCGCTTTGTCCCGCAGGCTGCGCCGGACGCCGCGCTCGATCTCTTTGCCCTTGTAGGCATAGCGGCCCCGGACGATGTCCACCGGGTTCTTCGGCGCGCCGAGCAGGAGGGAGCGCAGCGTGAGCGGGCAGGTCCGTTCCTGTCCGCCCCGGGTCGTAAGCCATTTGAAGAGCAGCGGCGGGATGAGATAGGCCATGAACACCACCGAGAACATCCCGATAATCGTCACTTCCGCGAGCGAGCGCATGGCGGGGTGGCGGGCCACAATCAGCGTACCGATGCCGACGAACATGATGGCGGCGGACTGGAGGATGCTCCGCTTGTAAGAGGAGAGGATCGGTTTGCGGCGGGCGTACTCGTACTGGCAGCCCTCAGTCATAAAGATGGTATAATCGTCCCCCTGGCCGAAAATAAACGTAGCCAGGATGATGTTGACAATATTGAATTTGACGCCGAAAGCCGCCATCAGGCCCAGGATCCAGACCCAACTGACCGCCATGGGAAGGAAGGAAATCAGGGCGAGTTCCAGGCGCCCGAGGGAGAACCAGAGGAAGAAGAAGACGATCAGGGAGCAGGCCCAGCCGATGTAATTGAAATTGTCGGACAGGCTGCCCGCCATCGCCCGGTTCATGCCCGAGGGCTCGAAACACTTGTCTCCCAGGACAGCGGCGACGGCGTCCACCCGGTCGGGAGGCACGTTGAGGGCGCTGACGGCATAGACGGGTCCGTCCGGAGACGGAACGGTGACATTCCGGAGGAAAACCGTCCGGGTCAGGCCGTCGAAAGAGGCGCAGGAACGGGGCGTCAGGGTATCCGTGGCCGCAATCAGCCCCTGGAAGCCGTCGAAGACCCCTGCGGCGAATCCCTCCCGGAGGGCGGCCTTCTCGAAGGAAGCGGTCAGTTCTTCCCTGTGGCGCCGGACGAAATCCTGCCACAGGCCGAGGCGGCGCCGCTGCTCCGACCGGGGGACGATAAAGGAGAAGGCTTCGTTCTGACGGGCCACGTCGCCAGCCCGTACAAGACTGTCAATCAGTCGCTTGCGTTCCGCCAGATCCGCCACGGCCCCGTCCAGGTCCGGACCCTTGCCATAGACGTACAGCGTACGGGCGGCGTGGGTCTCATCCCTGGCGAGCAGGTCCTCGAAGTACTGCATGTCCCGTCGCTGCCCCTCCGTCATGTAATTGATGTGCGAGAGGTCGGCATCGAATTCCGTGCGGAAACTCAGCACGGCCAGCGGCAAAGTGAGCAGGACGGTACCGGCCACCAGCCAACGCTTGTTTTCCGGAGAGAAAGCGGCCAGCCGGTCCAGCAGCGGGCTGCCGCGGCGGAGATCCCGGCGGTCGGACACGTAATGCGGCAGATACACCAGGACGAAGAGAATGGTGCCGACAAGCAGCAGGGAGGCAAAGAGCCCCAGATCCCGCAAGGCGGTGGAATTGAGCGGCACCAGGGCCAGGAAAGCGCCGACGGTGGTAATGTTGCCCACGACCAGCGGAGAGACAATCTCGCGCAGGGCCGCCCGCCTGTCGGGCTGGTGGGCCATGTGCGTAATCAGGTGGAGCGGATAATTGACGGCGATGCCCAGGATGACGCTGGAGATGCCGATCACGATGATCGAAACGCTGTCACGGAAGAGCGTCAGCCCCGCCAGGGCGAAGAGCAGCCCCCATCCTACGGAAATGAAAATCAGCAGGATATTCCGCAGCGACTGGAAGGAATACAGCAGGAGCAGGACAATCAGGACGAGCGAAAGGGAAATGGCCAGGACACTGTCTTTCTTGATCCGGGAGGCGTTCCCGACCGCAATGGCCGGAGCGCCGATGATTTCGGCCGACACCTCCGGGAAAGCCGACTGCATCTGCCCGGACGCTTTCTCCAGCAGACGGACCAGCCGTGCATTGTTGTCGGTTTCACTGCCGCCGAAGGGCGACTCGACCTGGACGACGGCCCGGCTCATATCCGGGGTGAAGAGGCAATCGTCGTACATCTCGAATCCCGCCAGGCCGCCGGAGGACCGGAGACGGTCCATGACGGGGCCGAAGAGCCCCAGCGGATCCCGGCGGATACCCGTCGTTACGAGGGGCGATGAGGGGAACATGAGGACGGACCGGTCGCGCCGGAGCGCCTCGTCAAGGTAATCGGGCCTGGCCAGCAGGCTGTCCATCCGGGCGATATCGTCCTCTTCCAGAAAATAGGGAATGTTCGCATAGACCTCCTCCGCGACATCCGCCAGGGCCGCCGCATCGACCCGGCCCGTGACGGCTCCGCAGCACGACCCGGCATCCAGCCGGTCCAGGGAGTCCGTAAAGGCGTCGATGGCCTCCACCACGAGGTCGGGATCGCCGGGGTTGGAGAAGAGGACATAGAGGCGCTCCGCCCCGGAAATCCCCTGATAGACGGTCATTTCCTCCCTTTCCCGCGTACCCAGGGGGAGGAAATCGCTGATATCCTCGCTGAAGCGGAGCGTCAGGAGCAGGGCCAGCAGGACAGCGGAAAGCAGGAGGAGCGAGCCGCCGCGAATCTTCCGGTGACGGGAAAAATAATCATATAGGGCCCCTGTCTTCATCACGCCTGGAAAAGATCTTTGCTATCGACGGGATTGGCGTAGATGGACAGGAGAAGGCGGCGCACCTCTTCCCTGCCCTCCGGTTCGGTCTTGTCCAAAAGCCCCGCCAGATGGGCCTCGAAGGCCGCTTTCTCCTCCGGGGAATAGGCGGAGAGGTATCGCCCTTCCCCACTCGCCAGATCATGGGCGACGTAGTTGTTCGGGAACAGATGATAGGCGCTGCAGATCCGCTCGTCCACCAGGGCGGCTACCGACTTATAGAAAGCGTTGGCGGACTGAGCCGAGAGCGGACGGAGATCCGCCTCCGAAATCTGCCGGCAGAGCGAGATGCGGACCCGGCCCTTCCGCTGCAGGATGCCGGTGAGGATGCTGTTCAGATCCTCTCCGGGATGCTTCTGGTAGGGGCCCGACGCCCGTTTGAAGAGTTCTACCGCCTTCAGCAGGTCGCAGGGCTCCCATTCGTAGGAAATGGCCACGGGAACGATGTTCAGATCGGCCAGGGCCCGGACCTTGTCCTTTCCGCCGCTCATGGCGAACATTTTGACGATTCCCTGGTCCGTCCTGTCCTTTCCGTCCTTGGTCCGGCCGTTCCGCTGGGCAATCCACACAGACTGTCCCCGCTGGCAGACCGTGGTACGGATATAGTCGGAAAGATGTTCCGACAGGCGGTAGAAGGTACGGATGTCGCCGCCCGGCCGCTCGACCCGGAACATCTTGTTGGCCTTCCCCACGTCAATGACGAAGCCGCCCTTCATCAGGTTGGCGCCGAAGGTAATTTCCGGCGTATCGAAACCGGCGACATACAGAGCCTTGGACAAGAGGGAGGCATCCAGCATGATGTCCCTGTGGTTGGACACAAAGAGATAGTTCTCTCCGTGGGAGAGCCCGTCCAGCCCCTCGCAAGTGAAAGAATCACAGGTGCTTTCTACGATACGGGCGATGGCGGGATTCATCACTTCCCGCTGGAACTCCGCCGTCGTTTCCATCTTTCCGATCCGGTCCCGCAGCCGCTGCACATCCCCGCCGGGATACAGGAAGGCGGACACGCCCGCCAGGGCCGGGTCGGCGGCGATCCGGCGCATCGCAGCGGGAATCTCGAAGTCGTAATAGGGACGGATGTCGTCGAAACGGTTGATCCGGTCCAGGACAGCGCCCCGGCCCAGAATGGCCTCGCAGGTACCGACGGCCGTCAGACTGACGCCGCAAAAACCATGGAGATTGCAGTTCTGCCCCGTCAGGAACAGATTGGGAACCTTGGTCACGACGGGGAGCAGGGACCACATAAGGTTCCGGCAGTCCTTGGTGAAGCCGTACATGGAGCCCTCCTTGACGCCGTAAAAATCGCGGATGGTCAGCGGAGAAGCGGTATTGACCGCTTCCACGCAGGCCCTGAAGCCGGGGAACATCTCTTCCAGGCAGGCAAGGAGTTTTTCCGCACAGGCGGCCTTCCACGCCTCGTACGACTCTCCCCTGCGGCCCGGGGCGCTGTCCTCCCAGGCTTTCACGCAGGACCACGGCATCGGGGCCGTGACGATCAGTTTGTCGGCGAATTCGCCCTGCCCGATTTCGGGAGGCGTCACGCAGACAAAGCCCTGCGGCCAGGCCTCCTCCTCCCCGATTTTCCAGACGGCGTCGTAGCGCGATACATAATAGAGGGTACTGTTCAGGTAGCGGAAACTGTCCTTCCGGAACTTGACGTTCAGCGTAAAAGCGGAACAGGCGTTGGGAAGTTCCTCCAGCCGGGCCCTGTAGGACCGGGGCAGGATGCCGGGATCATCCAGGAGCGGAAGGAGGGCGCATGGATGGATGTCGCTGACATAGCAGTCCGCCGTGTAAGTCCGTCCGTCCGCGGTGCTCACGCCGCTGATCATCCGGCCCTCGTTGTGTACGCGCGTCACGGCCTGACCGGCGAGGACCCGGCCTCCGGATGCGACAATCACGTCCCGCAGGGCTTCCGCGAAACGGATGCTGCCGCCCTCAAAACGGCTGGAGCCGCTGATATACAGGACGGAAATCAGCGCATGGACGTAGGCGGGCGTCGTATGCGCCCGGCCGGCATAGAGCGGATTGATGTAGGCCAGGACACTGCGCAGGCGCCCGTCGGGAATGTAGCGGGCGATGAACGCATCCGCGCTCATCCCGAAGTCCCCGGAATGTTCGGGCAGTCCCTCCGCCGACGGCCTGAGACGGAACAGATCCACCTCGTCCGCCAGACGGAAAAGGGCCTCCACATAGGCGCTGAGATGGTCCCGCTGGTCCGGGAAGGCCTCGCTGAGGGCATCCACGAAACCCTTCCGCCCCTGGGCGATGCGGTAGCGCTTCCCGTCTTCGGAGAAGAAAACGCTGTCGCTGCATTCCCGGTCCGTGTCCATCACCCGGACCCGGTCCCAGATGCCCAGGTATTCGCAGATCCGCCTGACGCTGCCGTCCTTCTGCATGCCGCCGATAATGTGCATGCCCGTGTCGAACAGTGTCCCGAAACGGCTGAAACTCTGGAGGCCGCCGCCGATGATGGCGTTTTTCTCCAACACGGTTACCTGCAGTCCCTCTTTCGCAAGGATTGCACCCGTCAGGAGGCCGCCGGGGCCGGCTCCGATGATGATTACGCTTTTCTTCATTTCAGGCTGCGTTCCGTCCGGTCGGCAATTTCCGCGTACCGCGCGGCGTAATATTTCCTGAGCGCGGAAGCCCGCGCCTTGTAGTCGTTCCCCATCCGGGCGAGCGCATCCGGTCCGATGCGACGGTCCACCTCCATCCGCAGCGGCCAGGGGTGCAGGATCCGCCCGTGCTTGGGGAGGGCGTGTCCCGTGCCGTACAACACCAGCGGGAGCACGTCCAGGCCCAGTTGGTCGGCCAGATAGAAGGCCCCCTGGTGGAAACGGCCCACCTTGCCGTTGGACGAGCGCGTACTCTCGGGATAAACGGCGATGCTGTAGCCTTTCGCCACCAGTTCCTTCAGGCGGGGAAGGATGGTCTCCAGGCCCTCCGAAGCCGGCAGATAGTCCGCCTGGCGGATAACGAAGCCGTAGAGGGGATTGTGCCAGACCCAGTCCGCGGTCAGGATGACCAGACGGGGTGTCAGGGAGAGCATCGGCAGCAGGTCGAGATGGGACTGATGGTTGCAGATCAGCACGGCCGGACGGCGGAAGTCTTCCCCGCCCGGGTTGACCAGGGTATAGGGGTTCCCGGCCCAGCCGAACAGTTTTGTCCCCCAGCCCGCCAGACGGCAGATGAAACGGTGGAGCCGCTCTTTCTTCCGCTCCGTCACGCGGCCCAGTTTCAGATAAAGGAAGGCGCCGGGCGTAACCACGAGCAGCATGGCCAGGACATAGACCAGCAGCAGGAGAAAGGTCTTGAGCGCCCGGAACGTCCAGCGAAGAATCGTCATCGGAAGGCCCAGGACCAGGGCCAGGAGGCACAGCACCGTGTTGAGCAGGCTGATCCGCAGGAAATCTCGGACAGGGCGGAAATGGGACACCCTTTCCTCCCGGGGCGGATAAAAGACGCGGACATCCTCGCTGACAAGGCGGATGCCGCTCCAGGCAGAGAAGACCAGGAGTTCGAGTTCCGCCTCGTAGCGGGAAGTCAGCAGGGAAAGGCCGCGGAGTTTCCGCAAAGGATACAGCCGGTAACCGGTCTGGGTATCTTTCAGGGGGATGAGCGTCTGGACAAAAAACCAGAAATTGCTGAACGCATTGGCAAAACGGCTGGATTTGCTTCGCTCGGCGTTTTCCAGGCCCATCCGCTTTCCCACGATGAGCGCGCCGGGATGACGGCGGTTCGCCTCGAGGAAGACGGGGATATCCTCCGGATAATGCTGCCCGTCCGCATCCAGGGTGACGGCGTAGGCGAAACCGGCCGCCCGGGCCCGTCGGAAGCCTTCCCGCAGCGCACGGCCCTTGCCGCCGTTTTTCGGCAGGACCAGCAATTCGGGCCGCTGCGGCATGCCCTCCAGCAGGGACAGCGTATCGTCGGTACAGCCGTCCAGCACGACGAAGACATCCGCGCAATACGCCTGGGTTCTCCTCACCACATCGACGATGGTCCCGGCGTTGTTGTACGTCGGGATGATGACGCAGATTCCTCTGCGCTGCAACGCTATTTTACAGGCATCCTGCATACCAGGGTCATCTTCGCCAGCGGCAAATCCTTCCGCATGAAATCAATCGTGGCCGTCAAGGCCCCGTCCTCCTTTTCCATCTTTCCGACGCGCACCTCCACCGGTCCGTCGTCCGGATGGAGGATATGGAGGAACTTCACGTTCTTCGCCCGGCACAGTTCCACTTTTTCCCCTGCCGCGTCCGAGAGCAGTTCCAGGCCCATCTGCAGGATGCAGACGCCCGGGGTGATCGGCTCGCCGGGAAAATGCGCCCGGAAGATCTCGTGTTCCGCATTGAGGCGGATCACGTAGGAGGCGCTCCCGTCCCCGCGGGCGGAAGATTCGACAAAGTAGAAACTATTCCGAAAAACCATAACTGACCTTGTTGAATGTGATAAGCGTCGTATCTCCGGAGGACTCACGCATCTCGATACTCCTGGCGCCCATGTTCCCGCCGTCATAGCGCAGCACAAGCGAGGACCACATTTTCTGCATTTCCTTCCGCAGAGGATAGAGCAGCACGACGATTTCGCCGCCCTCCCGGGCAAACTCGCTCCGGAAGAGTTTTTCGTCCGAGAGGACGCTCCCCTCCACGCTCCGGATGATCAGTTGCGTCATCTCCCGGGCAAGACGGCCCTGCGGACCGTTCAAGGGCTCCTCCCGGCCGTCCCGGCGGATCGAAACCGCCCCGGCATCCGCCGTGAAAGACAGGTCGAAGGGCTCCAGATACCGCCACTCCAGACAGCCCGGACGGCGGTAACGCATCTGCCCGGACGACAGGACGGGCTCCGCCAGGAGGGCGGATTCCCGCCGCTGGACGAAATCGCAGGTGACGGAGGTCACCTTCCCGCTGAAGGCAAGCAGTTCCGTCCGGATGGCATCCGCATCCGACCCCTGGGCCGCCGCGTAAGGGAGCGGGGCCAGCACCAGAAGCAGGAGGATGACGAGCCGTTTCATTACTTTGCGATAAAATAGCAGCCCGCCATAATCAGCAGGACGCCCAGCCAACGGCTGAGACCGACCGGTTCGTGGAAAAAGACGATGGCCGCGATCATCCCGAAGACATAACTCAGGGAGACCATCGGATAGGCCATGCTGAAAGGAAAATGCTTGAGGATATAGAACCAGAGCAGACTCCCGGCCCCATAGCACAGTCCGCAGGCCGCGAACTGCCAGTTGACGAAAACGGACTTCCAGAAGGCCGCCGTCCAGGCAAAAGGCAACATCCGCTCCAGGGCGAATTTCAACAGGACCTGCCCGGAGGCAAGCAGCAGGCTCTGGGCGATGGCAAGGGGGAGAATCAGCAGATTGTTCATGATTCTTCAAGGGTATAAATCCGGCTTTCCGCCGCGAATTGCGCGGTCCTTCCGCCGGAAAGGGTTTCGTCGAAGGCGCATACCAGCACGTTTCGTGCCTCGCCGGTCCGCAGGCGCATCGCGGCATCGCGGACGGCCCATTCCAGGGAACGGTCGCCCTGGGAATAGGTGATGTTGTACCCGTGACAGCCCGTACGGATGGCGATGGCCGATCCGATGGTATTGTGGGTGCTCTGCATGAAGAGGGTCGGCTTGAGGAGTTGCTCGTCGTTCGCGGCGATATCCTCCAGGAAGAGGGTGCTGCATTCCAGCATGCCCCGGGAGGTGGCGGTGACGATGGCGTCCGGGCAGGAAAGGCCCCTGTCCCTCAGCGCGAGGAAGGCCGACAAGAGGCTGGCCTTCATGATTTTACCCATCCTGCGGGTCTCCATGGGAGAGAGGAATTCCTTCAGGGCGGACAGTTCCTCGTCCGAACAGACACTGCGGCGCGCGACGAGGCGGACCTGCGCGGCGTCGCGCAGCGGAACCGGGGCCGGTGCGGGCCGCTTCCGGCAGAGGATCATCGAGGAGTCATTGCCGCCGAATCCGAAGGAGTTGCACATGACATAGTCCAGGCAGACGCCCGTCCGTCCCATCGTGGGAGCAAAGCCACCCGGAATCATCCGGCTCCAGCCGAGCGAGGCCGGCACGAAGCCGTTCTGCATGGCCAGGACGCAGATAACGGTTTCGACCGCGCCGGAGGCCGAGGTGGTGTGGCCGGTATAGGACTTGGTGCTGGACATATCCGGGATCGTATCTCCGAACACCCGGCGGAACGCGGCGCTTTCGGAAGCGTCGTTGTCCGGCGTGCCGGTGCCGTGCGCATTGATGTAGCCGATCTTTTCAGGGCCGATACCGGCCATCTTGAGCGCATCCCGCATGGCCAGGAAGGCCCCGTCCCCGTCTTTCGAAGTCGCGGTCTGGTGGAAGGCGTCGCAGCGGTTGGCATAGCCGCCGATGTAGGCCAGGCCCTCCGGCGCGTCCTTTTCGAGCACGACGAAAGCGGCGCCCTCGCCCAGGTTCAGCCCCTCGCGCGAATCGTCGAAGGGGCGGCAGCGCTGCCGGTCGAGGATCATCAGGGAGTTGAATCCGTTCAGGTGGTAGCGGCTCAGGGGTTCCGAGCCCCCGGCGACGACCAGGTCGGCCTCGTCGTTTTTCAGCATTTCGCAGCCGAGCATGATGGCATTCAGCGCGGAGGAGCAGGCCGTGCAGATGGTACAGCAACTGGCGCCGCCTAGGCCGGAGAATGCGGCTATCTCTTCCGTGCTCCGGCCGCATTCGTTGCCCTGGGGCACCTCGACGCCTTCCTCCGTCTTGCCGTAAACCTGTTCCGTCACGTCCATGACGCCGACCGTCGTACCCGAGATGAGCGCCACCCGCTTCCCGGCGAGGGAGGCGGCGTCAAGACCGGCCTGGGCGAGCGCCTCGCGGACCGCGAGGGCGCCCATGACGGAGGTCCGGCTCACCTGGGCGTCGTCCGCGATGCCCAGCAGGCGTTTCATCTGTCCGGTGGACATCTTCACTTCCCCGACCGGGATATCCCTGTGCCGGGAAGGAAGATACTGCATCGGCCCGATTCCCGATTCTTTCCGCAGAAGGGAATCCAGGACCGCCTGCCTGTCGCCACCGATCGCGCAGACGATGCCCATGCCGTTTATGGAGATGGTTCCGTCCATTATTTGCTGCGGTTCTTCCGGATATAGTCAGCGATGCAATTGATGCTTTTGAAGACCTCTTTTCCCTGGGCCGGGCTGGCCAGTTTGATGCCGTAGTGCTTGTCGAGGATGACGATCAGTTCCAGGGCATCGATGGAATCCAGGCCGAGGCCGTCCCCGAACAGAGGGGCGTCGTCGTCGATGTCTTCCGGGGTCATATCTTCCAGGTTCAGGGCGTCGATAATCTGCAATTTGAGATTGTAGAGCAATTCATCCATGATTTTATTCTTTAATTTTCAACAATTTAAGATCTGCGATAAAAGCGTCCTCCCCCTCGCAGTCGACCCAGCCGTACAGCAGGGCGGCGGGACGGGTGGCCGCGGCCGTCACGCGGACGATTTCCTCCATCCTTCCGTCATCCCGCCGGGGCAGCATCACCAGGGTGGTTTCGCCCTTGACGGTGTGGCGGACGGCGATTTCGCCCAGCACCACATTGGGAAGGGTGTTGATGAAGACCGCGGGACTCGGATAGAAGGCCCCGGGATCAGAGAAGGTGGACAGGTGCTTCCGGTCGGCCAGCACCGAGCCGTTCAGAGTAAAGAAATACAGCGCAATGTCATCCGGCTCGCAGTCCGAAAGCATATCCTTGGCGAGCAGGCCCGCGCCGACATAGGCCAGGCGGCTGAAAAGGTCCATCTTGAAAAAGCGCGAGCCGTCCGCAAGGCAGGTCTTGAAGATCTCCGTCAGGAGGGCCGCACCCGTGCTTTCATGCGGAACGGGCGTTCCGTCCAGGAGAACACTGTCCGGGGTGATGCGCAGGGATTTCACCACCGCGTACTGCGCCGGAACCGGCGCGGGGACCGCGGCCGGATGCTTGGAATAAACCAACGCGCCGTTACAGCCGCCGAAAGCGGACTGCGTCTTGACGAAAGCCCGTTTGTCCGTCGCCTCTTCCCGGGTGCAGACGGTGATTTTCCCGCTCACGCCGATTTCCTCGAATCCGCGCAGGGGCAGGACCTTTCCCTCGTCCAGCGAGCACATGGTAATGAGGGACTCGACGATGGACGAGGCGCCGAAGGTGTGGCCGAAAAAGGCCTTGTAGGCCGTTGTGGGGATATCGCCGAGGCCGCCCTGCTCGATGGCCTTGGACTCCATCTGGTCATTGAACATCGTGGCCGTCCCGTGGGCGGTCACGCAGGCGAGGGACTCCTTCAGCCCGGGAGAGAGGACTTTCCGGATACACCGGCAGACGCCGTCCCCGCTCGGGATGGGCGCGCTGACATGGTAGGCGTCGTTGTCGAGGCAGCCGTCCGCCAGATACCATGCGTCCGCGGCGGCGGATTCCTCGCGGGAGAGGATCACGGTCGCCGCACATTCCCCGATGTTCAGGCCCAGGCGGTCGATGTCGAAGGGACGGCATTCCACCGGGGAGAGGGCCTTGAAAGACGCGAAACCGGCCAGGACAAAGGCCGACAGCACATCCGCGCCGCAGACGACGACATGGTCGTACAGGCCGGCGGAGAGCAGGCGGGCGGCCAGCATCTGGGCCGTCGCCCCGGAGATGCAGGCGTTGCTGACCAGCAGGGGTTCCTGCACGAAACCGAGCCGGTCGGCCACCCGCTGCGCCGCCAGGCCGGGAGCGAGGAAGCATCCGTCCTTTTCCGGGACCTCCGCCAGTTCGGCCATGGCCGCCGTGGACGATCCCAGGATCAGGAGGGTCCGCGGGGAGGCCGGATCAACGTCCGTGTGCCCCAGGGCCTCCCGGACGGAATGGATCACCAGGGATTCGAACCAACTGAGGCCTTCCAGACGGAGTTCCGCCCGGGAACTGTCGCCGAAAATGCCGACGCAGGCCTTTCCGGGGACGCCGAGGCAGCCGTCCACGACCTTCAGGGCGCTTTCCCCGCGCCGGACGGCGGCATAGGCCTCACCGGTCGTCAGGCCGATGGGAGAGGTAATGTTGCTGGCGAGAATCCTTATCATATCAGTCCCATGTGTCTTTTCCAGTCCTGGTAGAAGGCGGGCGACTCCCACAGGAGCGTATAATCCTTGTCCATGAACACCTGGACAGAAGTGGCTTTCAGGAAGATCTCTCCGCTTTCGGGGTCGAGGATCTCATAGTCGAAGACAATCTTGGCCGCGTCGGTGGGCCGGTACGTGACCCGCACCAGGGGCGTCATCCCATACCGGAGGGGTTTCTTGTAACTGAAATTCAGTTCGACGATCGGAGCGAAGATGGATTCCGAGATGTACCGCGTGTAGGACAGGCCGTACTGCCGGCCGAACGCCTCCCGGGCATCCTCCAGATATTTGGCGTAGGCGCCGTGCCACACGACGCCCATCATGTCCACCTCGCTGAAGCGGATCTCGATTCTTTTTTCTGCCGAGAGTTTTTCCATTTCTTCCTTTACATTTCCTTGTCGGCCGTGGCCAGCTTGACCCGGCCCGTCGCGATGACCGTATCCCCGCAACGGACGGTCGCCTCGGCCAGCGTCATCCCGAACACTTCCTCGATGACATCTACCGTCGTGGTGAGGAGCGAGCCCGCCTTCACCTTCCCCGTCACCGTGAAATCCCGCACGGCGCCGATATAACCGATCTGCACCTCCCGTTCCAGGATGTATTTGTTGTAAAAGCCGATGCGCGCCGCGCAGGTCTGGGCGATGTTTTCCAGGATGCCGCAGGGCGAGAAAAGGCCGTCTTCCACGAAAAGGCAATCCTCCCGCACGAGGGTCTCCGTCGTGGAGGAGTCCAGCGCGAAACGGACCAGACGCCCGACCATCACGAAAGGCTCCTGCTGCGGAAGAACCGCATGGATATCCAGCGAGCGGAGGAATCCTTCTGTCACATCCGAGAGTTTCATGAGGCCCAGAAATCAAAAAAGTTAAACCATTGGGTGGGATAGAGGCGGACGATCCGTTCCAACTCGGCGGTATAGGCCCGGCACAACTGCCCGATCTGTTCCTTGCGGGGCAGGTTCCGGTCGTAGGTGAGCGGCTTGAGGTAGATTTTGTATTTCTTCGCCCCCTCCTTCATCACGTTCACGGCCAGCACGTCCACGCCGCGCATGGTCGCCACGCTGAACGGGCCCTGCGGGAAGGACGCCTCCTCCCCCAGGAAAGCGGCCCGGATACAGCGGGAACCCGGCATGTGCCGGTCCGTAGGGAAACTGACGATATCGCCGCGGACCAGGGCCTGGTCGATCTCGAACAGGTGGCTCATATCCTCCTGCATGGCGATCATGCTGACATTCGTCTTCCCGAACATGCTGTTGCGGTTGCGCATGACGGATTCCTTCTCGAAGGAATAGACCACGGCATGGATGCCCTTGCGGTCGGAAACCAGGGAATACCCGGCGATCTCGTAATTGCCGATGTGGGAACTCAGCATGACAAAACCCGCTTCCTTCGCCTCCAGTTCCTTGAAGAAGGCGTCGCCTTCATATTCCACCTCGAAAGACTTGCCCGCATACATGGCGAAGCGGTCGATGACGACCTGCGAGAAGAGGCAATGGTTCCGGTAGGTGAGCCAGCAGGATTTCAGGGCCGGATAGCCCAGCCGGCGGTGGAAAAAGGCGTAGGCGCTGCGGCCGCTCTTGTTGAACAGGACGCACCAGGGGACGATGAAAAGGGAGGAAAAGGCATAGACCGGCCTGACGCCGACTATGCGCAGGAGCCGGATGAGATTCCTGTGCATCCATCCGTTTCCAAACGTCGCTCCTCCCCATTGGCGTCCGGCCATACCCCCTTAATTTACCTTCGACTCGATGTAATCGCAGAATTTCGCGAAGGTATTCACGCCCTTGAGTTCCTCCTGCTTGATCTTGAAGCCGAAATTGTCATTGATCAAGACGACGATGTCCACATAATCCAGGCTGTCTATCCCCAGGTCCTCTTTCAGCCGGGCCTCCGGGAAAATGTTCTCCTCGTCCACTTCGATATCTTCGATCAGGATCTGTCTTACTTTTTCTTCAATTTCGCGTCTTTCCATGTTCGGTTTTATGCTATTTTCTTGATAATCAAGGTACTGTTCGTCCCGCCAAAGCCAAAGGAATTGCTCAGGACCGTATCGACGGGCATCTCGACGGTCTGCGTGGCGATGTTCAGCCCGCGGGAGAATTCATCTCCCTGCCCGAAATTGATATTGGGTGCCACAAAGTTGTGCTGCATCATGATGAGCGAATAGACGACTTCGCTCGCACCGGCCATCCAGCACTCGTGTCCGGTCATGCTCTTGGTGCTGCTGATCAGGGCCCGCTTGCCGCCGAAGATGGCGTCCAGGGCCTGCGCTTCGCAGGAATCGCCCTGGCGCGTCCCGGTGGCATGGGCATTGACGTAATCCACTTCCCCGGGAGCGATCCCGGCGTCCGCCAGGGCCCGGCGCATGGCCCGCTCGCAGCCTTCCGGACTGGGCTGGCTGATGACGGGCGTGCCGTTCGAGGAAAAACCGTATCCCACGACTTCGGCCAGGATGGTCGCACCGCGGGCGACGGCGTGTCCGTATTCTTCCAGCACGAGGGCGGCCGCACCGCCGCTCGGGACCAGGCCGTCCCGGCTGCTGTCGAAGGGCCGGCTCGCCTTCTCCGGCTCGGAAACCCGCTTCGAGAACGCCCCCAGGGCATCGAAGGAGGCCATGGAATACTGGTTCGTCTCCTGGGCGCCGCCGCAGAGGATCACATCCTGCAGGCCGTCGCGAATCAGGAGATAGGCCAGGCCGATGGAATGGCTTCCGCTGGCACAGGCGGCGCTCACGGTGAAATTGACGCCCTTCAGCCGGAAAATCGTGCTGAG
>CAMIYB010000004.1 GCA_946402945.1 uncultured Bacteroidales bacterium | reverse complement strand
TCGGAAAGGCTGAGCGTATCCAGCGGCACCGGCGCACCGTCCAGCGGATATGCGAAACTACCCGGGAAAGGAACCAGCGGGGAGGTCTGCGGCAGCGGCGGTTCCGAAAGGACGGGGTCGCTTACCGGCACCGGCATCCCGCGGACCACATATTCGGCGATACCGCCCGTCGCCAGCCCGTCCAGTACGGGATTCACCCGGGCGGGGGTCACCGAGGAGATGCGGGCGGAGTAATCCGTCATCAGATCCTTTCCATAGCAATAGCGGAGGAAGAGCATGTAATTGACCACTTCCGGCGTGCTCATCCAGCCCGCGTAGGAAGTGGCGGTCATCGACTTGCCCGAGACCAGCGCGGCCTGGGTGATGCCCCGGGCTCCCAGGCCGGAAACGGCCCGACGGGCCCGGCTGAGCACCTTCGCGGCGGAGTCCACCGGCATGAGCGAGGCGGGAAGGCCGTCCGGGGAAGCCGGCGACAGCACCATTTCCATGTTCAGGGCCTCTTCCGGGAAGAGGGATACGGTCCACTCGGCGTCGGCCCGCCAGCCCGAGGAGGCGATGGCGGACGACACGGCGTCCCGCATGGCACAGGCAGCCACGTTTGCTGCCATAAAACTCTCAGAAGTGTAGGTGAACGGCGCCGAAAAAGCCATCCCGATAAGCGGCTGCCGCCCGCTGCGCCAGACGGTCCGGCGGGTCGCCACCCTGTCGCGGCGTACCCGGGAACGGGCCGCCGACACTTTTTCCGTATGGAAAGCACCCAGGTAGCGGCAGAGGAGTTTCTTCAAAGCCGCTTCGTCAAGATTGCCGGAGAGGACCAGCACGCCATCGTTCATCTTGGCCGTCTGGGCCGTAAAATACCGTTCGGCCAGTTTGGGGAAATCCTCCCGCAGATCAATCGGCCGGAGGACATCTGAATAAGTCAAGTCGTTGTGCAGCAGGCTGTCAAGGGTCGGCCGAAGCGGATCGATCCCGGGCATCCGGAGGTCGGCGCAGCGGCGATAGAAGGCATACTCCTCCGGCGAGGGCTTCCGGTCCGTCGCCAGGGCCTGGATCGATTTCATCAGCAGATTCAGCCGCCGGGCCGGCGCGATGCCCGTCAGACGGAAATCGGACAGGGTCACATCGACGCCCAGGAGGATGCCGTTGGCCATGAGCATGTCATTAAAACGGGCGTAGGGCTTACCGGAGACAAGGCTCTGGCGATACACATCGGACAGATAGGCGCCTTCGCCGGGCAGAAGTCCCTGCATCTGCGAGAATCCGCCCTTGAGCAGCCAGGCGAAATGGACCAGACCCGTCTTGTCTTTCGTGGGCCGATAGATGACACGGATGCCATTGGAGAACGTCCAGATCTGCCCGCCCGTCATCGGCTCCGGCGCCTCCGTCTTGATCTTGGCCTTGACCGGCGCCTTCTGCAAGAACGCGGTGTCCGCGCGGCATACCACCGGCGCAGGACGGACACCCGCCCCCCATGCCTGCTGGAAAACGGACATCAGGTCGCCGGGGTCCGACGGACAGACGGCGCTCATCTGGAGGTTGCGTCCCTTGTCGAAAAGGGCCGAGACGAAATTGTTGAAGAGCGAGACGGCCGTGCGGTCCTCCATGACCCGACGGGAGAAGAAATCCATCCGCGTCTGGGCCGAGGCCAGGTCGGAACCATAGAGGAAGGCGGAGATGCAGCGGTCAACGTAATGGCCATTGGAAATTACCTCACGGCCATAACGCCGGGCCAGTTCGGTGGAAATCTGCCCGGCCACATCCTTATACTCATCGACCGTCACGCCTCCGCGGTCCAGGTCGGAGAAGGTCTCCGCCACGAGCCGGGTGGCATCCGGGATACGTTCCGGCGCTACGTCCACACCGACCTCGAAGCGTTCGTCGCCCGGGCAGTCGGCACTGCTGACATAATTGAAATGGATGGCGCCATAGGGAATCCCGGCCTCCCGCAGGGCGCGGGAAAGGCGGCGGACGATGATGACTTTCAATTCGGAGGCATAGCGGGAGGAGACCAGCGGAATCGCGGTCGCCATGTTCTCCCGCGGCGTGCGGGGGTAGCGGTACACAAGAGACAGGCCCGCAGGCTCACGTTCCCGCGGTTTTCTCCACGAAAAACCGGGCTCGAGCCGGTCTTCCCAGCGGTAACGGCTCAGCGTGGAATGGCCGGGAACCACCGGGACGAGCAGTGAAAGCATGTTCATCTTGTCCAGGACGGCCTTCGCATCGATGTCTCCCGCCACCACCACGGCCTGGTTCTGCGGGGTATAATACTCTTTCATCGACCCGCTCTCCCTTCCGATGATATCGAAGACCATCAGCAGGGTGGAATCCACGACCTCGCGGCCGCGGGAAAGCACCAGCCGGTCGAAACGGAAGACGGTCGCATCTTCCCGGACCTTCACGAATCCGTCTTCCGACGGCCACAGGGCCTTGTCCCGCAGATAGGAAAAAGGCGTACTGCGGCTGAAATGCGGAAGTTCGGTCAGCGAAGCGCGGGACTGGACCACGGTTTCACCCCGGGAGAAGTCGCTCTCGTCCCGGAGACCGGTCCGCTGGACCAGGGCCACATCCACCAGTCCGGCAAAGGCGGGATTGGTCACCAGATAGTACGTGACGCCGTTCGGAAGGACGCCCGTACGGATTTCCGGGGCGATGGGGAGGGTGGGCAGGTCAGCCGCTGGCACGGTCTTTGGAAAACAGAGACCCAGCGTGGAAATGATCAGTATGGGAAGGAGCCGCTTCATCATTCTCGGATTATTTCTACAAAAATAAGAAACTTTTTAGTACTTTTGTGGAATGCTGCGGCATTTTCAGCAAATGCAGTACCAAAGATTATGTTAAACAAAACCATACGAACGATGAAAAAGATTATTCTTGCCCTCGCTGTCCTCATCCTGTCAGCAGGGCTGGCATCCGCCCAGGACATGGCTTCCGCCACCGAAACCTACAACAACGGAGCCGAACTGCTCGCTATCAGCCACAAGGCCGAGGCCCTGGCCGCTTTCCAGGAAGCCCTCAAGATGGGCGAGGCCTGCGGTGAAGACGGTGCGGAACTCGTCGCCAACTGCAAGAAAGTCATCCCCGGGCTCATCCTCTCCCTCGGAAAGGACGCCTACAACAAGAAGGATTTCGACGCCGCCCTCGCCAAGGTGGACGAAGCCAAGGCCGCCGCTAAAGAATATGGCGACGCCGATATCGCCGCCGAAGCCGACGAACTGGTGCCCCAGATCGTGAATGCCAAGAACATGGCCGAGGCCAACGCCGCATTCGGAGAGAAGAACTTCGCCGCCGCCGCGGAATCCTACCGCAAAGTACTCGACGGAGATCCCTCCAACGGCAATGCCGCCCTGCGTCTGGTCCAGTGCCTGACCAACACCGGCGACCTGGACGGAGCCAAGGAAGCCCTCGTCCTCGCGGAAGCCAACGGGCAGGGTGAAAAAGCCAAGAGCGTGCTCGGCAAGGCTTTCCTGAAGAAGGCCCAGGCCAAACTGAAGGAAGGAAAGAACGCCGACGCCATCGCCCTGGCCGAGGAATCCCTCCAGTATAACGTCAGCGCCAATGCCTATTATCTGGCCGGCCAGGCTGCCAGCAAGATCAACAAAGCCTCCGACGCCATCGGTTATTACGAGAAGTTCCTGGAGGCCGCCCCCGACGACAAGAGAGCCGCGGCCATCACTTATACCATCGGCGCCCTCTACCACCAGAGCGGCAACAAGGCCAAAGCCCTGGAGTACTACAAGAAAGTCGCCTCCGACGAGAAATACGGTCCCGAAGCCCAGAAGCAGATCACTGCGCTGAGCAAATAACATGACAGACCTCGAACTGCTGGCTCCGGCCAGGACGACGGATATCGGCATCGCAGCCATTGACTGCGGTGCCGATGCCGTGTATATCGCAGGGCCGGCCTTCGGGGCGCGCCAGGCGGCCGGAAACAGCGTAGAGGATATCCGTCGCCTCTGCGACTACGCCCACCGTTTCGGGGTCCGCATCTATGTTACTTTCAACACCATAATATATGAGGAGGAACTGGCGCAGGCCGGAGACCTGCTCGCGGAGTTGGAAGCGGCCGGGGCGGACGGGCTGATTGTCCAGGATCTGGCGGTGACCCGTCTTTCCAGCGGCCGGATCCCCCTGCACGCGTCCACCCAGTGCGCCATCCGCACCCCCGAGGCCGCGGCTTTCTACGAAGGGCTCGGCTTCACGCGTCTGGTCCTTGAGCGGGAGTTGTCCCTGGAACAGGTACGCGCCATCCGCAAGGCGACCTCCTGCGAACTGGAGTTCTTCGTCCACGGCGCCCTCTGTGTCTGCTACAGCGGACAGTGCTACCTCTCCGAGCACATCGCCGGCCGGAGCGCCAACCGCGGGGCCTGCATCCAGGCCTGCCGCTCGCGCTACGACCTGACGGACGGCAGCGGCAAGGTGCTGCTGCGCGACAAAGCCGTCCTTTCGCTCAAGGACTACAACCTGCTCGGACGGCTGGAAGAACTGGCCGGGGAAGGCATCTGCTCCTTCAAGATTGAAGGCCGTCTCAAGAACGCCTCCTATGTCAAAAACGTAGTCAGGGAGTATTCCCTGGCCCTCGACGATCTCGTCGCCCGGGATCCGCTGCGCTACCGGAGGGCCTCCTTCGGCCGGATCGAGGGCGGTTTCACGCCCGATCCGGACAAGACCTTCAACCGGGGTTACACGGAACTCTACCTGGATGGCAGCAAAGGCGACTGGGCCGCCATGGATACGCCTAAAAGCGTCGGAGAGGAGATCGGAACCGTGCGCCAGGTCCGTCCGGACGGACGGGGCGCCGTGGCCGTGACAGTGGACCTGCGCCGGGACGGAATCCGTCTGGCCAACGGTGACGGATTCTCCTTCCCGAGCCGGGAGGGACTCGCCGGCTTCCGTGCCGATCGCTGCGAAGGAAATGTCATCCACACCCGCCCGGTAAGGGGCCTGGCCGCCGGAGTGACCCTCTACCGCAACCTCAGCGCCGCCTTCGAACGGATCCTGGAGCGTAAGGCCTGCCGCCGGCTGATTCCCGCGGAAATCCGCCTGACCCTCGCCGAAGACCGCGCCGTCCACGCTGAGGCTACTTCTGCGGATGGCCGCCACGCCGTGCTCGACCTGCCTCCCGCACCCGATGCAAGCCGGAATCCCGACCGGATGCTGGATGCCCTGCGGGAGCAATTGTCCCGTTCCGCCGGCGACTTTATCTTCTCGGTGGGGGAAATCCGCGTCGAGGGGGCCGTCCCCATGCTCGGAGCCGCCCGGATCAACGACATCCGCCGCGGTCTGGCGGAAAGCCTGGGCGCCGGGCCCTGCCGGATGCGTCCCATCCAGCGCGCCCCGTCCGCATCGCCCCGCCCGGCCTTCCGCACCGACCTTTCCTACAAGGCCAATGTCGCCAATTCCATCGCCAGGGCCGTCTGGACCGAAGCGGGCGCCACCCACATCGATCCGGCCTTCGAACTCGCCCATCCCGCCGGCGCGGAACTGATGCGCACGCGCTACTGCGTCCGCCACCAGATGGGCCTCTGCCCCAAGCAGACCGGCCGGCCGGACAAAGGGCCCCTCTACCTGCTGAACAACGGCCGCCGCCTCCGCCTGGACTTCGACTGCGCCCGCTGCGAGATGACGGTCAAAGGGTGAGGATTTCGAAGGTCAGGTCCACGTCGCCGAAATGGCCGGTGAGACCGTTGTACTTCTCGAAGTAGCGGCTTGAAAGCTGGCCCCGCCAGACGATATCGTCCCGGCTTCGGAAAGGGATGACCAGATTGATGCCCCAGGTCTTGGAGTCGAGTTTGACCTCCGCCGTGCATTTCCAGTCGGTCTGCGAGCCCCCGTCGTCTTCCGTCAGGAGGAAGGCCGCCGCATCCAACTGTTCGCTCCAGCGCGAAACGAGCACCGCATTGAAGGGCTTGCGCTGCCCCACTTCCTTCCGGCGCACGACCACCATAAAATCGGTAACGGTGGGGGTGTAAAGCCGCATTTCTGCCTCCGTCGAAGCGAAGAAATCCTCCACCGCCCCGATCTTGCAGAAGAATTCGCTGGCGCCGCAGAACCAGGGATCATAGTTTCGATGGGCAAGGAAATCCTTAAGTACCAGGGTGCGCAGCACCGCGCCTTCCGGGGCTTTTGTGCGGGGGCGGACGAGAATTTCTCCGCCGCCGCTGCCCCAGTCGGGGTCCAGGCGCCGGCGCAGTTCCAGGGAGGTGAAGGCGCTGTCGTCATTGCGGTTGATGACCCAGACCGGGCGGCTCCGGGCCATTTCCTCATCGACGAGAACCGTCTCCACCCGGCGGCTCCCGTCCGGTCCCTCCAGCAATTCATACCCGAAATTGCGCGAAGATCCGTCGGCCGGATCGAAGGTGATGACGGGCCAGGTCTTTCCGTCCCAATCGTCCATATAGGGCCAATAGACCTGGAAATCGGAACTGCTGAGGGCCTCGAGGTACTCCTCGGGCGTAAGACCGCCCTCCGCCTTGGTGACCTTGGCACGGACGTGTTCAGCAATCACATCCCGGAGCGGATTCGCGTAGGATTTGGTAGGGAGCGGGTAGCCGGCCGCCTTGGTGGCGGCGTCGCCCACGCCGGAGCCCGGGTCGGCGAAAAGGTCGCGCAGGGTGTATTCTTCGTCATAACCATTCCCGGACGAGGCTTCGGTGGCGTCGTGGACCTCCTGAACGTGTTCCGGCCCGAGCGGGAGTTCCGCAAAAAGGCGCGCCACCTCCTCCAGACTGATGGTGGCCGGGGCTTCCGGAAGGGCGGGGTCCATCCCGGTCCGGTCGATGGTTTCACATGCCGCAAGCAGGCAGAATGACAGGAAAACAAGTGTCTTTTTCATGGCTTCACGATCTTAATCCGCCACAAAGAGACAAAAGAAAAAGCGTTTACCGAAAATGTAAACGTTTATTTTTCAGGAACGGGCCAGGATGCGGCTGCAGCGGCGTTTTTTTGGAATATCACAAAACGGTCGCGATCCGAGAAATCGCGCAGGAGCCACGTCCGGGCGAAGCCGGCATCACGGAAAAGACGCTCTGTATCAGGGCCTAAGGCCGCATTGATCTCGACAAGTCCCAGGCCCTCCGGCGAGAGAAGCCGTTTCGCCTGCCGCGCGAGAGCACGGTAAAAAAGCAGGGGATCGTCATCGGGGACAAATAGGGCCAGCGGCGGTTCGTGCTCCAGGACATTGGGGCGCATCTGCATCCGTTCGGACTGGCAGACATAGGGCGGATTGGACAGCAGCAGGTCAAAGGATGCCTCCGGAAAGGGAAGATCGGCCCGGACATCCCCTTTCAGGAAAAGGGGGATTTCCATCCCCGGGACAGCCAGGGGCTGACTGCGGGCATAGGAGAGCGCTTCGTCCGAGATATCCACCCCCGTCACCCGTGCGCCGGGAAGATCCAGGGCCAGGGTCCAGGCGATGCAGCCGGAGCCCGTACAGAGGTCCAGCACACGGACAGGGTGGGAAAAGCTCTCGGCCCTTTCCCGGGCCAGGCGGCAGAGCTGCTCCGTCTCGGGCCGGGGAATCAGCACGCCCGGACCGACCCGAAAGCGACGGCCGGCGAACTCGGCATAGCCCAGCACATATTGGACGGGCTCCCCGGCGGCAAGCCGCGCCAGGGCGGCACGGACGGCCGCCGCGCCCTCCTCCGTCACCTGGAAACCCGGCTCTACGACAGCCGTATAAGGGCGGGTCCCCAGCAGGTCCCCGCAAATCATCTCCACCATGGAGCGGGCCTCCTCCGCCGGATACAATGCCGACAGGGAGGCCCTTCCTTCCCGCATCAGGTCGGAGAGCAGCATCAGTTGTTTTCGATGATGGTCGTCAGGAAAGCGCTCATGTCCAGGCCGGCCGTACGGACCATCTTGGGCACGAGCGACGCGCTGGTCATGCCGGGAATGTTGTTGACTTCCAGGAAATAGAGACCGTCCTCCGCGGCGATGTAGTCGATACGGACCACCCCTTTGCAGCCCAGGTGGGAATAGATGCGGCAGGTCGCATCCTGGATCCGGGCGGTGAGTTCGTCGGGAATCTGAGCCGGGCAGATTTCCTGGCTGTTGCCATTGTATTTGGCGTCGTAATCGAAGTATTCGTTGTCGGTCACGATTTCAATGACGGGAAGGGCGCGGACCCCGGTCCCGTCGAAATAGGCGGCACAGGTGACCTCGCGGCCCTTGATGTATTTTTCCACGATGACCGTCTCTCCCTCGGAGAAGGCGTAACGCAGGGCGGTGGCGAACTCCTTGGGATCATGCACCTTGGAAATGCCGAAACTGGATCCACCGTCCGTCGGCTTGACGAAAAGCGGGAAACCAAGCCGTGCGGCCGTCTGCTCGCAGAAGGCGGCCTCGTCGGCCCCCTTGCGGATAAAGGCGTCCGGAGCCATGCGGACGAAGTCCACGCCGCGCAGGTAACTCTTGCAGGAGTATTTGTCGAATACAAGGGCGGAGACAAAGGAGGAGCAACTGCTGTAGGGAATCCCGAGCATCTCGAGATAGCCCTGCAACTGTCCGTTCTCGCCGGGCTTGCCATGCTGCATCACATAGACGAAATCCAGGCGGATTTTCTCTCCGTACACATTGACGGAAAAGTCGTTGCGGTCCACTTCCGGACGGGCGCCCTCGGGGAAGGTCACGCGCATGGAATCCTTGCGGCGGAAGGCCACCAGTTGCCAGCGGCCGAAACGGGCGAAGATTTCATAGACATTGTAGCGGGCCTCGTCGATACGGGAGGCGGTGTACTCCCCGCTCCGGCAGGAGACCTCCCACTCGGAGGAGTCACTGCCGTAGATCACCGCAATGTTCTGATACTTGGACATGATCTAGTCGAAATAGAATTCGGTGGAAAGTTCCTCATCGTCGGCGCGGGCATCCTCTTCGCCACCCGTGCAGTTGAGGTTCAGCCGCAGGCCGGCCGGCTCCAGGAAGCGGTCGTTTTCGGAGATCCCGCAGGAAGGGTCCGCAAGCACTTTCTTCATGAAAATGCCCCAGATGGGCAGGGCCATGTTGGAACCGCCGCCCAGCGCGAGGGACTGGAAATGGACCTGGCGGTCCTCGCCGCCGACCCAGACACCGGCCGTCAACGTGGGCGTATAGCCGATGAACCAGCCGTCGGAGTTGTCATTGGTGGTGCCGGTCTTGCCGCCGATCTGGCCTTTGAGTTGGTATTTGCCGCGCAGGCGGGAACCCGTGCCCTGGTTCACGACGCCCTGCATCAGGTTGGCCATGAGGAAGGCGGTCTGCTCGCTGATGGCCTCGCGCTTGCGGCTGTTGAACTCGGACAGGGTGTTGCCCTGGCTGTCCTCGATGCGCATGACGAAGATCGGCGAGATGTACACGCCCCGGGACGGGAAGGTGTTGTAGGCGGCCACCATCTCATAGAGGGAGAGATCGGCCGAGCCGACACAGAGGGACGGCACCACGTCGAAGTAACTGCCTATCCCCATCTTCCGCATCATCTGCTCCATGGCCTCGGGGCCGAACTGCTTCATCAGATAGGCGGAAATATTGTTGGAAGAATGCGTCAGGCCCCATTTGAGGGTGACGGTCTTCCCGATCCATTCGTCCTTGTCGGTACTGCGCGGGGTCCAGGTGCTGTTGCCGATGATGAAGGTCTGCGGCACGCAGACGGTCTCGTCGCAGGGGCTCATACCTTCCTGCATGGCCAGCGTATAGAGGAAGGGCTTGATGGTGGAACCCACCTGCCGCTTGCCCTGGCGGACATTGTCATATTTGAAGTAGCGGTAGTTGGGCCCGCCGACATAGGCCTTGACATAGCCCGTGGAGGGCTCCATGGCCACGAAAGCGGCCCGCAGGTAGGACTTGTAGTAACGGATGGAGTCGTCCGGGGTCATCGTTGTGTCGATATAGCCCTTGCGGTCCCAGGTAAAGACGCGCATCTGCACGGGCTTGGAGAAACTCGCCATGATCTCGTCTTCGGAGACGCCCGCCTTCTTCATCACGCGGTAGCGGTCGCTCCAGCGGCGGGCCTGCCGCATGACCCTGTCGATGGTCGCCTGGTCCACGTCGTTGGAGAAGGGCCGGTTGCGCTTGTACTTGAGATCGCCCCAGAAACTCTTCTGGAGGTCCTTGCCCAGATGTTCGGCGACCGCCTGCTCGGCGTATTTCTGCATATGGGCGTTGATGGTCGTGTAGATGCGGAGGCCGTCGCGGTCCAGATCGTATTTCGAACCGTCCGGCTTGACATTCTTGTTGAGCCAGCCGTACAGCTGGTCGTCCCGCCACAACAGCGAATCGACGGAGAAATCCTCGCGGGTGGAATACTGGCTCCGCTTGGGCTTGGACGCATTCATGTAGCGCCGCAGCATGTCGCGGAAATAAGGGGCGAGACCGGAGTTATGGTCCTTTACTTCATAGGAAAGGACGATGGGGATCTGCTGGATGGAATCGCGCTCGGCCTTTGTCAGGTAGCCGGCCTTCTCCATCTGGGAGATCACGAAATTGCGCCGGGAAAGGGACTGCTCGGGATTCAGGGCCGGGTTGTAGCGGGTGGGCTTGTTGACCATGCCCACGAGCGTGGCGCCCTCCTCGACCGTCAGGTCGATCGGATCCTTGGCGAAGAAGGTCTGCGAGGCGGCCTTGATGCCGTAGGCGCTGCTGCCGAAGAAGACCGCGTTGAGGTACATGTCCACGATCTCGTCCTTGGTATAGTCGCGCTCGAGTTTGACGGCGGTGATCCATTCCTTGAGTTTGATCCAGACCATCCGGATCTGCGACACGCCGGGAATCCGGCTGCTGACGTCGGCGCGGGGATAAAGGGTCTTGGCCAGCTGCTGGGTGATGGTGGAGCCGCCGCCCTGGCTGCTGTCGCGCATCAGGATGGTGCGGACGAGGACGCGGCCCAGGGAGGTGAAATCGATGCCGGAATGTTTGTAGAAGCGCTTGTCTTCGGTGGCGATGGCCGCCTGGATGACGGCGGGCGCCAACTCATCGTAGGAGACGAAGGAACGGTTTTCTATATGGAAGGTGGTCAGGATCTCACCGCCTTCGGCAATGACCTGGGTCGCCAGTTTGCTGTCAGGGTTTTCCAGTTCCTCGAAAGACGGGATGTCGGCAAAGGCCCAGACGGCCAGAAGCAGCAGGACAAAGGCCGCAATCGGGGCCAGAACCAGTATCCAGAACCATTTCGTTATTTTTTTCCTCGTCGCGTCAGTCATGTCATAAAATTTATGAAAATAAAATTTTCATGGTCAAAACAGGATTACAAAAATAACAACAAAATTTGGAAAAATCCCCCAATTCTCGCTTACTTTGCACCAGAATTCGGAAAAGTATGAAGAATCTTGTCATCGTAGAGTCGCCTGCGAAGGCCGACACCATCGAGAAGTTTCTCGGAAAAGAATATACTGTCAAATCGAGCAAAGGCCACATCCGCGACCTCCAGGAACGGAAACTGAGCGTGGACATCGAGCATGGATTCACCCCCGAATATGTCATTCCGGCCGACAAGCGGAAACTGGTCGCAGACCTGAAGAAACTGGCCGCCCAGGCCGAGACCGTCTGGCTCGCCTCCGATGAGGACCGGGAAGGAGAGGCCATCTCCTGGCACCTGTTCGAGACCCTCGGGCTCAAGAAGGAAAACACCCGGCGCATCGCCTTCCACGAAATCACCAAGACAGCCATCCTCGAGGCCATCGACAATCCCCGGGACATCGACATGAACCTGGTGAACGCCCAACAGGCCCGCCGCGTCCTCGACCGCCTGGTCGGCTTCGAACTCTCCCCCGTGCTCTGGCGCAAAATCCAGCCGAAGCTCTCGGCCGGACGCGTACAGAGCGTCGCCCTGCGCCTGATCGTGGACCGCGAAAGGGAAATCCTGGCCTTCAAGCGGGAACCTTTCTACCGGGTTGACGCCCTTTTCCATCCCGCCGGAACGCCGGCTTCGGTCAAGGTGAAGGCCACGCTGGAGAAGAGGTTCCCCTCCCTGGAAGAGACGCGCAAGTTCCTGGAAGACAGCATCGGAGCCCGTTTCACCATCCAGAAAGTCGATAAGAAGGAAGGCCTCCGCGTTCCGGCGGCGCCCTTCACCACCTCGACCCTCCAGCAGGAGGCCGCCCGCAAACTCCATTTCCCCGTGGGCGTGACCATGCGGATCGCCCAGCAGTTGTACGAGCGCGGTCTCATCACGTACATGCGTACCGACTCGACCAACCTTTCCGGCCTGGCCCTCGCCACCTCCAAGGAATTCATCACCGCCCAATTCGGGGCGGAATACGCCAAGACACGCCAGTACCGCACCCGCACGCGGGGCGCCCAGGAGGCCCATGAGGCCATCCGGCCGACCTATATCGCCCATACCGACATCGAAGGGACGGCGCAGGAAAAACGGCTTTACGCCCTGATCTGGAAGCGGACCGTCGCCAGCCAGATGGCCGATGCGAAAGTGCTCCGGACCGATATCCGCATCGCATCGGACCGCCGGGAAGAAGCCTTTGCCGTACAGGCGCAGGAAATCCTTTTCGACGGGTTCCTGAAGGTATATATGGAAGGGACGGACGAGGCGGAAGGCGAAGAAGGCGAGGTCATCCTCCCCGAAATGGCCGAAGGAACGGTCATGGAAGCCAAGGGGATCACGGGCGAATGCAAGTTCACCGCCCCGCCGCCCCGCTACTCCCAGGGCACGCTGGTCAAGAAACTCGAAGAACTCGAGATCGGCCGGCCTTCCACCTGGGCCACCACCGTGGAGACCCTCTCGAAGGGACGCGGCTATCTGGTGACCGGTGACAAGGACGGCCAGAAGGTCGAAGTTACCAACCTCAGCCTCAAGGGTTCCGTCATCAGGGAAAGTGTCAAGAACGAGGTGGTCGGCGGCGAGAAGGGCCGCCTGCTGCCGCAGGAAGTGGGCATGATCGTGACCGACTATCTGGTCGAACACTTCCCCACCGTGCTGGACTACGATTTCACGGCCAACGTGGAAAAGGGCTTCGACGAAGTGGCGGAAGGGAGAAAGGCCTGGGAGAGCATCATCTCCGCGTTCTACGGTCCTTTCCACGAGCGGGTCCATCAGGTGATGGAAGACCGGCAGTTCAACCACGTGGAGCGGGCGCTCGGCAACGACCCCGCCGACGGTCTGCCGCTGGTCGCCCGCTACGGCCAGTACGGGCCCTACATCCAGAAAGGGGAGGGCGAGACGCGGCAGTTCGCCCGCCTGGCTCCCGGCCAGCTCATCGAAAGCATCACCCTGGAAGAAGCCGTCAGACTCTTCGACCTGCCGAGAACCGTCGGCGTCCACGAAGGGATTCCCGTCATCGCCACCAAGGGCCGCTTCGGGCCCTACCTGAAATATGGGGACAGGAACATCTCCCTCCCGCGCGGGGCCGACCCGATGACGGTCAGTCTTGAGGAATGTGCCGCCCTGATCGCCAAGGACGCCGCCCAGCCCGCCACCCAGACGGTGCTCCGGGAATACGGCGACATCCAGGTCATCCAGGGTCGATACGGACTCTATCTGAAACACAATGGCGACAACTACCGGATTCCGAAGGGTACGAAACCGGAAGCACTGACGGAAGCCTACTGCCGCGAACTGGTCGCAGGCGGACGGCCAACCGGGGCCCATGGTCGAAGAAAAACTAGTAAAAGTTAGTGATTGTTAAAAAATTGTCACTATTTTTGCAAAAATTAATTACAGTTTATAATTAATTACAGTTTTTAACCATGTCGACCTATCACATTGACGCCACGGACCAGAAGATCCTGTCCTTCCTGGTAAAGAACGCCCGGATGCCGTTCCTGGAGATTGCCCGCGAATGCGGCGTCAGCGGAGCCGCCATCCACCAGCGCGTCAAACGGCTGGAGGCCGCCGGCGTCATCACCGGATCCCGCCTGCTTGTCAAACCCCAGGCCATCGGCCTGAACGTCTGCGCCTTCGTCAGCATCTCCCTCTCCGAAGCCAGCAAATACAACGAAGTCGTCGCCTCCCTCAAGAAGATCCCCGAGGTAGTGGAATGTCATTTCGTAACCGGTAAATACGCCCTGCTGGTCAAGATTTACTGCCTGGACAACGAGCACCTCATGGAGGTCCTCCTGAACACTATCCAGAAGATTCCTTTCATCCAGGCGACCGAGACCATGATCGCTCTGGACGAGGCCATCGACCGCCAGGTGTGGGTCAAGGATTACAAGAGCACCAGCTTCGTCAAACAGTAAGCAGCGCCTCCGCCAGGAGCAGATCCTCCGGGGTGGTCACTTTGATATTGCGCCTCTCTCCCAGTATCCAGGAGAGGGGCGTACCGTTTTTCTCCACCACGGATGCATCGTCGGTAAAAGCCGTATCGAAGGGCTGGCGGTAAGCGGCCTTCAGCACCTCGGAATGGAACATCTGCGGGGTCTGGGCGCAGGCGGTGGCGGCCCGGTCGGGAGCGGGTCCGGGCACGCTTTCGAGGCGGTCGCCCGAGATTCGGACCGCTTTCAGCGTATCGGTACAGGGCAGCACGGGGACGAGGGCGGGGCAATCCGCCATCGCCGCCCGCATCCGGCGGATCAGGCCGGCGCTCACCAGCGGGCGCACGCCGTCATGGACAGCGACCACAGCCCCGTCCGGAATCCTTTCGAGAGCGTTCCGGACCGAATGGAAACGGGTGATCCCGCCCGAGACGAGAATCTGCGGGACATCGAAGCCGTGCTCCAGGCAATAGTCTTTCCAGAAGGGAATATGGTCTTTCGGCAGGACCGTCACCACCCGCGTGTCCGGACAGGCGTCCAGAAAAGTCTCCAGGGTCCGGCGAAGGATGGGTTTCCCGCCCAGCGGAAGGAATTGTTTGGGCATCGGACCGCCCATCCGCACACCCGAACCGCCGGCGACGGCGAGCAGGAAAAAATTTCTTTCCATATTCAATACTTTTCGCCGCGAATTTAACTTTTTTTTCGTATTTTTGAAGAAATTATGTGAAGTATGGCATTTTCTTTCCTGACCCAAGAACTGGCCATCGATCTCGGCACCGCCAACACGGTCATCTTCCAGAATGACCAGATTGTGCTGGACGAGCCGAGCATCGTCGCCATCGATAACAATACGGGGAAATGCATCGCCCTCGGCCAGAAAGCCAAACTGATGCACGAGCGTACCAATCCCGGCATCAAGACCATCCGCCCGCTCAAGGACGGGGTCATCGCCGACTTCAACGCCGCGGAAATGATGATCCGCGGCTTCATCAAGCAGGTCAACAGCAAGCGCAAGGCCCTCTTCAGCCCGAACCTGCGGATTGTGGTGGGCATCCCCTCCGGTTCCACGGAGGTGGAGATCCGCGCCGTCCGCGACTCCTCCGAGCATGCAGGCGGCCGCGACGTGTACCTGATTTACGAGCCCATGGCCTCGGCCCTGGGAATCGGCCTGGACGTGGAGGCCCCGAAAGGCAACATGGTGGTGGACATCGGCGGCGGCACGGCCGAGATCGCCGTCATCTCCCTGGGCGGCATCGTGGTCCAGGAGAGTATCAAGACCGCCGGTGACGAACTGACGGCCGACATCCAGTATTACCTCCGCCAGCAGCACAATATCCGCGTGGGTGAAATCACCGCCGAGAAGACGAAGATCGCCATCGGCGCCGTGATTCCGAAACTGGACGATGAGCCGGAGCCCTTCGTCGTGCGCGGACCGAACCTGATGACCGGCCATCCGGTCGAGGTCCATGTCACCTACCAGGAAATCGCCCACTGCCTGGACAAGTCCATCGCCAAGATCGAGTCGGCCATCCTCCATGTACTGGAGCAGACCCCGCCGGAACTCTATTCCGACATTGTCGAGAACGGAATCTTCCTCTCGGGCGGCGGCGCCCTGCTGCGCGGCCTCGCCCAGCGTTTCACCGAAAAGGTCAACATCCAGTTCCACGTGGCCGACGACCCGCTCCGCGCCGTCGCACGCGGTACCTGCATCGCCCTCAAGAACGCCGAGAACTATTCCTTCCTGATGCGCTGATGCCGCAGCGCAGGCGCATACTTCCGACACTCGCAGTGGCGGTCATCTTCATCGTTTTGGAGGTGGCCGCGCTCCGCTTCATGCGCTCCGACGGCATCATGCAGGACTTCTTCCTCGCAAGGATTTCCCACGTCTTCAAGGCGAAGGTCTGGGGCGGCACGCAGCGCATCGGCGACTATTTCGCCCTGCGCGGCGCCAACGACAGGCTCGCCGAGGAGAACTTTCGGCTCGCCCAGCAGGTCCGCTCGCTGGAGGCCGACCGGGAACGCCGCCATCTGGACTCGCTCGCCGGGACATTCGGCCGCATCGGCGACTTCCGCTTCCAGCGCGGCAACATCGTCAAGAACAGCCGCGGCAGGCAGCACAACTACCTGATCCTCGGCCAGGGATCCGAGGACGGCGTGACGGTCCATACCGGCGTCATCACCTCGCGGGGCGTCGTGGGCATCGTGGACGCCGTGGGGCGGCACTATTCCTATGCCCTGTCCTTCCTCAACCCGGAGGTGAGCATCAGCGCCCGGCTCGGGCGGGACGGCGCCGTGGGACCGCTGGTCTGGGACGGGGTCCGCACCGACGGGGCCATCCTCAGGGAGATCCCGCTCCAGCACAAATTCAATCCGGGCGACACCGTGCGGACGAGCGGCTATTCGTCCATCTTCCCGCCGGACATCCCGCTCGGGACGGTGGAGGACTCCAAAATCGTCAACGGCGCGACCTACGACATCCGCGTCCGCCTCTTCGAGGACATCAGCGCCGTCCGTTACGTCACCCTCGTCAGCAATGACGGCCGGGCGGAAATCCAGGAACTGGAAAAGGAGGAGACGCCATGAGACAGCAGTATTTCTTCGTTTACTACGTCCTCCTGACCGCCATCCAGGTGCTTCTGGGTAACTATTTCACCTTTTCGCCCTACCTGATGGTCACCCTGCTGCCGGTCATGGTGCTCTGCATTCCGACCAAATACCATACGGTCTGGGCCCTGCTGATCGCCTTCGCCACGGGCATGGTCGTCGATCTGCTCTCCGAAGGCATCCTCGGCATCAACACCTTCGCGCTCGTGCCCGTGGCCCTGGTGCGACGCAGCGTGTGCCAGGCCATCTTCGGGGACGAACTCATCACCCGGCAGGACGATTTCTCCATCCGAAAATACGGGATCGGCAAGGTGCTCTTCGCCATCGTCATCGTCCACAGCCTCTTCCTGGTCCTGTACCTGTGGGCGGATGCGGCCGGCGCCCGCACCTTCTCCTTCAACGCCCTGCGTTTCGCCTGTTCGCTCGCCGCAGGCCTACTCCTGTCTGTCTTCGTAGCGGAAATCCTCACGCCTGACGACCGCCGATGAAACTGGAGCGTCCGCATAAACTGCTCATCGGACTCGGCGCCGTGGCGCTGATCCTGCTCGGCCGTCTCTTTTCCATCCAGATCCTGGACGACAGATACAAGGAAGACGCCTCGAACAACTCGATGGTGTACGAGGTCATCTATCCGACCCGGGGCATCATCTACGACCGCAAAGGCGAAATCCTCGTCGGGAACAAAGTGGCCTACGACATCCTCGTAACCCCGCGGGAGGTCCAGGCCTTCGACACCGTCCTGCTCGCCGCGTCGCTGGATATTTCCGTCGATCTGATCCGGGAGAAAATGGCCGATTACCAGCGGCGGCGCCGGGCCATCGGCTACCAGTCCCAGGTGCTCCTGCGCCACATTCCGGCCGAAACCTACATGCGTTTCGCCGAGGTGCAGTACAAATTCCCCGGCTTCCGGGGGCAGGTCCGCAGCATCCGCGACTACCCCATCAACGCCGGCGGCAACCTCCTCGGCTATGTCTCCGAAGTGGACGCCGCCTACCTGAAGAAACACCCCGGCGAATACCGCAGCGGCGACTATGCGGGCAAGACCGGCATCGAGGCCGTGCGGGAGGAGGAACTCCGCGGCGAGAAAGGCTACCACATCTACCTGCGCAACTCCCGCAACCAGATCGAATCGCCCTACAAGGACGGCGAGATGGACAAGGAGGCCATCCCCGGACGGGACATCGTCACCACCATCGACGCCCGCCTCCAGCAATACGGCCAGGAACTCATGCAGAACAAGGTGGGCAGCATCGTGGCCATCGAACCCAAAACGGGGGAAATCCTTTCCATGGTATCCAGCCCCGGCATCGACGTGAACATGCTCGCCGACATCGGACGCTACTATGACCAGATCCAGAAAGACCCCTACCGTCCCATGTTCAACCGGACGGTACAGGGCTACTATCCCCCCGGCTCCGTGTTCAAATTGGTCAACGGGCTCATCGGCCTGGAAGAGGGCGTGCTGGAGCCCTGGTACCAGTATCCCTGCAGCAAAGGGTACAACTACAGCAAGAAAGCCAAACTGGGCTGCCACGCCCACAAATCCCCCATCGACCTGGAAGAGGCGGTCATGATGTCCTGCAACGCCTATTTCTGCTACGTCTTGCGCAACGTCTTGGAAAACAAAAAGTTCGACTCGATCGGCGAGGCGCTGGACCATTGGAACGAAATGGTGCGGAGTTTCGGATTCGGTCACAAACTGGGCAGCGATTTCCCCTCCGAACTGGGCGGATCCATCCCCTCGTCCAAGACCTACAACCGCGCCTACGGCAAGGGCGCCTGGAAATTCCCGACCATCGTCTCCATCTCCATCGGACAGGGCGAGGTCACCGTGACGCCCCTCCAGATCGCCAACCTGGCGGCCATCGTCGCCAACCGCGGCTACTACTATATCCCCCACATCATCCGGGAGTCGGAAGGCGTCCCCCTCGACGAGCGCTTCAAGGAAAGGCAATACACGATGGTGGACACCTCGCACTTCTCCAAGGTGGTCCCGGGCATGTGGCGGGCGGTCAACAGCGGATTCGGCTCGGGCGGCACGGCCAGCATCGCCGCCGTGCCCGGACTGGACATCTGCGGCAAGACAGGAACGGCCCAGAACCCGCGCGGGGCCGACAACTCGGTGTTCATCTGTTTCGCCCCGATGGACGACCCGAAGATCGCCGTGGCGGCCTACATCGAGAATGCGGGCTTCGGCGCCACCTGGGCCGCCCCCATCGCCTCGCTGATGGTCGAACAGTACCTGACCGGGGAGATCTCCCGGCCGGAGTTGGAAAAGCGCGTGCGGGACGGCAATCTGATGAACCGCGTAAAAAAGGACTGACGGGCCATGGACAATCGATTCAAAGGCAGAAGCATGCGGCAGAGCTACGACTGGGGGCTGGTCATCATCTACCTCCTCCTGGTCTTCATCGGCTGGGCCAACATCTATGCCTCCGTCCACAGCGCCGAGCCCTCCAGCATCTTCGACCTGAGCGTCCGCAGCGGCATGCAGTTCATCTGGATGATGTCCGCCTTCGGACTGGGCGCCCTCATCCTGCTGGTCATCCCGCCCCGCCTGTGGGAGAGCGCCTCGCTGCCGCTCTACCTGATTGTACTGGCCCTGCTCGTGGTGGTCATTTTCGTCAGCAAGGACGTAAAGGGGTCCCATTCCTGGTTTGAATTCGGACCCGTGAAATTCCAGCCGGCCGAGGTGTCGAAAATCACCACCTCCCTGGTGCTCGCCCTGCTGATGAGCCAGGTCAACTTCAAGATTTCCAAACCGCGGGACTTTCTCCTGGCCGCGGCCGTCATCGGCCTTCCGATGCTGGTCATCGTGGCCGAAAGCGAGACGGGGTCCGCGCTGGTGTATGTCGGCTTCATCTTCGTCCTGTACCGGGAGGGGATGTCGGGCTGGGTCCTCCTGCTGCTGGGCATGGCCATCCTGCTGTTTATCCTCACGCTGACCGCCTCCCCCTATGCCTCCATCCTCGTGGCCATCGGCGTCATTTCCTTCTGCAACGCGCTGAATACCGGACGCCTGTGGCGCTGGCTGGCCATCTTCGGGTCTTACCTGCTGGTCATGGCGCTGCTGCCCTGGGGCCTGCAGGCGCTTTGCGGGTGGCTCGTGCCCGCCGCCATGCCGGGAGACGACCCCGACATGGTGAAGGAAGTCCTCCCGGAAGTGTCGCACTGGGTTTTCCTGCTCAAGATCAAACCCATACATCTGCTGCTGCTCTCCATCGCCGCCGCCCTGCCCTTCGTCGCCCGGCGCGCCTACCGCGAGAAGAACCACTTCCTGAGCCTGTCCGTCGGCGCCCTCCTGGTGGCCGTCGCGCTGGTCTTTTCGACGGAATTCCTCTTCGAGAAGGTCCTGCAGGACCATCAACGCAGCCGCATCGAAGTGCTGCTCGGCATGAAGGAAGACCCGACGGGCGTGGGCTACAACGTGGCCCAGTCCAAAATCGCCATCGGCTCGGGCGGATTCCTGGGGAAGGGCTATCTCCACGGCACCCAGACCACCTACGGCTTCGTGCCGGAGCAAAGCACCGACTTCATCTTCTGCACCGTCGGGGAGGAATGGGGCTTCCTGGGCTGCGCCGTCGTCATCCTCCTGTACGTCTTCCTGATCGCCCGCATCATCCGCGACGCGGAACGGAGCCGGGAGCATTTCACCCGCATCTACGGCTATTGCGTCGCCAGTTGCCTGTTCATGCACCTGTTCATCAACATTGGAATGACCATCGGCCTGATGCCCGTCATCGGCATTCCCCTGCCCCTGATGAGTTATGGCGGTTCCTCGCTATGGGCTTTCACCGTTTTGCTGTTTATCTTCATCGTCCTCGACCATGAGGAACGGAAATATTTTTGATGCCATGAAAAAATATCTGCTTCTCATCCTCCTGCTCCTTCCGGCCTTCACCCAGGCCCGCCCCTACTGGAACCAAAGGCTTTACATCAAGCCCCTGCGGGTTCCCGTCGTCGAGAATCCCGAGTTCCTCGACCTGGACGGAAACGGCCGTCAGGATGCGGTGCGCGGGGTCATCGCCGGCGGCGTACCCCTGCTCTGGCTCGATGACGACGGCAACATGCAGGACGGCGACCTGGAAGGCGACACGGTCAACGACTGCCTCCTGGTGGACCGCGACAAGGACGGGACCTTCGACCTAATCGTCAAGTTCGCCGACCTGACGGGGAACGGCGTCACGGACATGCAGATGATCCTGGACTACCCTGTCCCCGGCCACCATGTCCCGAACCTGATGATTGTCCTGGACGACGACAGGGACGGCGTGTTCAACTACATCGACTGGCGGCAGCTCGACCTCCTGTGCTGGGAGAAAAACGGACTGAGCGACTTCTACACCGACTACAGCGGCAACTCCACCTTCCTGAAGACCCACCGCGTCTCGACCATCATGCGGGACCTGCGCTACAACTGGGAGAATCCCTTCCTCTTCTACGACTTCGACGGGGACGGGCTGACGGAAATGGCCGTCCGCTGCTGCGACACGCTCCTGCCCGACCCGGAGGCGGCCGCGGAGGGCTACGATCCCAAGCAGTACCAGGGCTGGATGGGGTGGTTCTCCATGGGCATCGATATGGACAACGACAATGCCCACGGCAACGATTTCGACTTCGACATGACCCTTCACTACAGCGCCGAGAAGGGCTTCAACTACAGTGACTGCGTCCACCCGCTGCGCAACATGCGCGGCCTGCCCGAGGCCGACCGCTTCTTCCCCGACCCGCGCTTCCGGCTGCTGACCGAACTGATCTATCCCGACCGGCGGCAGGTCTTCGACCGGGCGTTCGCCGGCCGGTGGACCTCGGCCCGCTTCGCCTGGGACGAAGATGACGACTGTTCGCGCTGGGAGCGGGTCGAACTCCTGGACAACCTCGATCCCTTCATTATCGGCACCATGAAAGGAGGTTTCGACACCAATTCGCAGTCCGATGTATCCGGCGACCGGGGCGAATGGGATGCGGATTTCTCCGGAGGCGGCGACATCTACGTGAGCCGTTTCGACGGCCGGGTCCACCTGCTCGGCGCCGAAAGGGGCCTCTGGCGCATCGACCAGAACGCCCACTGGTTCCAGGGCTGGAACAAGACCTTCCAGAACACCTCGCCTGCTGCCTTTTCCACCGTCGAATACCTCGACGCCGACGGCAACGGCTTCTTCGACACCATCCGCTACGACCTGGACGGCGACCATGCCTGGGAATGCACGGTGTCCCTGGCCGAACTCGGGCTCGACGACCGCTGCACGGTTCTGGACGTCTCCAAGATGCGCTATAAGGATTACACGCGCCTGTTCCGCAAGGTCTCCGACAACATGTGGCGCCAGACCCTCGAAGCCCGGAAAGTCGCCCAGGCCGAGGGCCTGCCCCTGCTGTGGTATGCCAAACTGCTCAGCGCCGGCAGCGCCCGCGAGCGCTACCAGTATGGCTGGTGGTTCCAGTTTTATGTTTTCAAGGACCTCGAAGACCGGTATCTGCGCGAAGGCGACCCGCAGGCGCTCCAACGCCTGCTAAAGGCCTACTACGGCGGAGATTGGGCCTCTCTGCGCAAAAAACAGGCTTAAATAATTCAAAAATGACCCATTTTTTGCCGAAAAGCATTAAAAATCTTTCTTTTTCTTTGTAAATCAAATGAAATTGAGTAACTTAGCAGGGTGAACCCATTAAAGGAAACACTTTGTACTTTTATTTATAAACCATTAATTACCAACACCATGGAAGCAATTATCGCTAAAATCAAAGCCGAGATCGCCGCTATCGAGGCCGACATCGACAAAGTCGCCAACAAAGCCGCCCGCGCCCGTGTCCGCAAGGCTACCCTCGCCCTCGAGAAACTCGGTAAGGAATATCGTAAAATCAGCGTGAAGTAATTCGCGACCGATTTTCCAAAAGAGGACCCGCCCCCAAGGCCGGTCCTCTTTTTTTGTCAATGCGCAAGAAGTTTCGTATCTTTGTCTGATAAGCCGGTCCGGCCTGACGGACCCGCCCGGACAAAGGAAACATCCGAAGATGGACAAGAAGCACTTTACCCTGTGGAACCGCATCGTGGCCGTGGCCGTAACGGTCGTCGCCGCCATCACCTACCTTTCCACCATCGAACCCACCGCCTCCTTCTGGGACTGCGGTGAATTCATCGCATCCTCCTACAAACTCGAAGTGGGCCACCCGCCGGGAAACCCTGTTTTCCAGCTCATTGCGCGCTATTTCACGATGTTTGCGGATGCTGAGCACGCCGCGGTGGCGGTCAATGCCATGAGCGGGCTCTGCTCGGCCCTGACCATCTTCTTCCTCTATCTGACCATCGTCTTCTTCGCCCGGCGTGTCGTCAAGCCCGACGCCCAGGGTCGATACAGCACCGGAGCGGCCATCGCCATCTGGGGCAGCGCCGCCGTGGGCGCCCTCGCCTACTGCTTCTCCGACACCTTCTGGTTCTCGGCCGTGGAGGGCGAGGTGTACGCCATGTCCTCGCTGTTCACCGCCATGGTCTTCTGGGCCATGACCCGCTGGTACGACGAGGCCGACGAGCCCTATGCCAACCGCTGGATCATCCTGATCTCCTTCCTGATGGGCCTTTCCATCGGAGTGCACCTGCTGAACCTCCTGACCATTCCGGCCATCGTCTTCATGTACTATTACCGCAAGCGCGAGGACGAGCCCTACCGCTTCTGGGAACTGGTCAAAATCCTGGTTCTCTCGACGGTCATCCTGGGGGTGGTGTACTTCATCCTGGTTCCCTATATCCCGAAAATGGCCGCCTACTGCGACCTGCTCTTCGTCAACACCTTCGGCCTGCCGGTCAACAGCGGCGCCGCCTTCTTCCTGGTCGCGGTGCTGGCCCTCTGCTTCTGGGGCCTGACGGTCCTCTACCGCAAAGGCCGCGTGTTCTGGACGACCGCCCTGCTGTGCCTGACCACCATCCTGGTGGGCTTCTCGCTCTTCGCCATCGTCATCATCCGTTCCAACGTGATGACCCCGACCAACGAGAACCAGCCCGACAACGCCTTCTCCCTGGTCCGTTACCTGTCCCGCGAGCAGTACGGCAGCACGCCGCTCCTGTACGGACAGTATTTCGCCGCCCCCTACGACGACCTCATCGTCACGAAATACTGGGCCCTGGTCGACGGAAAATACAAAAAGGTGAACGGCCCGGTCGATGCCAAATACGCCGCCAGCGGAAAAATGCTTTTCCCGCGGATGTGGAGTTCGCAGGACGACAAATTCACCCGTTTCTACGAGTCCTACATGAACGGGAAAGGCATTCCGGTTCCCGGCTCCAAGCACAAGAAACCGACCTTCGGGACCAATCTCAAATTCTTCTTCGACTACCAGTTGAACTGGATGTACTGGCGGTATTTCATGTGGAATTTCGCCGGCCGGCAGAACGACATCCACAGCCCTTCACCGGGCGATCCTTTCTACGGCAACTGGGAATGCGGCATCCCCTTCATCGACGAAATCCGCCTGGGCAACCAGGACGACGCGCCGGACGCCCTGCGCGGCAATAAGGGGAAGAACCACTATTACCTGCTGCCCCTCCTGCTGGGCCTGCTGGGCCTGTTCTTCCAGTTCGAGCGTGACAAGCGCGGTTCCTGGGTGACCTTCCTGCTCTTCCTGCTGACCGGCATCGCCATCGTGGTGTACCTCAACCAGCCGCCGTACCAGGTCCGGGAGCGTGACTACGCCTATGCCGGCTCCTTCTACGCCTATGCCATCTGGATCGGCCTGGCCGGCGTCGCCCTGTTCCAGTGGATCAACGATGCGCTGAAGGGCAAGGGCGCCGTGGCCACCGCCGGGCTCATCACCGCCGCCTGCCTCTGCGTACCGGCCCTGATGGCCGCCCAGAACTGGGACGACCACGACCGCTCCAACCGCCGCACCGCCGTCGAAATGGCCCGCAACTACCTGAACTCCGTGGGGCCGGAAGGCATCCTCATCACCCATGGCGACAACGATACTTTCCCGCTCTGGTACGCCCAGGAGGTGGAAGGCATCCGCACCGATGTCCGCATCGCCAACACTTCCCTGCTCGGGACCGACTGGTACATCGGCCAGATGAAATATGCCATCAACGATTCCAAGCCCCTGCCGCTGAAGGTCTCCCAGAACCAGTACCTCTACGGGACCAACGACTACATCCGCATCTACGACACCCGCGACCAGGTGATCCCGCTGAGCGATGTCATGCGGGTCTTCCGCCATCCCGACGCCAAACTGATCCTCGAGGACGGCAGCAAGGCCGATTACATCGTTTCCCGCAAGTTCAGCATCCCGGTCAACAAGGAGAACGTCCTGAAATACGGCATCGTCTCCGAGGAATTCGCCGACCAGATTCCCGACGAGATCGTGCTCTCGATGCCCAAGGAGAAGAGTTATCTCTCCAAGCCGGAACTCTTCATGCTCGACCTGCTGGACGGTTACCAGTGGGACCGTCCCATCCACATGCTCAGCCAGGGCGGGGAAATCAACATCGGCCAGAAGGACTACCTCATGTACGAGGGCTTCTCCTCCAAGTTCGTCCCCATCCGCAACCGGATCACCTCCAAGAGCCTGGGCCTGGTGGATGTGAAGGAACTCTGCGACAAGATCGACCACGTTTACACCTGGGAAGCCCTGCGGCGCACGGATTATTGCGTGGACTACCAGAACCTCTACACCTTCCTCGGCGTCGTGCCGCAGCGCGAACTCTTCCTCAACGCGGCCAACCTCCTGCTGGACCGCGACGATGCCGCCGGGGCCGAGGCCATGCTGGACAAGGCGCAGGAGTGCGTCCCCGAGGAAAACTTCCCGCTGGAAAGCATCTGCCTGGGCTTCTACCACAATGATGTCGTGGTCATCGGGATGATCGAGGGCTACTACAAAGCCGGTGCGCCTGAGAAGGCGCGCGAACTGGCTGCGCGCTTCAGCGACCAGTTGCTGACCTCGACCAACTTCTTCCTGGAGTTCTACGATATCGCCAAGAACGACTTCGAGATGTGCTGCAACTGCTTCTACTATCTCGCGGATACCCTGAAACTCTATGGCGACAAAGTCCTCTCCGACACCTTGATGGAGCAACTGACCGGCCTGATGAAATTCAGCGAGGAATCCTGAGGATCCCCGCGGACAAGGCGAAGCAAAAAAGCCGGCCTCCTTATCGGGGACCGGCTTTTGCGTAAAGAAACGCGCGATTAGTCGCTGAGGGAGAAGCGCTTGAAAGCAAGCACCCTGGCTTCCTTATCCACAGACTTGATGTACTGGGCTACGGAAACCTTCTCGTCACCCTGGACGAAGTCCTGGGCCTCGAGCGTGGACTCCTTGAAGAACTTGCCGAGTTTGCCCTTGGCGATGTTCTCCAGCATGGCGGCGGGCTTGCCGGCCATCTTCGGATCCTCTTCCATCTGCTTGCGGTAGATCTCGAGTTCCTTCTCGATGACCTCCTTCGGGCAGTCAGCCTCGGACACGGAGACCGGGTTCATGGCGGTCACCTGCTGGGCGATGCTCTTGGCGAGGTTCTCGGGAACGGCCTTGTTGAAAGCCACGATGGCGCCGAGCTTGTTGTTGAAGTGGACATACTGGCCGATGCACGGCGACTCGAGGGTCGCATAGTAAGCCAGGACGTGCTTCTCACCGGTCTTGCCGGTCTGGGCGGAGATCTCCTCCTCCACGGTATGGCCGTTGGAGCACTTGGCAGCCTTCAGGCCTTCCGCATCGGCGGGGAAAGCGGCGATGGCGGCGTCGGCGATCTCGGCGGCAAGGGCCTTGAACTCCGGCGTAGCGGACACGAAATCGGTCTCGCAGCCGAGGCAGACGATAATCGCCTTGCCGGCGGCCTGGCGGACGACGACGGCACCCTCGGAAGTCTCACGGTCGGCGCGCTTGGCGGCGACGAGTTTACCCTTCTCGCGGATGATATCGACCGCTTTCGTGAAGTCACCTTCAGCTTCGATGAGGGCCTTCTTGCAGTCCATCATACCGGCGGAGGTCATCTGACGCAATTTCATTACGTCTTTCGCAGAAATTTCCATAATCTTGGGTTTTAACAGCGCAATTACTCAGCAGTTTCTTCCTGTGCGGCGGCCTCGGCCTCCACATCGACGGGCTTGGCACCCTTGCGGGCACGCAGTTTCTTGACAGGAGCCTTCTCTTCGGCGACGGGCTGCTCGGCAGCCTCTTTCTCCTTTTCGAGTTTCCGCTCGTCGAGACCTTCCTGAATGGCGGCGCAGAGCACGTTCATGATGAGTTCGATGCTCTTGGCGGCGTCGTCATTTGCCGGGATCACGTAATCAATCGGGGTGGGATCGCAACAAGTATCAACCATGGCGATCACCGGGATATTCAGGCGGTTGGCCTCTTTGACGGCGTTGGCTTCTTTCTGGACGTCCACGACGAAGATGGCGGAGGGTAGACGGCTCATATCCTTGATGGAACCGAGGTTCTTCTCGAGTTTGCCCCGCTGACGGTCAACCTGGAGGCGCTCACGCTTGGCGAGTTTCTCGAAGGTTCCGTCTTCCTTCATCTTGTCGATGGTGTTCATTTTCTTGACGGCCTTGCGGATGGTCGGGAAATTGGTAAGCATACCACCCGGCCAGCGTTCGGTCACGAACGGCATGTTGACAGCGGTCGCTTTCTCGGCGACGATGTCCTTAGCCTGTTTCTTGGTGGCCACGAAGAGGATCTTACGGCCGCTGCGGGCCAGCTCCTTCATTGCTTCGGCGGCCTCGTCAATCTTGACGATACTCTTGTGCAGGTCGATGATGTGGATTCCGTTCTTCTGGTCGAAAATATAGGGGGCCATTTTGGGATTCCACTTGCGGGCGAGGTGTCCGAAATGGGCGCCTGCATCGAGCAATTCCTGGAAATTTGTTCTTGACATTGTGTAAAATGTTGCTTGTTGTTCTGTTTTTTCTCCTGCCGGCGGTTCCGGCGAGGCTCTTTTCATCAATCCGGAGTAGCGGTCTTACGCGGCCGGTCTCCGAGATTTTCCGCAGTGGCGGCAATCCTGGGGCAGCTCCGGAAGATTCCCATCTTCCAAGGTCCTTCGGATTTGGAACCGCAACTGTACTGCCAGCAAATCGCGATTAACGCTTGCTGAACTGGAAGCGGCGACGTGCGCCAGGCTGACCGGGCTTCTTCCTCTCGACCTCACGGGCGTCACGGGTGAGGAAGCCGGCGGCCTTCAGCGCAGACCTGTAAGCCTCGTGGTCGACCTCGCACAGGGCGCGGGCGATACCGAGACGCAGGGCCTCCGCCTGACCTTTGACTCCACCTCCGTCGAGGTTGGCCTTCACGTCAAACTGACCTGCAGTACCGGTCACTTCGAAGGGCTGGTTCACGATGTACTGGTGGGTCTCGTCGGGGAAATACTCCACGAGGGGACGACCGTTGATCGTGATCTCGCCGGAACCGGCCTTCACATAAACACGAGCGACAGCTGCCTTACGTCTTCCAAGGGCGTTTACTGTTTTCTCCATTGCTCTGTTTAAATTTCGTTCAACTTGATTTCTTTGGGTTGCTGCGCCTGGTGCGGATGCTCGGGACCTGCATAAATGAACAGGTTGTGGAGAATCTTCTCACCAAGACGGGTCTTCGGGAGCATCCCCTTGACGCTCCGGCGAATGAGTTCGGCCGGCCTCTTGGCCAGGATCTCGGCGGGGGTGGTGAAACGCTGTCCGCCCGGATAACCGGTGTAGCGCACATACACCCTGTCCGTCATCTTCTTGCCGCCGAGGGCCACCTTCTCCGCATTGATAACGATGACGTTGTCACCGCAATCCACATGCGGGGTGTAGCCCGGTTTGGTCTTGCCACGAAGGACAAGGGCCACGCGGGAAGCAAGACGACCGAGTGCCAGATCAGTAGCATCGATGACGACCCACTCTTTCTTCACAGTCGCCGCATTGAGCGAGACCGTTTTGTAGCTTTGTGTGTCCACTGTCTTGATCTTTAATGGTTTAACTAAAAAAATTGCGATCCCTACACTTCATAGGGACCGCAAATGTACGCATTTTTTCTCACTTCACAAAGAATATCGCCGGAAAACCGCCTCTGGAAAGGCGGAAGCAAGGGCGTTCTCTTCGGAAGGAGCGGCGAGCATGAGGGCGGTGGAGAGGACCTCGGCGTCGAGCGGGTCGGGGGCGCAGACGCTGACCAGGCGGCGACCCTCCGCGGGCAGGCCCGTACGCGGGTGCACGATATGTCCATGGTACGAGGGAGCGTTGCCGGAAGTGGAGAGCGAAGTGTCGCGAAGGGACCACTCGTCGACGGGCCCACCGCCATAGGGATTGGTCACGCCGACCTTCCAGCAGTCACCGTAGGGATGATGGCCGGTGGCCAGGATGGAACTGCCGCCGAAGTCGGTGAAGGCGCAGCCGATGCCCGCCGCCCGGAGCCGGTCGCGCCACAGCCGCAGCGCATAACCCTTGGCGAAACCTCCGAAATCGAGGGTCGCACCGCCGAGCGTCAGGCGATTGTCGGCGGATAGCGTCACCGGCTTGCCGCCGGCCACGTCGAACAGGCCGCCCGTCCGCTCCCGGTAGGAAAAAGCCAGGCGCAACAGGGCCGCCAACGGCTCACTGACAGGCACATCCTCCTGCGACGGGGCGGCGTTGAGCCGGGCCACCTCGCCATATCCGTTGAAGCGGTTCAGCATGGCATCAAGTTCCATCAGCTCGGCGTAGAAAGCATCCCACACGGGACGGACAATGGCATCAGGAGTACCTACGGCAAGGAATTCGAGCCGTGTCCCCATGACCCGCGGAAGGGAGAACTGAAAAAGCGCGGGCTTTTCCTTTTCCCGCGCGCTGCCCGAGCCGTCCGCGGCGGCCAGGGAGACCGCCGCCGTCGCCGCCAGGGCGTCCTTGAAGAACTGGCGGCGCGAGGCCATCTATCGTCGGATTTTTCGCACCAGGGCCAGCACGCCGGCGGCAAGCAGCCGCAGCAGGGCCAGGAGCAGGTACACGACAAGCGCCAGAACGACTACATAGCCGATCTGGGTCCATAGTTCCGATACGGGCCGGGCGTAACGGACGATGGCATAGACATTGACCAGGCAGGCAGCGAGCAGGCAGCCCAGCAGCACCCACAATTCCCGGCGGACATGCCGCCCCGTAATGACCCAATCTTTCATCAGAACTTCATGTAAGGGATTTTGTACGCTTCGGGGAAAACCAGGCTCCTGCCTTCTTCGCAGGCCTGGTTGCCCAGCAGACAGAGCAGGGTCGAAGAGTAGGCCTCTTCCACCACGTCCTTCGCCTTTTCGCCCGTGATGCAGGACTGGCAGAAGGCGGAGAGAATCTCCAGCGAACCGTCGTGATCCGATGCGACCATACTCTCGCCGTTGTTGATGCTGGTCGGGCCGGCGATGACCGGATGCGGGACGTACTGCCCCTTGACCTCGGGGCGCCAGGACGGCCCGGCCGTCGGGATGGAGGCGAAAATGCCGTCCCGCACCTGGTCGTAGAGGCGGCGCATGCCGGAGAGCAGGTTGTCCTCTTCGAGGTAATAGACCCCGCGGGCAAGGTCCATCGTGCCCTCCTTCCCGAGAATCTGTTCCTCCATGCCGTTGAACTTATTGGATATCAACGATTCATACACGATCTTGACACCGCCCGCATAGCGATAGGTCACCGCCACGCTGTCATAGACCTCGCGGCCGTCCTTCCAATAGACGATGTCGCCCATGCCGCTGATTTCCACAGGCGTGCGGCCCAGGGCCCAGTTGCACACCTCCAACTGGTGGGAGCCCAACTCGGTCATCAGGCCGCCGGAATGTTCCCGGTAGAGGCGCCAGTTGATCAGGCGCTCCAGGTCCGGGGACGGGACGGGGCGACGCCAGTCGGCATTGCGGAACCAGTGGCAGCGCATGCCCACAATCTCGCCGATGGCCCCGTCGTGGATCATCTTCATGGCCTGGATGTACTTCTCGTCGTACATCCGCTGCATACAGTAGTAGAGGGCCTTGTCCTGGGCGGCATAGGCGTCATAGACCGCCTTGCACTCCTCCATCTTCAAGGCCATGGCCTTTTCGCAGAAGACGTGCTTGCCGGCCGCGAGGGCATCCAGCGTGATCTGCGCGTGGGAACCCAGCGGCGTGGCGATGATCACCCCGTCGATATCCGGCGCATCCAGCAGTTCGCGATAGTCGCTGCAGGTGCGGGCCGTCGGGCACAGGGCGTGGGCATCGTCCAGATTTTTCGGGTAGATGTCGCACAGGGCGACCAGTTCCGCGTGGGGAATCTCCCGCAGATTGTGGATATGGTACTGGCCGCGGCCGCCGGTGCCGATCAGCGCCAGACGGGCCTTCTCGCGGCCCAGTTCTTCCAGTTTCTCCGGGGTGCAGGACGTCAGCCAGGGAGCCGTGCCCGCCAGGAAGGCGGCGCCCCCGGCGGCATAGCCCAACTGCTTGATGAAGCGGCGCAGGCCCAGATCGACATGCTCTTCTTTCATACGGCAAAGATAGAAAAAAAATCTCTTTCCGCCGGCCTAAACGGCAGCCTCGACGCCCCAGCAATAGGCGCGGAGACCCAGATCCGGCGAAGCCTCGTCCGTGGCCCGAAGTGCATCCAGCAGCGGCCGGACGCGCTCATCCGGCACCATCGTCAGGATGGCGCAGTTCATCACGGGCCAGGCGTGGCTACCCATGTGGGGCTCGCCGTCCACGCCGCCGCGGCCGGCAATGTCGTTCCAGCGCGTGAAGCCGCGCTGGCCGAAGGAATCCAGCAGTTCGACGATTTCTTCGCCGTATGCCTGGTTATACGCTATAAAGAGTGCTTTCATACGTTGGCTGCTTTAGCTGCTTTGCGGGCCTTGCGGCGCTCCCGGTGCTCGGTGAAGCCGCAGTACAGGACCGGAATGATGACCAGGGTGATGACCGTGGAGATCGACAGACCCCAGGCCACGGTGGTACCGAGACCGTTCCACATCTCGGAACCTTCGCCCCGGCCCCAGGCCATCGGCAGCATGCCGAGGACCGTGGTCAGGGTGGTCATCAGGATCGGGCGCAGACGGCTCCTGGCCGCCGTGACGGAGGAATCGCGCACGCTCATCCCGCGTTCCTGGCAGAGGATGGTGTAGTCGATGAGCACGATACCGTTCTTGACGACGATACCCAGCAGGATAATGATGCCGATCATGCCCATCACCCCGATGGCCATGTTGTGGATCATCGCCCCGAGGGCGACGCCGACCAGGGCGAACGGGATGGAGCTCATGATTACCAGCGGACCCATGAAGGACTCGAACTGCGAGGCCATCACCATATAGACCAGAACGATGATCAGGACGATCAGCAGCAGCATGTCGCCGAACATGTCCTGCTGGTCCTCATAATCGCCGCCGATGCGCCAGGACAGCTCCGCCGGCAGCGGGTTGTCGGCCATGATGCGGTTGGTGGCCTCGACCGCCTCGGACAAGGACGCGCCGCGGCTCACGATGCCGGTCACGCTGATGTAGCGGTCGCGGTTCTTGCGCTGGATGGTCGGCGGCACTTTCGACTCGACGATCCGGCCCAGGTCCTTGACCTTGATGCCGCGGCCCATCTGGTTATAGACCACGATGTTCTCGATGTCCTCGGTGCTCCGGCGGAACTCGGGGGCATAACGCACGCGGATGTTGTATTCGTCGCCGTCCTCACGGTAGAAGGACCCGACCGATCCGCTCATCGCGGCGGAGACCGCTGCGGCGGCCGTCGTAGAGGTCAACCCGTTGATGGCCAGTTTCTCACGGTCAAAATCCACCTCGTATTCCGGGGTGTAGGCGTCGCGGCTGAGGATGGCCTGCGTGAAATACGGGGTCTTCATCATCTCGTCGCGGACGGTGCGGGCCGCCGCCTCGGTGGACTCGAAGTCGTAGCCGTAGATTTCCAACTGGACCGAGGCCGCGCCGCCCATGCCGCCGCCTTCGGTGACGTTGAACTTGGCCAGTTCCGGGAAGTCGCGCAGGTCGGCGCGGATGATGTCAGCGATCTCGAAGACCGTCCGCTCGCGCAGTTCCATGCTGCCGATGTTGATCCGGAACGTCATCACGTGGGTACCGTTGTTCCGCATCGAGGCGAAGGCGTTGTCGGTATCGGCCTGGCCGAAATTGTAGCTCATCACGACGATTTCCGGAACGTCGGCCTTGATGCGGTCGTAGATATTGGCAGCCACCTCGCGGGTGACGTCCTGCGCCGTTCCGATGGGCATTTCCGCCGAGATGGTCAGACGGCCCTGGTCGGCCTTCGGGAAATACTCGGTCTTCATCCGGGGGGCATAGAAGCCCAGCACGGCCACGAAAACCACCACGGCGGCACCGAGGACGATCCGCTTGTGGTTCATGCACCAGGCGATCAGCTTGGCATAGCCGCTCGAAATGCCGTCCAGCACCTTGTTGACCGGGCCGAAGATGGCCAGGTGGAGCTTGCCGGTCTTGGGCTTGTTGCTCAGCAACTGCGAGCAGAGCATCGGGACGAAGGTCAGGGCGGCGGTCGTCGAGACGATCATGATGATGCTCACGATCCAGCCCAGCTGGCGGAACATGATGCCGGCCATGCCGGAGATCATCGTCAGCGGAAGGAAGACGCAGAGCATCGTCAGGGTCGAGGCGATGACGGAGATACCCACTTCGGAAGTGCCGTGGACGGCGGCTTCCCTGGGTTTCTCACCCCGCTCGAGGTGGGTCGATACGTTCTCCAGGACCACGATGGCGTCGTCCACCACCATGCCGATGGCGATCGACAGGGCGGACATCGAAATGATGTTCAACGTGTTGCCTGTCGCGAAAAGGTACATCAGGGAGGCCAGCAGGGCGATCGGGATGCTGAGCACCACAATCAGCGTGCCCCTCCAGCGGCCCAGGAAGAGGAATACCACCAGCATGACCACGATGAAGGTGATGAGGATGGTTTCCTTGAGGGAGTCGATGGTGCGGAGAATGTTGTCCGAGTTATCGACGACCGTCGTGATGGAGATGTCGGCCGGCAGGTCGTGGCGGATCTTGGCCATCTCCTTCTTGACGGAACGGATGACGTTGACCGTGTTGTAGCCCGACTGCTTCTGGATGATGATCTGGGCGCCGCGGACGCCGTTGGTGTAGGACTCCTGGGACTTCTCCTCCAGACCGTCCACCACGCGGGCGACATCCCGCAGATAGACCGCACCGCCGCCGGTATAGCCCACCACCAGGTCGAGCAGTTCGGACGGGTCCTGGAATTCCTTCTTGATGCGGAGGGAGTAGGTGTCGGAGCCGATGTCGATGCTGCCGGAAGGGACGTTGCGGTTCTCGGCGGCGATGATCTGGGAGATGCCGGGGATGCTGAGGTTGTAGGCCTCGAGCTTGGTCGGATCGCAATAGACCTGGATCTCGCGCTTCGGGGCACCGGAGACGGACACCGTACCGACGCCGCTGACGCGGGCCAGCGGAGTCGCCACCCGGTCGTCGAGGATCTTGTCGAGGGCGGAGACGCTCTGGGTGGCCGTCGCGCTGAGGATCATGATCGGCATGTCATCGACGCTGAACTTGAAGATGATCGGCAGCGAAGCCCCGTCGGGGAGGTTGCTGTTGACCATGTCCAGTTTGTCGCGCACATCGTTCGTCGCCACCTCGATGTCGGTTCCGTACTGGAATTCCAGGGTCAGGAACGCGAGGTTCTCCCGGGAATTGGATGTGATGTTCTTGAGGTCGCTCACGCCGTTGAGCGAGTTTTCCAGCACCTTGGTCAGGTTGTTCTCCACGTCTTCCGCGCTGGCGCCCGGGTAGGCCGACATCACCATGATGACGTTCGACTCCACGTCGGGGAAGTTATCGACCGGCAGCCGCGTGAGCGAGAAGACGCCCAGGATCGCGAACGCCAGGAACAGCAGCAGGGTCGTGACCGGATGGTTGACGGCGGTTCTGTAGATGCTCATACCTTACTTGATTTCAACCTTGGAACCGTCCTTGAGGGCCGCCTGCCCTTTCCGCACGACGACCGCCCCTTCCTCGATGCCCTCGAGCACCTCCTGCTCCGTGCCGACATGGCGGCCGAGCGTCACGGGAACGAAACTGACCTTGTTGTCCTCGCCCACCAGATAGACGAAGCGCTGGCCCGTCCCTTCCATCTTGACGATGCACTGGTCGGGAATGACGATGCTCCGGCGCTGGCCGAAAGTCACCTTGACCCGGGCGTACATGCCCGGCCGGAGCTGCCGGTCGGTGTTGGGAACCGTCACCTCGGCGCTGAAGGTATGGGTCGCGGCGTTGATGGTCGGGTGGATGCGGGCCACCTTGCCGGAGAATTCCTTGCCCGGCAGGGCATCGACCGTCAGGGTGACGGTGTCGCCCTTCTTGACGGCGGTGTACTCGCTCTCGGAGATGCCGACCAGGAGCTTGACCGGCACCACCTGCTGGACCGTAAAGATCGGCTGGGTCATGCCGAAGAGATCGCCCTGATCGTAATTGCGGGCCGTCACGAAGCCCGTGATGGGGCTGCGGAGGATGGTGTTTTCCTGGAGGTTGTCATAGGTGGACTTGCGCACCTTGTAGGCCAGTTCCATGGCCTCGTAGTCGCTCTGGGCCACACCGCCCTGCTGGTAGAGGGCGCGGACGCGGGAGAGCTCCGTACTGTCGTTCTGCAGCTGGAGGCGAGTCTGGTCGAGCTGGAGGCGGTCCATGCGGGCCAGCACCTGGCCCTTGTACACATAGTCCCCCACTTCGGCGCCGATCGTCCGGATGCGGCCGGCCGTCTGCGGGGCGATGTTGTTGATGGCGTAAGCCTCCACCGAACTGGCATAGATTCCTTCCTGGGGGACGACCTGGCTCGTGGCGGTGACCACCTCCACCGTGCTGACTTTGTCTTCAAGGGCGACGGCGCTCGCGGTCGAGCCCACGTCGCTGGTCCGTTTTTCCCCGCAGGAGACCGCCAGCAGGACCAGGGCGGCCATCATCGTGATTCGTTTCATATCCCGTTTCATTTTTCTTCAAAACTAACCTTGTCTTCCTCGTCGAGGAAGTCGCGGCCGATGGTCTTCTCGAGGTTCGACTTGGCCGTCAGGAAATTATAGATGGCCTGCGACTGGGCCAACTTGCTCTGGGTCAGAGCCAGCTGGGCGTCGTTCAGGTCGGTCAGGGTGCTCTTGCCGACGTCGTAGGATGCGGCGGAAATGTCGTAGGCCTTCTGGGCCATGCCGACGGCCTCCTCGGCGGAGGTGTAACTCTTGAGGTTGGTATCCATCGTCGTCAGATACTGACGGACGGCGATTTTGAGCTGGCGCTCGGTATTGATGCGCTGCAGGTCGAGTTCGGCCTGCTGCACCTTGGCCTGCTTGACGTCGTAGAGGCGCTTGCCGCCCGAGAAAATCGGGATCGACAGGCTCAGCCCCACGTAGGAGTACGGCGTCCACTTGAACTCCTCGAACTTGAAGTCGTTCGTCATGGCGTTCATACTATAGGAGAAGGCCAGGGACAGGGTCGGCAGATAGGCATACTGCTGGAGCCGGACCGTCTTGGCCAGCTGGTCGGCCTGGATGGCGAGCTGGCGCATGGAGGTGTTGTAGTCCAGGGAGGCGTTATTCCCCTCGATCAGTCCGGCGACCATCTCGGAGGCATAGTCCGCCAGGGCGCCCGCCACATCGATGTTCCGGTCCAGATCGACGCCCATCACGGCCTTGAGCTGCCACAGGGCGAGGATGATCTGGCTTTCCGCGTTATAGACATTCGGGATCGCATTGGCCACGTTGGTCTTGGCGCGGGTGTATTCGAGTTCGGAAGCCCGGGACACGTTGTAGCGCTTCTCGACCTGACTGAAATTCTCGACGGCGTTCTCATAGACGCTCTTATACACTTCGAAGGCTTCCTTGGCCATCAGCACGGCGTAGTAGGCCTGTTTGACCTGGGTCACCATGTCCAGCCGGGAGGAGCGGGCCTGTTCGACGGCCAGTTCCACGGCGTCGCCCGAGATGGAGATGCTCTGCCAGAGTTGGGCGTTGACAAGGGGCATATTGGCGGAGATACCGCCGTTGAAGGTGTTCCAACGGCCGACTTCGATGCCGCCGGAGGAGGCGGAAGAAGTCTCTTCCTTGGCCGGTTCCGGGAAGGTCACCGGGACGCCGGTGCCGGCGGAAAGCTGGCCGATGGCCGTGTAGAGGGGTTCCAGGGCGCTGGTGAACATACCGGCCATGCCGCCGCCGGAGCCACCGCTGTCCATGTACATGACCTGCTTCTTGATGGTGCGCTGATAGGAGCCCGATGCGTTGATCTGCGGGAAAAGGCTGGCGTAGGTACCCCGGCGGGCATACTGTGCCCGCTCGATCTCCTTGTCGGCCACCTTTACGGCCACATTTTCACTGAGGGCTATCTTCAAAGCGTCCTCCAGGGTGAGCACCACCTTGGAGGTATCCGGCACGGAGCTTTCCGGCTCCTGAGCCAACGCGTTGAAAGTGAAGAGAACCGAGCCGATCGTCACGACCAGGCCCGGGAGGAATCTATGCATAGTCATTTCGGTCTTATACGCCCGCGCAGTGCACAAAACTTATGCCGCCCCGCGCGCATGAAACGGGGTTTTTCGCTCTTTTTTAAAGAAAAAACGGTTTATATCAGACCAAAATGCGCCAAGGCCGCTTCGATGCCGTCCCCGTCTGCCGGGCCGGTCACATAATCGGCCTGCCGGCGAAGGACCGCCTCCATGGCCGAAGCCGACCAGCGTCCCGTCAATATCGAAAAAAGCGGCTTTAAACATCTATGCAGAAGCACCTAACGGCCTATCGGCCGGGCGTAATGGGTCTGCTCCCGGACGGGCTTGACGGGCTCGGGCCGGACCACCCGGGCGGGCACTTTCCTGACGAAGGCCCAGACGAGGAAGCCGATGCCCAGCAGGATGAACGGGATGCTCAGAATCTGTCCCATGTTAAGGGCCATATTTTCCTCGAAACCGACCTGGGGCTCCTTGATGAACTCGATGAGGAAACGGCTGCCGAAGCACACCAGCATGAAGATACCGATGAAGGTGCCGCGATAGGTCTTGTCCAGCCGCCATTTGTACAGGGAAATCAGCGCCAGCCCCAGCAGGAGATAGGTTCCGGCCTCATAGAGCTGGGTCGGATGCTTGGGCTCCGTCTCCCCGCGCAACTCGAAGATAAAGCCCCAGGGGAGGTTCGTCACGTCGCCGTAGATTTCGGAGTTGAAGAGGTTGCCCAGGCGGATGAAGCAGGCGGCGAAGGCCACCGCGATGCAGAGATGGTCCAGCAGCCAGACGAAATCGAAATGCTCCTTCGGGCCGTATTTCCGGGCGTACCACCACATGCAGAGCAGCAGCATGATGGTACCGCCATGGCTGGCCAGGCCGCCCTTCCAGGGCATGAAAATCTCGAGGAAACCCCGCCAGGAGCCGAAGTAGTAATCGGGCTGGTAGAAGATGCAATGACCCAGGCGGGCCCCCACGATGGTACCGAAAAGAAGGGTGTACAGCAGGGAGTCGAGCAGCGTCATGTCAACGCCTTCCCTCTTGAAGAACCACTTGAAAATATACCAGCCGAGTATGAACCCGCTCACGAAGAGCAGCGAATACCAGCGCAGCCCGAGACTTCCGATATGGAAAATGACAGGATCGACATGCCAATGTACGAAAAGGATTTGCAGCATAACCATCTTCAGTTTACCCACGGAAAACCCCATGGCTTAAAAATCGTAGCAAGATACTAACAATTTCGGAGAATCCCAAAATCAGCTGCCGTCATCCTTTCACAAGCGCCCCGATAAACGACGTCTTGGAACTGGTGCGGTTGAACCGGTACGAAACGCTCAACATGAAATAACGCCCCCACGACGGCGTCCATGTCATGCTGCGGTAATTGGCATCGTTAATGATCGACAAAGAATTGCCTCTGCTGAGCAAATCATTTCCTGAAATGCTTATTCCCATGCGGCCTTTCAGCAATGATACGCTGACAAGTGCATCCAGCCGATTGATATACATATCAGAAAAATCGTGCGACAAGTAATTATGGGCATTGAACGAATATTCCAACCTGGCCAGGAAGAATTTCAGGAACTGAACCCTTCCCGAAAAACCGAGCCCGGATGTGACCATATCCGGCATGGACAAGCCTATAGAATTCGACGAATGGACATAACCCACCCTGCCTGTCACGGACAATCTTGTTATTCTCGACGGCGAATAACCGACTCTCGCTTCAAATGACGGGACTATTTCGTGAAGATTCACCAGTCTGTCGGATATATACTGCGGCCGCATCTGATACAGCGCGCCAACCTGGAAGTTAAGGTTGATTTTGTGCTTTTGTATTCTGTCGGAGTATTTCAAGACCGGTGAAACCGTGACTGACAGAGGCGCGTTTTCCCAAGTAGTCAGGGTGCTTCCGGCCTTGACGTCGTAGCCACCCCATCCTGTCAGATGCTCATCCGACAAGAAATATTTTTGCCTCAAGACCATCGGCCGCGCATTTATCTGGAAATTCCCGTCGAATGAAAGCCTGCTAGTTTTTCCCTGGGCAATAGCGGCGGAGAGCGTCAGCTGGTTTCGGCGCTCAGGACGCAACGCCGGATTTCCTGCCTTAAGATAGAAGGCATCCCTGTCGTCAATCCTGTCTCTGAGATGTTCTGCGGAAGGAAGATTGCCGGAAGACTCGAAATGAGCAAGCACGTTTTTCGAGTAATAGTCAATCACTAAATTTGGTACCACAAAACGATAGTTGCCGTCCAGCGCGACAGGAAAACTCTCATTGTCAATTACGTTGCAGAAACGGACGGAGGGGGTCACGGTCAGATTATTCCCTGAAAAAGCCATAACGGCCTTAATTCCGGGGCCGTGACTGACAACGTTCCAGGTGTAATCGTAAGAATTTACGTTGTCAATAACCGGATTGTCTTTATCCAGGACATCAAATGCCATGTTGATCCTCGAATTACGGTATCTGGAAAATCCGTACCCCGGATTAAGCGAGAACGTCAACCGTTGATTATTGACAACCACCTTGTTCACGGACAAATTGGCATCTATCCTGAAATCCTTGTCGGAGCCTTCATTGATGAGGTGAATCTTGGTGAAAGAAGATTCGGGCAAATCTACTATAGATCCGCCTTTTTCATTACGACCAACTCTGGCTGAAACGTTCAGCAAAGGACAGAGCCCGGATCTGAAGTTATTCTTAGTCCAAAACAACGACCCTTCGTAAAATCTGGAATCACCCAAGAATGATTGAAGACGATTCTGTTTGGTTTCATTCTCCCCCGAAGATCCCAATACTGATCGGGAAAGATCGTCTGAGCCTGAATTCTCAAGTACCAGCTTGTGTTTTGTCAGAACGGTTCCTAGGGCACGCGTATTTATCGAGCCATCAAGCGTAACGTCATGACGTCCATAGTATGATGAGGCGGAACGCAAGTCGGCAAAGCTTCTGGATGGAGAATCCTCAGTTGCATAATAGTCGCGCAGGGATTCCGACTGCGAGCGCGTATAACCTTTACTGAAAGAATATGAGGCACCGAGCATATTGAACTGCAGCCTGTCACCCCAGTATTTTTCAAACCCGGCTCTGACGGACGCTTTTTCGTCATAGCGGTTCAATGCTCCCGGCAAGTTATTGTAGGATGCAAAATTATTTCCTTCCCACCCTACGTTGTTGGCATATGCATTGACATAAGCCAGAAACATCTCGGAAAAGAAGTTGGCGTTCAGACCAGCAACATAGCGCCCCTGGATTTCACCGGAAGGCTGACTTTTCTGGCCATCCGCCCCGGCAGAGGCAACCGCATATCCGTCAAATGCGCTGAAAACAGGATTTTTCGTCGTGACATCAAGCACCCTGTTCTTCTTGCTGTTAACAAGACCCTGCTCCTTTGCATCTTGCGTTTGCTCCTCATAGCTTTTAATATTGACGACATCTTCCGCAAGCAGAGAGTTCAGAGGTGTCATGACGCCATTGCCGAAGATGAGTTTGCCGTTGACATAGGTCCGTTTGACTTCGTGTCCGTCCACAAAAATTTTCCCGTTCCTAAACTCAACTCCCGGCATCTGCCGGAGAATCTCCACGGCATTGTCACCATCCATAGTCCTGACGGCTGCAGCATTGAATACAACCGTATCCCCGCGATGCGAAACCGGGCTGACATCGGCAACCACGGACGCCACATCCAGGGGTATCAAATCAAGTTTCACGAAGAAGAAATTGTCGCCGGCCTCCAATTCAACCTCATTTTCGAAACTCTGATACGAAACATGGGACACGCGCAGGGTGACCTTGGGGAAAGGAACTCTGTCAAACCTGAAATAGCCATCTGCCGAGGAGATCGTATTTAACGTATCCTTGCCCGCAGCAAGACTGACTCTTGCAGACGAAACGGAAAAAAACTTACCCTCGGAAGATTCGAACACAACTCGCCCTGCCACCTTCTTTCCTTCCGCCTTTGCAGAAGCCCCAACCTCACTCAACCCACAAAAAAAGAAGACGACAAATAGCAAAGATAAGCCGAACCTTCTATTGAGGGGATTCCTCTTTCTTAGCAGATGTATCATTCTCACTTCCAATCACAACACAAATCTCATCCAATTTGACATTTATGTTTGAATTCCCGTTAATAGGGACCTCCTTGGTATAATAACCCATTCCGGAAAAGACCAACGTTCCACTGGGACTTACAGGATTAAGGGATTTTCCGGAGCGGTCGCTCCCCTCCACGGCCTTAGGGCAGGATACCCCGGACCTTCAGGTAATCGGAAATCCGCTCCATCCAGGTGTAACTTCCCGTACCCGGGGAGGCGTAATGCTGGAAGCAGTGGTCGCGGAGGGCAAGGGTGTGGAGTTCACACTGGATGCCCATGCTCCGCATTTTCTCCCACACTTTGACCGAATTCATGGCCGCCCATTTGTCGGCGTCACCGTGGATCAGGAGCATCGGGGCGGTGTCGAGGTCAAAGGAGAACTCCGGCGCCAGGACGGCGCTGTCGTCGTTTCCGCCGCCGCTGTTGTTTTCCTCCAGGCCGTCGGTCAGGGCGTAGGCCGGGTAGATGCCGATGCCCCACTGGACCTTGCAGGGAAGCCGGTCAATCTCGTCGATGGGGCTGTAGGAATTGTGGCGCGACGAGGTCACCCCCATCAGGGTGAGGTGACCGCCCGCAGAGGAGCCCATGATGCCGATTTTATCGGGATTCAGGCCCAATCCGGCCGCCTCGCTGCGGACGATGCGGATAGCCCGCTGGAGATCCTGCCAGGCGGTCGTGTGCTTGGCCAGCGGTGCGGCGGGCCGGGGCGTACGGTATTTCAGCGTAACGACGGTCAGGCCCAGGGAATTGAGGTAGCGCCGGACCGGAGCGACCTCGAACCATTCCGGGCCATTGCCGACGTAACTTCCTCCGGAGTAGATGATCTGGATCGCGTCGGAGCGGCGTACCGCGGGGTGATGCCACTCGATGTAGGGGACATTCTGTTCTTCCTGGAAGCAGGGCGTCCGGCCTTCCGGCCAGATGGTTTCCTTTCTGTATTCCGCCCTGTCGCTATCGCTGGGGAAACGCCGGTCGAGATCCTCTTCCGGAGCCAGCGGACCCAGGAAGCCCAGCTGGGTCATGAACTCCAGGGCCCGGTCGAAACCGTAAGCGCCGTGTTTCTTGTCGGGATACAGGTGCAATTCGGCCGGGATGCCCATGCGCCGGAGCTGGCGGTACACCTGGGTGGAACCGTTGGGAGAGTAGGGATCGATGCCGCCGTGATGGAGGCTCATCGGGCAGGTGTTCCTGTCGAAATGAAACAGTTTCGACAGGGCGACATCGGCGCCGTAACCTTCACGCGAGGCCTTCGTGCCGAGGGCATCAGCGTCGGTCGTGACATAGGCCGGCGCATTGACGACGGCCAGGTTGATGTGGCAGGGAAGGTCGTCGGTCCTGTCGATGCGGGCATAGGCGGGCGACTGCGAATTCGCGGCCAGAAGCAGGCTCAGATGGCCGCCGGCCGACATACCCACGACGCCGATCCGCTCGGGGTCATAGCCGCGCGCGGAGGCTTCCCCGCGGACGATACGGACGGCGCGCTGCCCGTCCTCCCAGGCCGTCTGATAATAAGGAAGACCCTCAGGGCGGGGGGTACGGTACACCAGGTTCACGCATTGCACGCCTACCGCGGTCAACTCCTTACTCCAGAGGTCGATCAGGCTCATGTCACAGGTCGAATTGTATCCGCCGCCGGAAATCAGGATCATGCAGGTTCCGTTGGGACGCTCCGGAGCGGGGAGCCATTCCAGGTAGGGCTGCCGGTTCTTTTCGGGCTGGAATCCCTCGGCCCTTGCCTCCGAAAGCATCGCCGCTATCTGTTTGTCGCTGGCGTCGGGCATCTTGCCTTTCGGCCAAAGGTACTCGCGTTGCCGGGCCGTCAGGACCAGACTGAGGCAGAGGCAGAGAAAAAGCGTAAAAAAGCGTTTCATGGATGGCGGGGTTATTTCCGGAGACGGACGTAAATACTCAGGGGAAGGGATTTGCCGGCGCGGTCGCGCAGGGAGAGTTCGCCGCTTTCGAGGGCGAAGTCCTGCCCGCTCCAGCCGGCGGCTGCGAGGGCCTGTCGCAGCGTCGTCTCGCCCAGGAGGGCGGAATAGCCGTTGGAATAGAGGTTCAGGACCAGGAAGCAATTGCGCGGGTCGAGGATGGCCGCCACGTTTTTCAGCAAATCGAAAAGGCACTCGTCGAGCTTCCATTTCTCGCCGTCGGGACCGTGGCCGTAAGCGGGCGGGTCGAGGATGATGCCCTGGTAGCGGTTGCCGCGGCGGGCCTCGCGGCGGGCGAATTTCATGGCGTCCTCAACCACCCAGCGGATGCCGTCCAGCCCGCTCTGCTCCATGTTGCCACGGGCCCATGTAACCACCTGACGGACAGCGTCCAAGTGGGTCACATCCGCGCCGGCGGCCTTGGCCGCAAGGGAGGCTGCGCCCGTGTAGGCGAAAAGATTGAGCACCTTGGGAACAGGGGCGCCATTGGCCTTGGCGATGCGTCCCAGGCGGAGGGTCTGGGCGAAGATGAATTCCCAGTTGGGGGCCTGCTCCGGGAACACGCCGACGTGTTTGAAAGCAGTCAGACCGAGGCGCAGGTCCAGATGGAGGTCGGAGGCGGCATGGGTCTCGGGATCGGGCGCACCGTCGTAACGGATGCGCCACTGCTCGTCCATGCGGCGGAGGCGTTCCCAGGTGCCGCTGTCCTCCTTGCCGGCCTTGCCGAACCCGGCGCCGGGACGGAAGCGGGTATGGGCGAGCCGGTCCCACTGCGCCTGCGGCATACTCTTATCCCACAGCGCCTTGGGCTCAGGACGGGACAGATAGTAGGCCCCGAAGCGCTCGAGCTTCTCGAAGCCGCCGCAGTCCACCAGTTCGTAGTCTTTCCAGTCAGGGGAAGGATATTCTGTCGCCATATTCGGTCTGTTTTGATCCTATTGTGCAAAGATACGGCGATTTCTCGAAAAAAGTCCTATTTATGTAAGCCAAAACCTGCCGCTGCCGGAATCATCAGAACGGTTCCAGCAGCAGACCGCCGAGTTCCTGCCGCAAATACTTGACCGCCTTTTGGATACGATGGTCGATAATTTTGACGCTGACCCCCTCCCTCTCGGCGATTTCCTTGTAGGTCTTCCCTTCGAAACGGCTCTGCTCGAACGTCTCGCGCACGGCCGCGGGCAGTTTCGCCATCGCCTCGTCGTACAGGGCGACGAGTTCGTTCAGCGGACAGGCGGGCGGCAGAAAGTAGAAATCCATCGAGCGGACCATATTGCCGAGCACCTCGGCTTTCCTGCGGCTCCGGCCCAGCAGGGTTAGCGCCCGGTTCCGGACGGCGGTGAAAAGGTAGGACCGAAGGGAAGTGGAGATGTCCAGGCGGCGCCGGTTCTCCCACACATAGAGCATCAGGTCCTGGACAATGTTCTCGGCTTCGGCGTCTTCCACATACCGGGAGGCCTGGACGCACAGCGGGACATAGTACAGGCGGAACAGGGCGTCAAACGCGTCCCTGTCCCCTTTTTGGATCCTGCCCAGCAGGAATAATTCCCGGTCGTTCTTGCCCATGACGAAAAAAAATCCGTGCAATTATAACATTTTTTCGGGGAATTTTCGCAATTGGTCAGTCTTAAGAATGAGAATAATGCTAAAACCCTATCGATGCGAAAATCATTCATCACCCTCTTCCTGGGCCTGGCTGCCTTGAACGCCATCGCCGCCCCGGCGACGCCGGACCGAAGGAAAATGCCGAGAATCGTCGAAACCGCGCTTGATTTCAGCCTGAAACAGTCCCTGCTGATGTACGACGTGGTGAAGGACATGCCGGGAGCACTTCCGAACACCGCCAAAAACGGAGAACTCGAAACCTCCAACTCCGGCGGATGGACCGCCGGCTTCTTCCCCGGTACCCTCTGGTACCTCTATGAAAACTCCGGACGCGAGGACGTGCGCGCCGCCGCCGAGGCGATGACCGCAAGGATGGCGCCCGAGCAGTACAACACGAACAGCCACGACGTCGGGTTCATGATCGGCTGCAGCTACGGCAACGGTTTCCGTCTCACCGGCAAGGAAGAATACCGCAACGCCCTGATTAACGCCGCCCATTCCCTCGCGACGAGGTTCAATCCGGCCGTGGGATGCACCCGCTCCTGGGGATCCAGTCCGAAGCGGGGATGGGACTTCGTCGTGATCATCGACAACATGATGAATCTGGAGCTCCTCACCGTGGCTTCCGCCCTCACCGGCGATCCCGCCTGCCGCGAGATGGCAAAGACGCACGCGAACACGACGATACGCAACCATTTCCGCCCCGACTACAGCTCGTTCCACGTCGTGAACTACAACGGCAAGGACGGCTCGGTCATCAGCCGCCAGACCGCCCAGGGCCTCGCGGACGATTCTTCATGGGCCCGCGGACAGGCATGGGGCCTCTACGGGTACACGATGATGTACCGCCAGACCGGCGAAGACCGTTATCTCGAGCAGGCCGTCCACATCGGACAGTACCTGATGAACCATCCGAAGCTCCCGAAGGACAAGGTCCCCTACTGGGACTTTGGCGCCCCCGCTTCGAAGACCACGCCCCGTGACGCTTCCGCCGCCGCGATCATGGCCTCCGCCTATATCGAACTCAGCCAGTTCGTCGAGGACGGCGCCCTTTCCGCGAAGTTCCTCCGCCTCGCTGAGCAGATCCTCACTTCCCTCTCAAGGAAGGCCTACACCGCGAAACTTGGTAAAAACGCAGGCTACGTGCTGATGCACAGCACGGCCCACTTCCCCCTCGGCGTGTACGATGCCCCGCTGGTCTATGCGGACTATTATTATGTCGAGGCGCTCATGCGCTACAAGCGTCTCCTTCAGGGCCGTCCCGTCGTGGATGCATGCAGCGCCGGAGTGTTATGAAATGTAAGTTAACTCCCTGACAGATGACTACTGACAAAGATGATCTGCTTGTCCGTTGGTACGACGGCAAGCTTTCCCAGGAGGAGATCGACGCCCTGGTCTCCTGGATGCACGAAGCGCCTGAAAACCGGGAGCATGCCCGGCAAATTTACGATCTCTGCTTCGCGGCGCGGATCCGGGCCGGAGAAGGACGCTTCGATACCGACGCCGCCCTCCGGAAGGTCCACGGGGAAATGTCCGTCCGCCGGAGCAGGAAGGTTCTGACGGTTCTGCGGAACATCGCGGCAGCGCTCCTGCTGCCCGTCGTCCTGGCGGCGTCCTTCTTCTTCGTGCGCAGGACCGCCGGCTCCGGGGAAGATATCCCGATGATCGAGGTCAGCACCGTCACCGGAATGATTTCCCGCTTCGAACTGCCCGACGGCAGCCAGGTCTGGTTGAATGCCAACACGACCCTGCGCTACCCGGCCGTCTTCGGCAAGACGACCCGGGACGTGGAACTGGACGGAGAAGCCTTCTTCGACGTCGCCAAAGACCGGCAGCACCCGTTCTCGGTCCACACCGCCAAGATGGACATCCGCGTCACCGGCACCCGCTTCAACGTCGATGCCTATGACCTGCCGGGCCGGAATCCCCGCGCCTGGCTGGAGGAAGGCGGCATCGAACTCCGCTGGACCGACGGGACCGGCACGGCAAGGACGGCGGCGGTGGTCCCGGACCAATGCGCCGAACTGGATCTGGACACCCGCGCCGTGGACATCTCCTCGGTGGAGGCAGAAGGCGCCCTGGCATGGACCCGGGGCGGTTTCACTTTCCAGGACACCCCGCTGGAAGAGGCGCTCCGGCAGATCGGGAACCGGTTCCACGTCCGTTTCATCCTGAAGAACACGGCGCTGGCTGAAAAGCGCTACACCGGCGACCTGACCGACGACAACCTCCCGACCCTCCTGCAGAATTTCACCCTGGCGGACGGCATCCGCTTCTCCGCCCTGAAAAAATCCGATGCGGACGACCGTCGCATCATGGAAGTCTATTGATATGAAACCGGCGAAACTATTCCTGACCCTCTTCCTGCTTACGGTGGGGATTCCGCTGCTCCGGGCCCAGTCCCGGACGGTGACCGTCCACGTCGATGACCGCCCCGTCCGCGAGGTAATGGACCGGATCCAGCGGGCCAGCGGCTACCATTTCTTCTATTCCAGCGGGACCTTCGACCGAAGTGCCCGGGTGACGGTCCATGCCGACGGGGAAGACATCCAGAAGGTGGTGGACCGGCTCTTCCGGCCGCTTGACGTCTCCTGCGCCATCAACGGGACCAGCATCATCCTGACCAGGGCCAAGGCGGAGCCACGCCCGCAGGAGCCGGCCAGACCCTTCACCGGGACCATCGTGGACGCCGCCGGCCTTCCGGTCATCGGGGCGGCCGTGATGAGCCTGTCCCGGAAAACAGAAGCCGCGGTGACCGGCGCCGACGGGACCTTCTCACTGCCTCCGGCAACCGGCGGCGAATACGAGGTCAGCTGCCTGGGATACAAGACCTTCCGGATTTCCGCGGCAGAGGCCGTGCCCGGCCGGACCTTCACCATGGCGGACGACCTCCAGCGGCTGGACGAAGCCGTGGTCGTGGGCTACGGCACCCAGATGCGCGGCAAACTGACGACCGCCGTGAGCACCCTCAAGGGCGAAGAGGCGCTGACGACCACCCACACTTCCCTGGCCCAGCGGGTCCAGGGCAAGATTCCCGGGCTGCAGATCCGCCAGACCAGCGGCGCCCCGGGCTCCTACGCCTCCAACATCAACGTCCGCGGCTTCGGCGAACCGCTGGTGATCATCGACGGAACGACGGCCTCCTCCACGACCGAATTCCAGAAACTGGATCCGGAGGACATCGAGAGCATCTCCGTACTGAAGGACGGCTCGGCCGCCATCTACGGCATGAACGCCGGCAACGGCGTCATCCTCGTCACCACCAAACGGGGCGAGGCCGGCAAGACCCGGCTGACCTACAACGGATCCCTCACCCTGAGCCACCCGGCCGAAATGCCGGCCATGATGAACGCCTACCAGTACGCCAGCATCCTCAACGACCATGCCGCCAACGGAGGTCAGCCCCTCCCCTACACGGCCGAGCAGCTGGAGAACTACCGGACCGGAGCGCCCGGCTATGAGAGCGTGGACTGGTACTCGGTGATGATGAAAGACTTCACCCTCAACCAGTACCACAACCTGTCGGCCTCGGGCGGCAACGACCGGCTGCGGTTCTTCGCGAGCCTGGGATACAACCGCGAGCCCGGCATCCTGCGGCTCAACACCATCAACTACGAGAAGTATTCCTTCCGGGCCAACACCTCCGCCAAGGTGAGCCGGGACATCGCCGCCGAAGTGGATTTCAGCGGCATCATCGAGCGCAACGACGGCCCGTCCACCAGCATGACCAACCTCATGCGCGGGGCCATCGCCGAAGCCCCGATCCACCAGCCCTACGCCAACGGCAACCCGGACTACTACGCCTATGTCTATGACGGCCAGGCCATCAACCCCCTGGCCGGGGCGGACACCGGTTACTCCGGCTACGTCCAGCACCGGATCCGCAGCTACCGGGCCAAGGGCAGCCTGAGCTGGGACATCCCCTGGGTCCGGAACCTCCAGCTCAAGGGCGTGGTCTCCTACAGCAACTACAGCGTCGTCTCGAAAAACATGGGCCTGAGCTACAACCTCTACAACTACGACGCGCAGAATGACATCTACACCCATACCTGGAACAGCGGCACATCCGAACTCAATGAAGCCTGGATCAACAACTACACCCTGCGGTTCCAGACGTATCTGACCTGGCACGAGACCTTCGCCGAACACCACAATGTGGGAGCGACGCTGGTCTGGGAGCAGGGCAACGCGTTCAACAAGAGCTCCGGCCTTTCCCGCAAGTACACCTTCTACACGATGGATATCATCCAGTTCGGCGACACCGACGGCCAGGGGACGGGCGGCAGCGAGTCGGAGACGATGTTCAAGTCGCTGCTCGGCCGCCTGACCTATGACTACAAGGGCAAGTACATGGTCGAGTTCGCCGCCCGCTACGACGGCTCCTACCGCTACCATCCGTCCCACCGCTGGGCCTTCTTCCCCGTCTATTCCTTCGGCTGGCGCGCCTCGGAAGAGCCGTTCTTCCGCCGGACGTTCCCCTTCGTGTCCAACTTCAAACTCCGGTTCTCCTACGGCGAACTGGGCCAGGATGCCGGCAACGCCTTCCAGTACATCGGCGGCTTCTCCCTGAACGAGGGAGGCTTCGTCTTCTCGGACAAGGGCACCTGGACCTTCGGTTCCGCAGCCCCGGGCGTCACCAACCAGAACCTCACCTGGTACAAGTCCCACATGTTCAACTTCGGCCTCGACCTGGGCTTCCTGGACGGGGCGCTGAACCTGACGGCGGAATACTACCTGCGCAACCGGACCGGCCTGCTGGCCACGCGCACGAATACGCTCCCGAACACCTTCGGGGCGGATCTCCCGCAGGAAAACCTCGATGTTGACCGGGTCCAGGGCATCGAACTCTCGGCCTCCTTCAACAAGAAGATCGCCCGGGACTGGCGGCTCACCGCCTCGGCCAACGTCAACTTCGCCCGCTCGATGTGGGTGTACCGGGAACGGGCGCCGTTTACCAGCAGCTATGACCGCTGGCGCAAAGGTTCGGCCGGCCGCCCCGGCGACATCGTGTGGATGTACCAGTACGCCGGCCAGTTCCAGAGCGAGGAGGAAATCCAGGCGTGGGCCGTCCAGGACGGGCGGTACGGCAATGCCGGAGAACTTCCCGGCGACTTCAAGTACCTCGATGTCAACGAGGACGGGGTCATCAACGAATACGATCTCACGCCCCAGACGACCAACGGCACCCCGAAAATCTACTATGGAGCCACGCTGGGGGCCCGCTGGAAGGACCTCGACCTGACCCTGCATTTCCAGGGCGCCGCGCTCTACAGTGTGATGTACACGTACTATTACGCGCAGCCGCTGTGGGGCGACGCCAACGCCCCGGCCTATTTCTTCGACCGGTGGCACCGCGCCGACAACACCGACCCGAACAGTGCCTGGATCCCCGGTACCTGGCCGGCCATCCGGGACCGCAGCAACAACGGCGGCGCCATGTACAATGTCAGCGACCGGTGGCGCCGGGACGCCTCGTTCGTGCGCCTGAAATCCGTCGAACTGGGGTACAACCTTCCGAAAAGGTGGATCTCCCGGGTGAACATGAGCGCCGTGCGGATCAGCCTGAACGGCTACAACCTGCTGACCCTCTGCGATCCCTTCGTCAAGGCCTTTGATCCGGAACGGTCGGAGGGCTCCGACAGCGCCGGGTGGGTCTATCCGCTCAACCGCAGTTATACGCTCAACCTGACCGTAACCTTCTGACCGGTATGAAACACTTGCATCTATCCCTTCTCGTCCTCCTGGCCGCAGCGGCCGGAGCGGTGTCCTGCAAGAACGCCTGGGATCTCCAGCCCCGCGACCGGATCAGTTCCGGGCGGATTCTCTCGAGCGAAGACGGCCTGCGGACCTGGATGGCCAACCTCTACTACCAGGCCCCCTTCGAGGAATTCGGGTTCTCGGGGACGGCCTTCCACAAAGGATCCGCCAATACCGTGGGCTTCTACCAGGACCAGTTCACCGACAACGCCATCAACTCACAGGGCAACAACATCGACGTCTCAGCGTGGTGGGACTACGGTTTCCTGCGCGACGTCAACTACCTGCTCCAGCAGGTGGAGGGCTTGAGCAGCCTGACCGACACAGAACGCAGAGAGATCGAGGCCGAGGGGCATTTCCTCCGCGGTTTCGGTTACTTCGCCCTGGCCAAGCGCTACGGCGGCGTCCCGATCATCCGGGAGTTCCAGGAATACACGCCCGACCCCGAGCAACTGAAAGTCCCCCGCAGCACGGAAAAGGAGACCTGGGACTTCATCATGGAAGAATTCGACCTGGCGGCAGCCGGGCTCCCGTCCCTGCGCAGCGGGACCGACGCCCGCCGCGCCACCCGCTGGCTGGCCCTGGCCATGAAGGCACGGGCCGCCCTCTTCGCCGCCTCCATCGCCAAATACGGCGCCCGGGACGGACTGGAAGGCGAGGCGGTCGAGCGCGGTCTCATCCACATGAGCCCCTCGGAGGCCAACGGCTTCTACCTGCAGTGCATCGCCGCCTGCGAGGAAGTCATCAACAGCGGCCTTTTCGCCCTGTATAAGCCCGCCCCGAAAGACCCCGAGGATGCCCGGAAAAACCTGATCACCCTGTTCAGCGACCCGACCGTCGCCCCGGAGGAGAATCTGCTCATTTACTCTTACGGCGATCCGGAAGTGGTCACCTGCCACAGCTACGAATTCTGGTGCAACAGCAACCAGACGCGGCTCAGCGCGCCCCATGCCGGCCGCATGAACCCGGTCCTGGACCTGGTGGACGCCTATGAGTACTACGCCTATCCCGGCCGGGACGGAACCATCGTCACCCGCGCCGACGGCAACGTGAGCGACTACGACGGCTTCAAATCCAGCCACGAGTACCTCCGCTTCGACACGCCCAGCCAGATCTTCGAAGGGAAGGACGCCCGCCTGTGGGCCACCTGCATCCTGCCAGGGACCAAGTTCCGGGACAAGACGATTACCATCCAGGCCGGCTACGTGGCACGGAACGGCTCCGCCACGTACGAGGGCAGCAGCAACACGTCCGTGACCATCGGCGAAAAAACCTACTACCAGTACGGCGCGGCCTCGCCCGACGACTATTCCGGCTTCGACCAGAGCCAGCACTTCGTGATGACGCGCACCGGGTTCAGCTACCAGAAGTTTCTCTCCACCAAAGAACTGACGGAGAACGCTCTGGGCAAGAACACCAACGCGTACCCCATCCTGCGCTATGCGGAAGTGCTTCTGACCTATGCGGAGGCCGTCTTCGAAAGCGGGGAAGGGAACACCGCGCTGGCCAGGACATGCCTCAACGAGACCCGCCGCCGGGCCGGCCATACAACCGACATCGACCTGACCTCCGACAACATCCAGCGGGAACGGCGGGTGGAACTGGCCTTCGAGAACGACCGGTTCTGGACCCTGATCCGGCGCCGCGAATTCCAGAAGGTCTTCAACTCCGGTTCGCGCAAGGCCCTCGACCCGCTGATCGACCTGCGCGTGGACCCGCCGAAGTACATCTTCGTCCGCAAGACCGTCCTCAAGGAAGTTCCCCACACCTGGGAGAACAAGAACTACTACCTCTCCATCCCAGGAGTAGCCGGCAACGGCTGCATCCAGAATCCCCAATGGTAATCCCATGAGACCCAACACCATGAAACCTTTCTGCCTTCCGCTCCTGCTTACCCTGCTTGCAACGGTCTCCTGCTCGCTCTTCCAGCTCGACACCTATGCCGGACCGGATGCGACGCTCTACGGCACCATCATCGACAGCCAGACCGGGGAACCCCTCCAGAGCGACATCGTGAGCGGGACCACCATCAAGCTCGTCGAACACGGGTACGCCGACCCGACCCCGACCTACCTGGTGGTCAAGAACGACGGATCCTACCGCAATACACGGCTTTTTGCCGGCACCTACACGGTGCAGCCCGATACGCGCAACTTCCTGCCGGTCGATCCCCAGGACATCCGCATCGACGGAGAAACCCGGCTCGATTTCAGCGTCACGCCCTATATCCGCATCAGGGACGTATCCGTTACCAAGGAAGAAAATACCGTTTTGGCCACCTTCAGCCTGGAGCCCACGACCCTGAACGCCGTACAGGAGGTCGCCCTCTTCGCCAGCGACCAGGCCAGCGTCGGCAGCACGGTCAACTCCGTCTCCCGGATCAAGGCCGTCGGCACGGGCGTCGCCCCGGACCGGCAGTTCCGGATCGGCATCAACGTCAAGGACAACAGTAGCTTCTTCAAGGAAAACCGCAACTACTACTTCCGTATCGGCGCCCTGTCCTCCTATTCCGGTGCCCGATACAACTATGCCCCCACGGTCAAAATCAACATCGGTGATTTCGTCGAAGAATCCCCCCGCCCGGGCGTTTTCTTCGACGCATGCGAATCGCTCGAGGGCTGGAAGAGCCAGGGCGACCTGGTCCTGGACACAGCCGACAAGACCCAGGGCGGCGCCTCCATCGCCACCACCGTCCCGAAAACGGCCCTGCTCTTCTACGACCGCCTCCTCGACACCCCCGTTGACACCAAGGTCAGCCTGGAGGACGGCATCCTCGCCTTCGACCTGTACGTCGCGGACCTGGGCGCCTTCGGCTGGGGCCTCGGCGACGCCCAGATCGAAATCACCAGCGGCGGCAGGGCCGACGTGGGCGAGCTCCACTGGACGTTCCTCGCCGACGACCTCAAGCTCAAGCCCGGCTGGAACAACGTGGCCCTGTCCCTGGCCTCGGCCAAGAAGACCGGCGGGAACATCGACCTGAAGGCGGTCAATTATTTCCGCCTCTACCATACCAAGCTCAACGCCGACGCAACCCTGAAAATCGACAACATCCGTTTCTATGAAGACTATTAGCCGACTTCTCCTTCCGGTGCTGGTCCTGTCCGCCCTGGGATGCGAACGGATCAAAATGACGCCCGACCCCGAGCCGGAGCAGCCCGTGGACGCCAGCCCCATCCCGCTCGCGGAGAACACCATCTATACCTATGCCCTGTCGAACAGCCTGACGCCGGGGTGCTACGACGAATGTGTCGCCGCCTCCACCCTCCAGGGCATCTTCAACCGCCAGGGACCCGTCGTCTATCTGTACGGGGCCAACACCAACAAGACCACCAAGTGGATCGATCTCTTCTCCAAGCCCGGCTACTGGCTCGAAGGCAGGGAACAGGTGCGCCTGGAGACCTTCGGCGACCTGCTCCGGCTGGGCAAGAACGTCATCAAAGGCGTCATCATCTACGACCCGGACGTTCCCGCGACCCTCAACGTGGCCACCACCATGGCCGGGGTCGAGGACGGCATCGTCTTCTCCCCCGCGCAGGCGGAGAAGTACGTGGAGCCCTACGGTCTGACCGTCCTGCACGACTTTCGCGGGCAGTTCGACGGCAGCGTCTCCGGGAGCGCCAAGAACGACGCCTACCGCTGGGCCATCGACCATTACCTCGACAAAGGGCTTTGCAGCACCACGCAATCCTTCCTCTACGAGGACAGCCGCTTCAACCGGCCGGTCGGCAACCTCGAGTACGCCTACTGCCGCGACTTTCCCGTCAAGGAGCGGGGCTTCGTCTTCGATCTTTCGCCGTGGGACGATGAAGCGCCCCGCGACGATCCCGCGCAGCCGGTCGGTACCGACCACGAAACCTATGTCCGCATCCTGGAGTCCTACCTCCGGCAGACGGCCGGACGGGAGATGACCTGCCTGAACGGCTTCTTCAGCAAGGGCAAGTACGCCGAAATCGCCGGACTGGCAGGAAAGCACGGCCAGGTGGCGACCGAGTGGGAGACCGTCTGGATGGCCTCCCCCTACAACATCTACATGGATACGGGCCCGAGCGATGTCTATAACCTGTCCTTCCACAGCAACGCCCCCTTCCGGCCGATGAAGCAGGGACGGCCCGAACTCGGGGAGCCGCAGGCAGGAAAGACCTACCTGCTGTTCCAGATGGCCGATTACGACGGCTCCGGCGGCCTGTGGGAGTTCATGTTCAACGGCATCTGGAACGACGACAACCGCGGTTCCATCCCGGTGGTCTGGGGCATCAACCCCAACCTCATCGACAAGTTGCCGGACATCATGCAGTACATCTGGTCCACCAAGACCGACGCCGACTGGTTCGGGGCCGACGCCAGCTGCGCCGGCTACATCAACCCGAACCGCATCCAGCCCCAGTACCTTCCGCTTTTCGTCGAGCACAACAAGCGGTACTACGACCTGTGCGACATGACCATCTCGCCCATGGTCCTGGACCAGAACCAGCCCTCAGAGGCGGTCAAGGACGCCTTCCTGCAATTTTCCCCGGACGGTCTGGCGACCATCGTCATGGGCTACCGCGGCGCCGGCGTATGGCCGTCGAACCACGTCTGGAAAGACACCCTGCCGGTCTTCCGCCTGAACAACTCCGTCTGCGGAGACGGCAACCAGCCCGAAAAACTCGCGGAAGGCATTTCGAAGGCCATTCCCAAGACCTCGGACCCGACTCCGCGCTACTACATGTTCCGCGTCATCTGGGTCGGTCCGGGCAAGATCATCAGCGCGATGAACACGCTCCGGACCCTGCGCCCCGACCTGGATCTCGAGGTGCTCGATCCCTACAATTTCTTCCATTATTTCAAAACAACTTATAACCAATAAAACACCATGATTACCAAGAAATTACTCCCTTATCTCCTCCTGCCGGTCCTGCTGCTCGCGGCGGCCTGCGACCCGGTCGAGAAAGACAGGCAGGACCAGGCTCCTTCGGCTTCTGTCGATGAAAAAGCCCTCGACGCCTGGGCAGGAACGTTCAACTCCGACCTTTCCTCGCTCCGCATGGCCATCAGCGCCCTTGCGGACGAAGTGTATATCAAATCCATCGCCGCTGACGCCGACGGCTGGACGCTGGAACTCTCCGACGGAAAGACGCCCTACTTTTCCAAAGGCGGAGCCGCCCTGGACGTGGCGACGCCGCTGGTGTCCGTCAAGGAAACGGACGGCATCTGGTACTGGACCCTCGAAGGAGCCGTCGTCAAGGATGCCTCCGGCGACGTGCCTGTTTCCAAGGCCGCGCTGAAGGTGCGCCGCAACGGCGGCGTCTGGGAGTATTCCGCCGACGGCGGCAAGACCTGGACCGCCGCGCCCGATGCGACCGGAACCGGGAAAGCCCTGGTTTCCGACATCCCCCAGGACGCCTACAACGCCAATATCACCCTGCAGGACGGGGTCGTCGTCGGTCTCAGCAAGCTCGACAAACTGGGCATCTCCTTCCCCGCCGGCGACCTGGTGATCGCGCCGGGCCAGACCCTTGAGGTGGCCTTCACCTTGACCGGAGCCACGGCCTCGACCACGGTGGAAGCCTCGGCCGAAGCCGGCAGCGTATCGGTCAGGAAGAACGGCGACGCGGCAGGCGTCATCGTCGTGACCGCCCCGGATCCGGTGGGCGACTTCAAGGTCAGCGTGACCGCCCGGGACGGAGACCGGACCGCCGCCGCACAGCTGGATTTCGAGGGCGGCCTCATCACCGTCGCTGACGCGAGTTTCGACGTCACGGCGGACGAAACCACCGTGGAAATCCCGCTTTCGACCAACTACAAGTACACGGTCGATGTGGGGGAAAACACCTGGATCAGTTATGTTTCCACCAAGGCCGTCCGCAACGAAACCGTCACCCTGGGCGTCGCCGCCAACACCGGCTCCGAGATGCGGATCGGAATGGTGCAGTTCCTGGTCGGGGATATCCCGGTGGCCGTCGTAGCCATCGTCCAGGCCGCCCCCAGGCCTGAATATCCCGAATTCTTCGTCAAGGCGGAAGCTGCCGGAACGAAAGACGGTTCCTCCTGGGAGAACGCCATGGGGCCCGACGAAGTGCGTACCCTCCTGGAAGTCAGCTATTCTTCCGGCACCACCGTAGATGCGACCGCCATGGCCCGCCGCGGCGGAGAACTGGACGGCGCCCACCTCTATTTCGCCGCCGGCGAGTACGTCCTGAACGCGGGGGCCTCCCCGATCGTCGTCGATTTCACCTCGTTCAACGAAGGGACCGCCACCAAGTACTGCGACATCACGCTCCAGGGCGGCTTCCGGCCCACCCTGACGGGAACCGATCTCTCCGACCGGGAAATCGACGAATACCCGACCACCATCAAGGGCGGGACGGCGACCGCCGGTCTCATGGTTGTCCGCGACGCCGCCCACGTGGCCTTCGACGGGTTCAAGTTCAACGGCATCAAGGCCGGACAGGTGTTCCTGGTGGGCAACGGCAGCGACGGACGCGCGATGCTCGACCTGGACGACTGCTATTTCGAGGACTGCGGCGACGCCTCCAAGAGCGGCGGGATGGAAAACGCCGTGGTCTATCTCAAGCAGGGCATCGCCCGTCTTAACCACGTGATTTTCAACCGCTGCTACGGCGGCGGCCGCGGCCCGGTCTTCGGGGCCAACACCAACAACGGCTACATCTTCATGAACCGTTGCGCGATCTACAGCACGCAGGGCGTCAGCACCTGGGGCGCCTCCGTATCCAGCAGCATGTACACGATGGTCAACAACTCCACGTTCGCCCACCAGTCCAAGTGCAACAACGGGTCCTTCGGCGGCAAGAACTACCTCTTCTGCAACTCCACCCTGGTGCAGATGACCCCGGCCTTCGAAGGATTGCTGCGCGTGGCCGGCGGCGGCTACAGCTACGTGATCAACAGCATCGTCGAGAACCAGAACACCACCGTCAATGCCTCGAATGCCTCCAACACCTACCGGATCTGCGAGAACAGCACCATGGAGTCCGGCGGCTACAACATCTCCAACAGTGTGGCTTCCGTCAAGAGCGGAAAATTCATCGAGAACGAAAAGGACCGCTACGACATCCCGTACGCCGGCCTCGGCCTCTCGTTCAACGGTGACCTGTTCGTGATGGACATCACCAAGCCGGAAGTCCTGCCCGCGGAGCGGATTTCCGAGGCGACGCTCAAGGACCGCATCTCCAACTGTCTGACCGGAGACAGCGCCTACTCCTCCGAGCAGGGCATCTGCAAGGATTTCATCGCCTGGATCGAGACCAAGGGCGGCTTCGCCATGGACCAGGCCGGCAATCCGCGCGCGGCCGCGGGCCTGTGCCCCGGCGCCTATGAAGTTGCGAAATAGCCCTTCCGCCAAAAACTTCCTGAAACCCCGTATCTCCGCATCAATCCCGGAGATACGGGGTTTCTAAAGAAAAAGTGTTATATTTGCGGGCTGGAAAGTTATTATTTGCAAATATAAATCTTTATGCAACAATTCATCGACAAGTATGACTTCGCAGGCAAGAAAGCCATCGTGCGGGTCGACTTCAACGTTCCGCTGAACGAAAACTTCGAAATTACCGATGACACCCGCATCCGCCGGGCCATGCCCACCCTCAAGAAAATCCTCGAGAAGGGCGGCGCCGTCATTATCATGTCCCATCTCGGACGTCCCAAGAAGGTGGACCCGAAGTTTTCCCTGGGACACATCGTGGACCATGTTTCCGAGTGCCTCGGCGTTCCCGTCCAATTCGCCGACGACTGCATGAAGGCGCAGGAGAAGGCGGCCGCCCTGAAACCGGGCGAGGCCCTGCTCCTGGAGAACCTCCGCTTCTACGCCGAAGAGGAAGGCAAGCCGCGCGGACTGGCCGAGGATGCCACCGACGAGGAGAAGAAGGCCGCCAAGGCGGTCGTCAAGGCCAGTCAGAAGGAGTTCGTCAAGACCCTGGCTTCCTATGCCGACTGCTATGTCAACGACGCTTTCGGTACGGCCCACCGCGCCCACGCCTCCACGGCCCTCATCGCCGAATACTTCCCCAACGACAAGATGTTCGGCTACCTGATGGAAGGGGAAATCAAGGCCATCGACAATGTCCTCAAGAATGCCCAGCGCCCGCTGACCGCCATCATCGGCGGCTCCAAGGTGTCCTCCAAACTCGCGGTTCTCAAGAACCTGGTCGGCAAGGTGGACAACCTGATCATCGGCGGCGGTATGGGTTACACCTTCATCAAGGCCCAGGGCGGCAAGATCGGCCAGTCCCTCCATGAGGACGACCTCATTCCCGACGCGCTCGAGATTCTCGCCACCGCGAAGGAGAAGGGGGTCAACGTGAGCCTGTCGGTCCAGACCATCGCCGGCCAGAAGTTCGAGAACGATACGCCCCAGCGCATCTTCGACACCCACAACATCGCCGACGACTGGGAGGGCATGGATGCCGCTCCGGCTTCGCTCGAGAACTGGAAGAAGATCATCCTCGCTTCCAAGACCATCCTCTGGAACGGTCCTGTGGGCGTGTTTGAACTTCCGAATTTCGCCAAGGGCACCCTCCAGATTGCCAAGGATCTGGCTGAGGCCACCAAGAACGGCGCCTACACCCTCGTGGGTGGCGGCGACTCCGTGGCGGCCGTTACGCAGATGGGCTTCGCCGACAAGGTGAG
>CAMIYB010000003.1 GCA_946402945.1 uncultured Bacteroidales bacterium | reverse complement strand
AAACATCGCGGGGTAGAGCAGTTGGTAGCTCGTCGGGCTCATAACCCGGAGGTCGGAGGTTCGAGTCCTCCCCCCGCTACTAACAAAAAAGTCAGCTTCATCGCTGACTTTTTTGCTTCTCCGCTCCGACTGAACGGCACCCACGTTACCTCACACCAGGGCCTATTGGCCTCTGGATATCGTTATGCGAGTCCATTCACATAACAATTGAGAATAACTTCATCATCAAGGTCTACCATAACTCTCCAATAACCATCACCGCCATCATGAACAACAAGCCAGTAGCGGCTAAGTGCATCTCGAACTGGTGGCGGGGGCGGGAGAAAGCCCAAATCATCAGGATCATAATAAGGAGGTTCCTTATCTTCCAAATCAGCCAATCTTAAAAGAATGAAATTTACATATACATACTTTCTGCCTTCTGGGCTTTTCATGAAAACATATTGTCGAGCGTAGTTCCTCAGGCCTCCCTCCTCATATAGATGACCTTGCTTATCCCATCCATGCTTCGACAGAATGGAAGAATACTCTTTCTGCAGTATTCGTTCTGTCTTTCGTATATCCGATAATTCAGGCGAGAACACAGATGCCCCTTCTAGCCAAATATTCACAAGCCAGTTTACGGCCGATGTGTCTACCAGAGCGTAGCCGATGACCGTTTTGTCCTTGTCGCCCTTCTGGATATCACAGTAGCGGACAGGAAGGTTAGGTCCACTTGTCTCAGGAGGCCAGTGGTTACGTTCGCGGCAAGCGACACAGAACGACATCAAGCATAGGAAAAGAGATATGACATGTCGAGTATTCATTGTTTATATTCTTTAAACGAGGTCATAAAACTATCCAAGAGCCGCCTTTGTCAGGGCCTTCTCTTTTGATGAGACCATCGGATTTCAGTTTGGCGAGGTGCTTTTCGATGGCTTTGGGGGTGATTCCAATTATCTCGGCGAGTTTCCGGGCCGAATAGTTGGGATGATCTTTGAGCAGTTGGAGGATTTTCTCCCTACTATTTTGCTTTTTCTCTCCTATCGGCCGAATTATCTCCCCACTTTCCTCCATCGACTTAAGGAATGCTTCGATGTCTGCGGACAGTGTCTTTATCATTTCGCCCGTCATGAATTCCAGGAAAACGGAGATCTCATCCGCCTCCCGGGTTTCGATGAGCGAATTGATATAATCCCCTTTGTCTTCCTTGAGTACCTTGGCTGGAATCAGGCCGAATTCGAATTGGAGGTGGTTCATAAGAAGGCGTGCCATACGTCCGTTTCCATCGACCCAGGGATGGATGGTCACCAGGCGATAATGGGCCTCGAAACTCAGGTCATATCGCTCTGTCGGGGACATTGGACGTCTGCGTTGGGTATTGAGCCAGTCACAGAACTCCAGCAACTTGGCGGGGACCTTCTGGTAACTCAGATAGGATCGTCCTCCGACTCCGGCAGTGACATTGACCATCCGGAGGTCGCCATTTGCCGAGGAGAAGTCGCCGAGTGCCGTCTTGTAGGTTGACCCCGTATTCTGCATTACCAAATGGGACAGGGACTTCAGAATGTCAACAGTAATGTCCGTATGGCTCTTGGCAAGGCGAATGCTCTCTTCATAAGCCCGCTTCAAATCCAGATTCATCATCTGCTCCATAAGGGGTTTCCCCTTTGCGGTAATTCCCTCATCGAAGAGAAGCTGGTTTTCAATTTCCGTAACCGTCGACCCTTCGATAGCGGTAGAATGTGTAATGATCGAGTACAGATAGAACTTCTCATAGTCTATCTGGGAGTCAATACCCAATTGTTTATATTGCTCAATTAGAGCCATCACCTGATCCTTCTTGGTCATAGTAATAACATTTTTCGCTACAAATATATAGTTTTCTCCCTACTTTTTCAAATTTTCTTACTACTTTTTAGTGGTTTTTCTTACTACTATTAATAAACTCTTCCACCTTCTTCAGGTCCTCCATAAGGTTCGATAATTTTTCACCGTAGTCTACTCAGCAAAAGCCAGTCAGTCGACTGGCTTTTCTATTATAATGAGTTCTTGCGATATTCGCTGGGGGTTGTGTTCATTACCCGCTTCATATATCGCGTGAGGGCAGGCTGGGAGGAGAAATGCATAGCGTCCACGATGTCGGTGAGCGTGAGACGCTGGTCAGACAGGAGTTTCTGGAGTTCGTGAGCGGCATAACTGTCAATCCAGTCCCCGGCTCTTCCAATCCGGCCCATATCCAGGAGAACATCGAATCCTTCAGCTTTACGCTTTCCGACGATGAGATGAAGCAGATTGCAGCCCTGAACAAGGAGAAACGCTATTTCAACATGTCCTATGAGCAGATCAAGGCCTGGATGGGCGATTACGAACTTTGGGATTAATTGATTATCTTCGCAATATGAGACTCATCACTATGCTTTTACAATCTATCGTTATTTTCTTCTCCCACGCGGGAGACAACAGCGGGGTCCATCTCTACTGCCCGGTCATTGTCAAATACCGCGACGAGAAGACCTCCGGCAGCATCACCCTCGAGGATTTGCTGCGCTAGCTATTCCGTCTTTACGCAACGGACGGGCAGACCGTTAGCGTTCGCAAGGCTTTCAAAACCTATATCGACAGCCTTGAAGTATCCGTCTGTACGATTATAGTAAAAAAAGCGTCCGCCGTGCCTGTCGTCACGGGTTCCGTTTTCCCAGGTACAGGACCACAGATAGCCGGATTCTCCTACAACTTCAAAGGTGTTTCCGTTGTTGTTGCTGCCGCTGATACAGCCTGTCGCAGGATACCAGTTGTCCTTCCCGCCAAAGATATTGGAGAAATCCAAACCTCTTACATAGTGTTCCAATGTCGGAGCATATCCTTGTTTGTCCCCGTAAGCCACATACCAGACGCCTTCTTCTCCCCCTTTCGGGACCTGCCAGCCAGCCGGACAGGGATCATACTTAGTTTTGACATAGAGCCAGCGGGTGACATCCATATTCAGGCACCAGTCGTAAATGGTAGTCGCTTTATCCTTGTACCACTCGTGCAGGATGAAGGTCGTAGGATAATTGATGGAAAACTCTATGGTCCCGCACTTTGCTCCACTCTCTCCGGCAATGTTAAGGACAGCGTCTGGCCAGACAATGGTTGAGGCGGCAGGAGCCTGTTCGCTTGCGGAGGCATAACTGACAGCCCCAGGACCCAGGAATGGGTCTTTGCGGCCCCATTGATACATCAGACCCAGGGACTGCACGGCATTCTGAGTCGTGGAAGTGGCGCCAAGGTTGCGGTCCATCATGGTCCCGGCGTTGTTATTGTACACATGGGCCGTGGCCACGGGATCATAATCTTTGCAGACCCAGATATGCCAGGACCAGAGGATAGTCCCGTACTCGTTTTTGGCCGCAATCAGGGCGTTGCCGTTTTTCAGCTCTTCGGGCGTCTCAAAACGGATGGCGTCACCGTCAACAGACACGCTCTTGATGATGCTCCCGACCTCGGGCACTGTTTTGTCGCCGAAACTCTCCCAAAGGACTTCAGCGGATGCCACTCCGCTAAGCTGGGGACCATTCCCCTGTGTCATCTTGAAGGAATATGTCCCCGCAGCCGGTACGATGTAACAGTTTGCCGTTCCTGCAGCAGACAAGTTGACAACTCCGGGCTTGTTGTCCGGATCATTCTTGTCGCCGCAGCTGGCAATTATGCAAGCGGAACACAGGACCAGCGCCGCCATCTTACTGAAGCGGAAGGGGCTTAAAAAAGCTTTATTCATAGCTGCTATTTTGCTTGGGTTTGCTCGGGAACGGGGCCGTTGACGTCTTTGATTTCAGTTCTCGTGCCGAAACTGAAGGGGGTTTCAATCACGCTCTGAGTACCGTCTTTAGACTTGATGATGGTCTCGGCTACGAAGGGTGAATCCTCGTCGGGAATACTGTTGATCTTGAAGGTCTGAAGGATCTCTGCCCCATCTACAAAGCGCTCGTAATTGATGCTTTCCGCAATGAGGCGGTTCACTGTACGGCCGGGCTCCTGAAAGCGGTTGTAAATTCGGGTCTGGATCTGGCCGATCTTGCCGTCATCCTTACAGGAAAGGATAGCGGTCAGGCGTACTTCTCCGTAATAGTCGGAGTTGCGTGTCGCCGTGATGGTGATTTCCTTGAGGGTCGGCTGTGCGAGGGCGCTTATGCCCAGAAGCGCAGCGGCGAGAAGGAATAAAGTTCGTTTCATAGCGTATAAAATCAGCGGGGATTGTTATTGACCATTACGTAAGGGAAGGCGAACAGGGCCGCAGATTCCTCATCTACCGTTATTTCGGCCTTTTCGCCGCCGCCATTGCCGCCGTTGTTGTTTCCATTGTTTTCGGGACCATCCTTGACGCCGTCACATCCGGAGGCGAGGACCATAAGACCGGCCATCAGGCCATAAAGCATTTTATTCATTATGATACAGTCTTTGAACATCTTCACAAATAGAGGCATTTTTAAGTATATTTGCATTGCCATGAAGTTACCGATGATGGCGTTGCGGAGGTTCCTGGCGAAAGAAGGGAGACGGAAAACAGAGCTTCGGTAAGGGTGGACTTGCCAACTTGGCGGGCCGCTCACAGGGATAGCGATATCGCAAAGCAGCCGTCGTAATCCTGCGTCGTGTTGAGGTCGGGGACTTCCAGCGTCGCGTGAGCGAGCGTGGTTTCCGGAATGAATGTCGCTGACACCGATATTTGAGCGCCGATGGTGAGCAGCGGGCTGCCGTCGGGTGACTTCAGGGTCCCCGGAATATAGAAAACGGCCCCGTTGGGAATGATCTGACCATCCGCCCCGACAAAATCAGGGCAATTATTGATAAACTCCAGCGCGAAATGGATGGAAGAGCGGTCGGAGGGCAGCAGGTTGACCGTCCAGGGCTTCGCAAGGGGCTGGTTACGTTTGACCGTGGCAGATGCTGCGGTAGTACCGGCATAAAAAGCGTTATAGGTGGTATATTCCTTCGTCCCTACGGGTTTAAAATTCCCGGACACCGTTTTCTGGCCACCGGCCAGGATACTTGTGGCTTGAAAACCATTCGTGACATCCACCTCGTTTTGGGCGAAATCATAGTATCGTACCCGTTCGTCCAGTCCATCCACCTGAACTGCCAATCCGGCTATAGCCGGGCGGACGGGTTTCTCCACTGCCACGGCGACCGATGAACGCGTCACCGCTCCGGGGGAGAATGCGTTTAGAATGTCATCCCAGGGCTCGTCTGCAAAACCGGAAGGAATCGCATCCCGTGTTTCGCGCAGCGGGCTGTCGGCAAAGTACTGCCGGTCGGCGGGGAATACATAATCCACCACAGGTTTGGCTTCGAACCGCCCGGAAGAAGGATTGTACACAATCCCGACAGCCCCGTCCGGGAGATGGACTTCGCCGGGGAATTCGTGATACTCAGACTTAAGAGTACAACTTACGGTTACGCCAGACACCATTGCTACATCCATGTAATTGTCAAGTAATGTCCGGATGGCGACTGCCATACTATAACCATCCGGCACCGTAGCATGGGCAGCATCAGTTGCTAAGCCATCGAGGTTCTGATAAAGTTCTTTCAAAGTCCATCCGACGTATAATGAAGAAGCGATCGGTATTTTCTTGAAAGAATTCCACAGTGCATTAATGGTAGCGCTCTGATCCTCTGTTACTTCTTTGAAGTGCGGTTTTGTGCCGTCGGACAGGGCCGACTCGGGTGTCACGTCGGCGAGTGCATTCAGAATGGCAATCAGTTGATCCCCTTTCCCCAATCCCCCGGTATATACAGGGACCGGCGAGAACCGGATACCTTCCGGCGAAGGCGTTCCGCCCAGACCGGTGACATCGAGTATGCCGTATTTGAATTTGTCCGCCATGCTTGATACCGGCGTGTCCTTGTCGATGGTTTTTGCGTAAACAAGGGCTGAGGACGTCCCGACAGGAAGGTTGACATCGTCATAAGCGGTCACCCCGTTTTCACCGGCCGAGGTGGTGGAAGGAAGGGAAATAACCTCGCCCTGCGAGGTTCCCCCGTAAGGGATGATGCGGAGTCCTTCCACACCGAGGGGGGCGAGACCGAGTGGATCGTATTCAGAATACTCGGAAAATGACAGGACGAGTTTCGCCTGGACATCGCCCGCTTCGGGGGAATCCGGAAAGACTACTCCTTCCGTAGGTCTGCCATTCTTGCCGCAGGCTACTCCGCACAGGAGCAGAAGGGCCGCCAGGAACCGTTTGATAGAGGAAACAGGGGAGGAAAGCATAATACAACGGTTTTGGAATATGCAAATATACTCAAAATTCCCAGTGTGTCAATACCCGGCAAGCGGTCTTGTTCATCGGGACGGGCGGAAGATAAAAAAGGAAACCATCCTCCTCTCTATTTGTTCATGTCGGAATATGCAGTATCTTTGTGCCGGAGTACATGTCGGGATAACTGACGGAACGCGATGACAGAATCCGGTGCGAGGTATTAATATAAAGGATAATTCGATATGGTCCCTGTAGGTTCACTTGTGATGATGGCTGTCAATGCCTTTCTGGGCATTGCAGTTCCCGTCTGCCTGTCCGTTTATCTGCTGCGTAAGCATCGGACGGAATTGTCCGCCATTTTGATCGGAGCCGGGACATTCATCCTTTTCGCGCTGGTCCTGGAAAGCATTCTTCACCAACTAGTCCTGAAAGGGCCCTATGGCGCATCCATCCTCGACCATCCGCTCCGGTATGCGATTTATGGCGGTCTGGCCGCCGGAGTCTTCGAAGAAAGCGGCCGCTTCCTTTCCATGAAATTCCTGATGAAAAAGGAACCCTCCCAGGCTCTCCCCGGCGTCGCTTACGGAATCGGGCACGGGGGCGCGGAGATGCTCCTTGTCTTCGGCATCACGATGATCGGGAACCTGGTGATATCGGCCTTGATCAATTCCGGGCAGACGGCTCTCCTCTTTTCCCAGGTCCCGGAGGAATCAGCCGGGCAGTTGCAGGCACAATTGGACCAGTTGCAGACGATGGGCGCCGGGACCGCGCTGCTCGGTCTTTGGGAGCGTCTCTCCGCACTTGTCATACACCTGGGCCTGTCCATGATGGTCTGGGTAGCCGTTCGCAAAGGGGGTAAGTACCTTTGGCTGTTCCCTGCGGCCATCGCCCTCCATGCGCTGGTCGATGCAAGTGCCGTCCTGCTCCAGAAGTCGGTCGGAATGGTTCCGCTCGAACTCATCCTCACGTCCGAAGCCATAGCCGTCGCCGCGATCGGATCTATGCTCGCAAAGAAACTCTGACCGGGTTGACGCCTGTCTTTCGACGCGCCGGATTCCTACTCGTAGTAATAGCCGTAGCCGGACTTGGTGTAGAGGTGTTCCGCCTCTGAGCCCAGTTTGGTGCGGAGGTGCCGGACCGTGACATCGACGGTGTGGTCACCCGCCGCAGGGTCTTTGGGCCATACGAGATCCAGCAACTCGCTGTAGGAGAAGAGGCGGCCCGGATTGGAGGACAGCAGGTTCAGCAGTTCGAACTCGCTCTTGCTCAGGTCCAGGGCCACGCCGCCCACGCTCGCCGTCTTCTTGCCGAGGTCGATCTGCAGGGCGCCGGTCTCCTGTTCGTTGTCGCGTTTGCCCATCTTGGCTTCGACGACATTGATCACGTAGTCGCCGCATTTCTCGCACTCGCGGACCAGGTCGACGAAAATGGTGCCGACGACAAAACTGTACACGCCCTCGTCCACATACTCGGCGTTCTTGCTCCGAAGGGTGTCGCGGAGCGTGTCGATCCGGTCTTCCAGATCCTGCGACACCTCGTGCTCGCCTTCGCCCTTGAGGACCAGCTCCATGTTCTCCATCGCTTTCTCCAGCAGGGTGAACATCTCCTGGACACCGGCTTCCTGCTCCGGCGTGAAGGACGCTTTCTCCCTGAGTTTGCGCTCCATGGTGCGGGAGAGGTTGTAGAGGCTGTCGCCGATACTCTCCAGTTCGCTGACCTCACGGAGCAGGCAGCGGACCTTCCGTTTGGTGTCGTCGCTCAAGTGGGCGTTGCCGACCTGGGCCAGGTAACTGCCGATCTCGCTTTCGAGCCGGTCGCTCATCTCCTCCATTTCCTTGACGCGCGCTGCCTTCTTGGTAAAGGCATCTGCATCCGTAATGGTGTAGAGCTCACGCACTTCCGCAAACATCAGGCGCATCCGCTCGGCGAAGAGTTCCGTCTCCTTCTGGGCCTGGAACACGGAGAGTTCCGGCGTCTTCATGATACCGCTCTGGATGTATTTGAGTTTGAAGCCCTCGTCTCCGGCCTTCTGCGGGATGATCTTGCTCACCAGTTTCTCCATCTGCGGGATGAACCAGATCAGGATGGCGGTGTTGGTGAGGTTGAACATGGTATGGAAAGTGGCCAGGACAAAGGAGAGCCGGGCCGGACTCTGTTCGGAGGCGTGCGGGTCCACGTCCACCAGGCGGCATGCCGCATTCACGAAGGGATAGAAGATGGCCAGCACCCAGAGGACGCCGAATACGTTGAAGACCAGGTGCGCCAGGGCCGCCCGCCGCGCCTGCGTATTGGCCGACAGGGCTGCGATGTTCGCCGTGACGGTGGTGCCGATGTTTTCGCCCATCACCAGCGCGATGCCCTGGTAGATCGTCAGTACGCCGCTGGTACAGAGGACCATGGTGATGGCCATCAGCGCGGCGGAAGACTGGGCGATACAGGTGAGCAGACCGCCGATGAGGATAAACAGCAGGATGGTCAGATAACTCCCCGAATCGAAGGAGGCGAAGAAATTCACCACGCCCTCGTTGTGGGCCAGATCCATCTCCCGGCCGGTGGCGTTCAGCGTCCCGAGCGCGAAGAACATGAAGGACAGACCGAAAAGGAAGTCTCCCAGGTAGCGGTGCTTCGGGAACTGGATCAGCACGACGGCGACCAGGAACACCGGCCATACCATGCTGGCGATGTTGAAAGAGAAGCCGGCGGACATGATCCAGGCGGACAGGGTCGTGCCGATGTTGGCGCCCATGATGACGGAAATGGCCTGGGACAGGGTCAGGAGGGCGGCGTTGACGAAGGATACCGTCATCACCGTGGTCGCCGCGGAGGACTGGACCGCCACGCAGACCAGCATACCGGTCAGGACACCGGTGAAACGGTTGGTCGTCATCGCCCCCAGGATGTGCCGGAGGCCGGGACCCGCCATCTTCTGGAGGGCTTCGCTCATCACCTTCATGCCGTACATGAGCAGGGCGATGCAGCCGAGGAGTTTGAATACAGTCAGGACCATATCTTATGGTTTAAGGGAGATATTCCATCCTTACAAAGTTAGGAAAAAATCGCGACACGCAGCAGCGCCCCTTCGTTTTTTCATCAGCATTTCTGAAAAATAGTTGTATCTTTGCGGGCGAAAATTGTACTAAACCTTTGAAACCATGAACGTTAAACTCGTCGGGGGCCTTCTGGCCGTCTCCCTTATCGCCTGTCCCTTGCTGTATATTTTCGTCGGTCCCGCACTGGATGCGTCCCAGTTGGATGCGCTGAAAACCCTCTGCATCGTGACCGCCTGCAGCGCTCTCTTCTGCTTTGTCGTGGGGGAGGCTACCTCCAACAACAGCCAGATGGACAAGCTCTGGAGCCTGCTCCCGATCGTGTACACCTGGATTATCGCCGTCAAGGGCGGACTGGACACCCGCCTTGTGGTGATGGCCTGCCTGGCCACGCTCTGGGGAGCCCGCCTGACCTTCAACTTCGCCCGGAAAGGCGCCTATAAACTCAAATTCTGGGAAGGGGAGGAAGATTACCGCTGGAAGGTGCTCCGCGCCCGGAAAGAGTTCCAGCCCCACTGGAAATGGCTGCTGTTCAATCTCTTTTTCATCTCCATCTACCAGAATGTGCTGGTGCTGATGACTACTTTCCCGGCCCTGGTGCTGATGGGCGTGCAGACCCCCTTCGGCTGGATGGACGCCGTAGCGGCCGTCCTTACCCTGGGCTTCATCATCTATGAGACCGTCGCCGACGAGCAGCAGTGGAAATTCCAGACGACCAAATGGAAGATGCTGGGCGAGGGGAAAAAGTTGGAAGACCTGCCCGCCCCCTACAACAAGGGCTTCAATACCGTGGGCCTCTGGGGCCGCAGCCGCCATCCCAACTATTTCGCCGAGCAGGCCATCTGGTGCTGCTTCTACCTCTTTACTGTCGGCGGAGGCATCGGAATCGTGAACTGGAGCATCATCGGAGCGCTCCTTCTGATCGTCCTCTTCCTGGGCAGCAGCGCCTTTGCCGAGGAAATCAGCGCTTCCAAATATCCGGAATATCCCCGCTACTGCCAGAGCGTTCCCAAATTCTTCCCCGGGAAGCGCTACCAATAATAAAACAGCGGCGGTCCCGTTTGCCGGGGCCGCCGCCTGTTAAAGATTTCAATCCTTAGGAAATCGCTTTTAGAACGAAATCGCAGACTTCACCGGCCGTGCGGAACGGAGCCTGCCCGTCCGGGAAGCGGAACTTGAATTTCTCTTCTACCGCCAGCGAGAGCAGCATCATCGAAAGAGAATCGATACCCAGGTCACGGACCAGTTCGGTGTCGAAGGTGATCGTGCTCAGCTCGGTATTGGGGCGGATAATGTGGAGGACCTCCTTGAGGCTCTCGAACACTTCTTCGCGGCTCATCATACGCGGGCGACTTTCATGCTGCCGGTGCGCTTGAAGTCTTCCGTGCGCACGGTAACCTTGGTGATACGATGGGTGGAGGGAAGGGTCGCGTTGACCTTGTCCACCAGGGCGTTCATGTAGGCCTGGATCTCGGAGAACTCCTTGCCGTCGAAGGCGGGCATGAAGGGGAGGATCTCGATGGCGATGCAGGGCGCGCCGTTCACCTCGTCTTCCTTGACCATGGCGTCGCGGACGCAAGGATCGGCGTAGAAGGGCTCCTCAAGGCTCTCGGGGCTCACATTCTCACCGTTGGCGAGGATAATGAGGTTCTTGATGCGGCCGGTGATGTAGAGGAAGCCGTCTTCGTCAAAGCGGCAGAGGTCGCCGGTGCGCAGCCAGCCGTCGGGCGTCAGGGCCTCGGCGGTGCGGACGGGATCCTTGTAGTAGCCGGAGAAGAGGTTGTCACCCTTGACCCAGAGTTCGCCGTCCACGATCTTGGCCTCCTGGCCGGGATAGATCTTGCCGATGGAGGTCGGATGGGTGATGGCGTCCGCGTTGGCGGAGGTCAGGTTGGCGGTCTCGGTGAGGCCGTAGCCGAAGCAGAACTCCACGCCGAGTTTGGTGAAGATGTCCACCAGGCGCGGCGGGACGTTGGCGGCGCCGGAGATGATCATGCGGAGCTGGCCGCCGAGGAACTGCGGGCCGTACATCTTGCACAGGCCGGCGAGGATGTCGCAGATACCCGGGACGATAACCAGGAGGGTCGGCTTGATGACGGGCAGTTTGCCGATGGTCGCCTTCATGTCTTCGCAGGTGTGCATCAGGTTGCCGGTGTAGAAGCAGCCGCTCAGGCCGGCGATGCTGCCGAAGACGTGGCTCAGCGGGAGAATGGCGATGTAGCGGTGGACGCCGATCACCTTGCCCGGCTTGAAGATGGAGTTGTAGCAGCCGCGCATATAGGCGCGGTGCGTCAGGACGGCGCCCTTCGGGGAACCGGTGGTGCCGCCGGTGAAGAAGATGGCGGCGGGGCTGTCCGGATCGATGGCGGCCACGGGAGCCTTCTGCTCGGCGATGCTGCCGGCGGGGAGGACCTTCACGCCCTGGAGTTTCTGGGTCAGGGGCATGAACTCGTCACGGACGAAGATGGCCTGGATGTCGAATTTCATGCAGGAGCCGATGACGGCCATTTCCGGCAGGGCGGCCGGGAAGACCATGGCCACGTAACCGGCGGACATCACGGCGTAGAACAGTTCGATGGCATCCTGGCTGTTGCGGTCGAAGATGGCGATGTGGGCGCCCTTGGGCAGGCCCAGGCCTTCGATGACGGCGCGACGGCGGGCAATGCGATCGCAGAATTCCTTGTAAGTAATGGTTTGGGTCAGGTCCGAGAGGGCGGGGGAATCCGCATACTGTTTCTCGATCCACTGGACAAATTCTCCGACGGTGGGGATGTAAGGCAGACGGGCCAGTTCATCGGCCGGGAGCATGTCATAGAAATAATTGGACATAGTTTTGGGTTTTGGTTTTGTCTAATACAGGCGACGCTTTTGCGCTGTCGCACAGCAACGTCGGTGCAAAGATATTGAAAAAGCGGCAGATTCGCAAACGTCAGCCGGACCTGTGGCCAGTTGCACCCCGGTGTGGTGAATTCGGCCGGCGTTTTGCGATTTTCGCATAATTATTGTAACTTTAACGCCGGAAACCAAATAAAATTAACGCCATATGAAAGCCAAACACATTCTTACCCTTGCTCTCGCCACCCTGGCCGCTTCCGGTTTCGCCTTCGCGCAGAACACGACCGAAGACGCCGTCCAGGCCAACCGCGACGCCGTGGCAAAGGCCACCCGCATCAGCAACGAGCAGGCCCGCCGGACCAACCAGACCGTCCGCGACGCCCAGGGCGCCATCGAGAAGAGCAAGCGCACCATCGACAAGAACAAGCAGGAAATCAAGACCCTGAAGACCTCCCTCAAGCAGCAGAAAGATGCCATCAAACTCAAGAAGGATGCCCTGAAACTCCAGGAGAAATCCTTCAAACTGGACGGTCGCCTGGACAAGGCCGACAAGGAGGATCTCAAGGCGTTGAAAGACGAGATCAAACTGATGGAAGGCCAGCTCAAGAGCGACGAGTCCCTCGTCAAGCAGCGCGAGAAATACATCAAGGAAGAGCAGAAGGCCATCAAGGAGAACCAGAAGGTCATCAAGGAAAGCAAGAAGGACGCCCAGCAGGCCAAGAAGGATGCCCAGCAGGCCAAGAAGGACCTGAGGGATAGCCAGAAGCAACTTGAGGCCGAGAAGAAGCAGGCAGAGGCGGATGCCGCCGCTGCCGCCGCCGTGGAGGCCGCCAACAAGGCCGCCGACAAGGTTGACGACCGCCGCGAGCAGATCCAGGACCGTCTCGACGAAAACGCCTCCGCCCTCTAGTCCCTTTTCCTCGGACCAAATAACGCAAAAGCGGGCCGCCCCATACCGGGCGGCCCGCCTGCGTCTGGATGACTGGACTTGAACCAGCGACCTCCTGGTCCCTAACCAGGTGCGCTACCAACTGCGCTACATCCAGAATTGTGGACCGCAAAGATACGCATTTTTCCGGAATGCGCAAACACTTTCCGGATTTTTCGTCCCATGGCTTGATTTTACCGGGGGCTTTTTTTATATTTGTAAACTGCGAAATCAAATACCCCTTATATGAAAAAGAAAAAGAAACAGAACACCTACCCGTGGAAGTTCAAGTCCGTGGGTGGGAGCGTCCGCGTGGACATCCGTTCGGGAAAGGACATCGCCCATCTGGGCGAACTGGACCGCAAGATGTGGACTGTGCTCAGTTGCCCGGTGACGGGGCTGGAGTTCGACGAAAAGACCCTCGGCCTGATCGACCGCGACGCTGACGGCAAGATCCGTGTTGACGAAGTCATCGCCACGGCGCAGTGGCTCACCGGCATCCTCGCCGATCCGGAAATCCTCCTCAAGGAGCCCGACGGCCTCGCCTTCTCCGACTTCAACACCGGGAATCCCGACGGCGCCCGCCTGCTTGCCTCGGCCCGGCAGATTCTCGCCAATCTCGGCCTCGAAAAGGAGGAAATCACCCTGGCGGACACGGCCGACAACACGAAGATCTTCGCCGGCACGCCGCTGAACGGCGACGGCATCATCACGGCTCTCAGCACCGACGACGAGGCGCTCAAGGCCCTTATCGGCCAGATCGCCGGCGTGGCCAGCGCCACCGACCGCAGCGGGGAGCCCGGCATCACCGCCGACCACATCGAGGCCTTCTACACGGCGGCCGCCGACTACGCCGCCTGGAAGGAAGCCGGCACCGCGGAGGTGTTCCCCTTCGGCGACAAGACGTCCGACGCCTTCGCCGCCTGCGAGGCCCTCAAGGACAAGATCGCCGACTTCTTCATGCGCTGCAAACTCATCTCCTTCGATGCGGAGACGGCCGGCGCCGTGGACGTGTCGGTGGAGAAAATCGGCGGGATCGAAGGCAATCTCGCCCTGGCCGCCGACCAGATCGGTCTCGAGCCGCTGGCCAAGCCCTCCGCCGAGGGCGTGCTGCCGCTCAAGGAAGGCATCAATCCGGCCTGGAAGGGCGCCGTCGATGCCATGGTCGCCCTCGTCCTGCCGGAAGGCAAGGAATCCCTCACCGAGGCCGAATGGGCGGGGGTGCTCGGGAAATTCGCCCCGTACACCGCCTGGTGCGCCGCCAAGAAGGGCGCGGAGGTCGAAGGCCTCGGACTGGATGCCGTCAAGGCCATCCTCGCCGACGACAAGAAGGCGGCCCTGCTCGAACTCGTCGAGCAGGACAAGGCCCTGGAAGCCGAGGCCCTCTCCATCGAGGAAGTGGACAAACTGCTCCGCCTGAGCAAGCATTTCTACCGTTTCCTCAACAACTACGTGGTCCTGGCCGATTTCTACGACAAGGATCACAAGGCCATTTTCCAGGCCGGCCGGCTCTATATCGATCAGCGGTCCACCGACCTTTGCGTCCGTGTGGCCGGCCCGTCCCCGGAGATCGCCTCGCTCAGCGGCATGTACATCCTCTACTGCGCCTGCACTTCCGAGAAACTCGGCAAATCCATGAACATCGCGGCCGTCGTGACCGCAGGTGACGTCGATGGTCTCCGTCCCGGCAAGAACGCCGTCTTCTACGACCGCGAAGGCAACGACTACACGGCTGTCGTCACCGGCATCGTGGAGAATCCGATTTCCGTGCGCCAGGCCTTCTGGACGCCTTACAAGAAGGTAGCCCGGATGATCAGCGACCGCATCGACAAGAAAGCCGCCGAGAAGAATGAGAAATCGATGGCCGGACTGACGGCCGCCACCGGCACCGCCGCGGACGGCAAAGCCCCGGCCGTGCCCTTCGACATAGCCAAGTTCGCCGGCATTTTCGCCGCCATCGGCATGGCCATCGGCCTCGTCGGTGCCGCCCTCGCCGGCGTGATCGCCGCCCTGAAGGGCATCACCTGGTGGCAGGTACTCCTGATCATCGCCGTGGTGATGCTGCTGATTTCCGGTCCTTCGATGTTCATCGCCTGGCGCAAACTGCGCCGCCGCGACCTCGGCCCGGTGCTCAATGCCAACGGCTGGGCCATCAACGCCGCCTCCCTCGTGAGCGTGAAGTTCGGCAAGACCCTCACCTCCCTGGCGAAGTTCCCGAAACTTCGCATAGTGGATCCCGAGGCCCGGAAGAAAGCGTGCTGGAGGACCTTCTGGATCTGCCTGGTCGCCGCCATCCTGCTTTGCTGCGGCTTCCTCTTCTTTACCGACCGTCTCGCCTGCATCGGTCTGCCTTTCCATAAGAGCGAGCCCGAAGTGGAAGCGGTGGAAGAAGCCCCGGCCGAGCCGGAAGTCGCCGAAGAGGCCCCTGCCCAGGCGCCTGAAGCGGAATAATCCTCCCGATATGCAGAAGCGGGCCACCCATGCCGGGCGGCCCGCTTCTGCATATCGGGAGGATTATTGGATCTCGATCATCCGGTTGCGGTTTTCTTCCTTGATGCGGTCTTCCTTGGGGATGTTGACGGTCAGCACGCCGTTTTCCATCTTGGCGGAAATGTTTTCGCGGACCGCGTCGTCAGGCAGAAGCATGGTCTGCTGGAACTTTGCGAAGGAGAATTCGCGACGGAGGTAGTGGCCGTTTTCCTTCTTTTCCTCCTGGCCTTTCTTTTCCATCTTGATGACCAGGTCGCCGTCCTTGTCGAGGGTGACGTTGAAGTCGTCGCGGGTCATGCCCGGGGCTGCTACCTGCATCTCATAGGCCTTCTCGGTCTCGATCACGTTGATGGCCGGTGCCGTGGTGTTGGTCCTTTCCATCCAGTTGTTGTCGAAGAAATCGTTGAAGATGTCGGGAATCCAGTTGTTACGTCTTGCGGGTGTCATAATGTTTATCTCCTATTATTTATTAAGTCTTGTTCCCGGGACTTCCGGCGCCCCGTGTGCCGTGTCCGACTGGCGGACGACTGGGAATAAGGCAATTGCCGGGCCAGTGACAAAGCTGTGTCAAAATGGCATAAAATACTGACACTGTGGCAGTTACGTATGACAAAATGGCGCATTTGCCCAGTCGGAGAAAAATCATTAACTTTGTATTCCCATGCCGCAGCAAGGTAATATTGTGGTCCGGAAGGCCAGGGTCAACAACCTGAAGGACGTCACCGTGGAGATTCCCCGCGGGAAGTTCGTCGTGATTACCGGGATCTCCGGCAGCGGCAAGTCCTCGCTGGCCTTCGACACCCTCTTCGCAGAGGGACAGCGGCGTTTCGCCGAAAGCCTCTCATCCTACGCGCGGCAGTTCCTCGGCCGCATGAGCAAACCCGATGTGGAGCGTATCGAGGGCATCCCGCCGGCCGTCGCCATCGAACAGAAGGTCGCCACGCGCAACCCCCGTTCGACGGTCGCCACCACGACGGAAATCTACGACTACCTCCGTCTCCTTTTCGCCCGCATCGGCCGGACCTATTCGCCCGTCAGCGGGGCCGAAGTCAAATGCCATACGGCCGCGGACGTGCTGGACTATGTCCTTTCCGACGCCCCCTCCGCCGTGTATCTGCTCGCCGACATCCGCTGGAAGGAACGGCAGGACAAGGTGGAACTGATGCTCTCGCTCGGCGAGCAGGGCTATTCCCGTTTCTGGGACGGGACGGCCATCCTCCGTCTTGAAGAGGTGATGCAGCATTCGGAGGATGCGTCCTACCCCGACGACCTCTATCTGCTGGTGGACCGCGTGCGGATCGTCCCGGAGCCGGATGCGGATCTGCTCTCCCGCCTCCATTCCTCAGTGGAGAACTGCTTCTCCATCGGCGACGGCATCCTCCTGGTGCGGAAGGAGTGGCCGGAGGACGCTGCGCGGGAGCCGCAACTGCGGACCTTCAGCAAGCGTTTCGAGGCCGACGGCATGTGTTTCCGCCAGCCGGACGAATACATGTTCAGTTTCAACAGTCCGCTGGGAGCCTGCCCCGTGTGCGGCGGACTGGGCAAGATCATCGGTATCAGCGAAGACCTGGTCATCCCCGACAAGACCAAGACCATCTACGACGGAGCCATCGCCTGCTGGCGCGGCGACAAGATGGGCTGGTTCAAGGACCGCCTCGTCAAGGCGGCGGAGGCCCAGGGCATTCCGATCTTCACGCCCTGGTGCGAACTGTCCGCCGGGGTCCGCGAACGGATCTGGAACGCCCGCGGCAAGGACGAGGACGAAACCACCTTCTTCGGCCTGCACGAATTCTTCGAATGGGTCGAGGCCAACCGCTACAAGGTCCAGTACAAATACATGCTCAGCCGTTTTTCCGGCCGTACGGTGTGCCATGCCTGCAAGGGCAGCCGCCTGCGGGAGGATGCCCTGTACGTCAAAGTGGGCGGGAAGACCATCCACGATCTGCTCGAAATGACCGTGGAGGAACTCCTTGCCTTCTTCGACACCCTGACCCTGACGGACTATGAAGCCGGCGTGGCGGGCAAGGCCATCCAGGAGGTGAAGACGCGCCTGGGCTACATCCGGGACGTCGGCCTGGGCTATCTGACCCTCAGCCGATCCTCCAACACCCTGTCGGGCGGCGAAAGCCAGCGCATCAACCTGGTTACGGCCTTGGGGAGTTCCCTCGTCGGGTCCATGTACATCCTCGACGAACCCTCCATCGGCCTGCATCCGCGCGACACCGACCGGCTGATCGCCGTGCTGAAAAAACTGCGTGACATCGGCAATACCGTCATCGTGGTGGAGCACGACGAGGAGATCATCCGGGCCGCGGACCAGCTCATCGACCTGGGACCGAAGGCCGGGACGGCCGGCGGCGAAGTAGTATTCCAGGGCATCGTGCCCGAAGTTCCCTCCCCGGAACAGTTGTCCCGTTCCCTCACGCTGCAATATCTGAGCGGGGCCCGGCCCCGGCTCCGTCGCGAAAAGCGGGCGTGGAACTATTCCATTACCGTGGAAGGGGCCATGGAGCACAATCTCAAGGATATCGACGTCAAATTCCCGCTGGGGGTGCTGACTGTGGTGACGGGCGTTTCCGGCAGCGGCAAATCCTCCCTCGTGGGCGACATCCTCTATCCCGCCCTCTACCGCCGCATCAACGAGGCCGGCCCTCTTCCGGGCCTCCACCGCGGCCTGTCGGGCAATCTGGACCGCATCGCCCAGGTGGAATACGTGGACCAGAATCCCATCGGCCGCAGCAGCCGCTCCAACGCCGTGACCTATCTGAAGGTCTATGACGACATCCGCAAACTCCTTTCCGCGCAGCCCTATGCCCGCATGGCCGGATACACGCCTTCCTTCTTCTCTTTCAACCAGGAAGGCGGCCGCTGTTCCGAATGCCAGGGAGAAGGGGTCGTGCGCATCGGGATGCAGTTCATGGCCGACGTGACCATGGTCTGCGAGGCCTGCGGCGGCAAACGCTTCAAGAGCGATATCCTGGAAGTCCGCTACCGGGGCAAGAACATCGACGACATCCTGGGAATGAGCGTGGCGGAGGCCATCGATTTCTTCGGAAGCCAGCCCGAGCCCGAGGCCCGTGCCATCGCCGGCAAACTGCAGCCGCTGGTGGATGTGGGCCTGTCCTACATCGGCCTGGGACAGAGCAGCAGCACCCTTTCCGGCGGCGAGAGCCAGCGTATCAAACTGGCCTGTTTCCTGGGGATGACGGGGGCCAAGGGCCGCATCCTCTTCCTCTTCGATGAACCGACGACAGGCCTGCATTTCTACGATGTGGAGAAACTCCTCAAGGCCTTCGACGTCCTGCTGGCCCAGGGCCATTCCATCGTGGTCGTGGAGCACAACCTCGATGTGATCCGTGCGGCCGACTGGGTCATCGACCTGGGACCGGATGCGGGCGACCGGGGCGGGGAAGTGGTCTTCGCCGGTACCCCGGAAGACCTTCTGAAGGTCCCGAACTCCTTTACAGCCGAATATTTACGCGCCCTATGAAAAAGATAGCCGCCCTGACCATGGTCCGCAACGACGATTTCTACCTGCGCAAGTGGGTGGAGTATTACGGCGGGCAACTGGGTCCGGACCATCTCTATGTCTGGTTCGACGGTATGGACCAGGAGATTCCCGCCTTCTGCGCGGGGATCCATGCCGAGAAAGTGGAGAAACTCGGCACCACGGTCGTGGAGCATGACCGCCTTCGCCTTCGCTTCCTTTCGGAGCGGGCGGCGGAACGTTTCGCGGAGGGCTATGACCTGGTCATCGGGACCGATGCCGACGAGTTCATCGTCGTGGACCCCCGCCTGGGGAAGAGCCTTCCGGCCTATCTGGACGGGCTCCCCATCCGCGACTCCGCTTCGGCCCTCGGCCTGGATTTCGGCCAGAAACTGGGAGAGGAAGCCGACATCACGCCGGACCGTCCCTTCCTGCAGCAGCGCCGCTACGCCCAGATCGGAACCCGCTACACCAAGGCGTCCATCCTGGCCCGTCCGCTCGTCTGGGGCAGCGGCTTCCACCGCATAAAAGGACATAACTTCCATATTGCCAAGGATTTGTACCTGTTCCACTTCGGCTATTTCGACCTGCGCCGCATCGAAGACCGCTTCAAAGACAAGGACCGTCTGGCGCAGGGCTGGGAGAAGCACATGCACAAACGCGCCCGCACCATCCGCCTGGTGACGGCGAAAAAGGCCCTGGATTTCGACCGCTGGACCCGCCTGGCCCGCGTCTGCCAGACCCTCGTCCGCCCGCCCTATGCCTGGAACAAGCCGGCCATGTTCGAGGCCCGTATCGTTGTCCGCATTCCCGAACGTTTCCAAGATATCGTATGAACCCGCTGATTTCCGTCATCGTCCCCATCTATGGGGTGGAGCGCTATATCGGCCGCTGTGCCGAATCGCTGCTCTCCCAGGCCTGCCCCGAGGTCGAATTTATCTTTGTCAACGACGGAACGCCCGACGGCTCGATGGATGTGTTGCGCGATGTCGCCGCCCTTTATCTCGAGGCCCGCGTGAAAATCGTCGAGCAGGCTAATGCCGGGCTTCCGCGGGCCCGGATGGCCGGTCTGGCCGTATCGGAAGGGGCGTATATCGTCCATCTGGATTCGGACGACTGGATGGAGGAGGGCGCACTGAAAATCCTGAAGGATAAGGCTCTGGAGAGCGGTGCGGATCTGATTTACTATGATTTCTGGAAAGAATACGCCCACCACAGCAAGTTGGACCACGAACGCCGTTACGACCCCTCGAACAAGGTCCGCTGGATGCGCCGCCTGTACCGGGATGCCGCCTATGGCTATGTCTGGAGCAAAATGGCGCGCCGGGAACTGTATGAGGGGATTTTCGTCCCCCGCCTGACGATGCATGAGGACATCGTCTTCTCCACCCAGTTGATCTGGCGGGCCGCTACGATTGAACAACTCAGCGTGCCGCTCGTCCATTACCGCCGGGACAATCCGCAGGCCTCGACCCGGATGGGACGTTCGCGCAGGCGGCTCCAGTCGGCCCGCAACATGCTGGAACTCTACACCCACGGCGGCCCCGAGGTGGCGGCGGTGGAGCGGGCTCTGCTGCGCAAATGCTTCTGGAACGCGCTTCGCTACGACCGGAGTCTTTTCCGGGAGTATCCCGCCCTGAAACGGGCGTATCTATAGTTTCGGATATCGGACGGGTCCCCGGGCCTTCTCCATATGGAAGGGGTCCTGGAATCCCGGGATGGTCTTGAACCACGCTTTCATCTGCCTGTCGGCTTCGTCCTGATTGTATCCGCTTCCGCTGGGATGGTGGACGCGAACGGAGGAATCGACCAGGATGAGGCGTCCCTCGCGGTTGGCGAAGAAACTCAGGGCCATGTCCAGGCCCCAGCCCAGGCGGTTGACGCCGGTATCGATCGGACAAATCCGTCCCAGCAGTTCCGTGGGAACCAGGTGGAACCAGCCTTCCTGGAAGTTGGTGCGCCGGATTCCGCCCCACAGCCGGGCCTTGCTTTTGGAGTGGGAGCGGGAAAAGATGCCGTTGGCCGGCTGATAGAGTCCGACGTTGCAGGCAAGGGAAATCCGCTCCATCGTCCGGCGGAGGCGCGGCACATGCCGGTCCCGGATCCCCAGGTCCGAGGTCAGGATCATGACCCAGGGGTATCTCCCCTCCCGTGCGCGGCGGTAGGCCTCGTTCATCAGTCCCGAGTAGTAGATATTGTCCAGGTGGACGGCTGTCGGATGCTGACAGGGCGGCCGGCTGCCGCTGTCGAGGATGACTGTGTCAAAACAGGGGGAAAGGCGCTCGCTCCAGGCGATGGATTTTTCGTTCTCGTTGTAATTGAAAATGCAGCAGAGGATCCGGTCGCAGTGGAAGGAAGCGTTTCTGATCCATTTTTTCACCCGGCACAGGCGGGAAAGCTGTTTGGGGCTGCGGAATTCGCATGCGCGCAGAAGCAGCAGCCCGCGCCGCAGCACGGGGTATTCTTCCGGCAGGGACGGGGCCAGGCGGCAGGCGATCCAGCCGCAGCGGAGCAGTACGTCGGGCAGCGCCTTGCCGAGCGGTTCCGTTTCTCCCTTCTCCTGCAGGAAAGAAATCAATTGCAGGAAGTTACGGGCCGAGTCCACATCCCGCTTCTCTTTCTTTTGGCGCGACAGGGCCGCCGCATTGTCCTGGCGGTAGTGGTAGAGCGGCTCCGGAACCCGGACGCAGGCGCCGCCGCCGGCAAGCAGCTGGGCGAGCAGCACCATGTCTTCGTGCATCCCGATGGTAGGGTAGAAGAGATCTTCGCGGTACAGGCTCCGCTTGATCAGTTTGTTCCACAGGTAACCGTGTGCGCGGAAGCGGAACATTTCCCGTGCGAAGGTCCGGCAGTCTCCCCAGGGCTTGTCCTCCACGAGGCGCCGGCGGTTTCCGCCGAATTCCTTGTAGGCCTGGCAGAAGACCATGTCGGCTTCCGGATGGGCGCGGGCGGCCTCCAGCATCTTCTCGACCATGTTCTCTTCCACCCAGTCGTCCGAGTCCACGTGGAGGATGTATTCTCCCCGGGCGCGGCGCAGTCCGGCCAGGCGGGCCTGCGGAAGCCCGGCGTTCTCCTGCCCGATGAGGGTGACCTGGCGTCCGGGATAGTCCTTCAGCACGGCCGCGAGGACTTCCATCGAAGCGTCGGGGGTGCCGTCATTGACGAAAATATACTCGATTTCCTGCCAGACGGACTGGTTCAGCAGGGAGCGGGCACAGCGTTCAATCCAGGCCTGGACGCCGTAGATGGGGACGATGACGGAAACGGTCATATGCGCTTTTTTTCAAGGAAGATCGTGATGCCGAGCAGCCGCAGGTACTTTCTGTTGTACTGGTCGCGGTTGAGTTCGAACAGGAAAGAGGATATTTTCCGCAGGGCATCGCGCCAGGAGGCTTCGGCGACCGGGCCGAAGCGGCCGGTCAGGTATTCCCAACTCCGCTGGACGGGGGTCCCGTCCATGACGGAATAGGGCTCCGAAGGGTTGTAGGGCGTCATATTGTCGAAATACAGCCCCCGGGTCCGGATGTATCCGTAGCCGTTTCTGCGGGCGAGATAAGTGTAAACGATGTCGTCGCTGGGACAGTTGCGCATCACCTCGTCATCGACCCAGTCGAGATAGTCGCCGAAATAGCGCCGTTCCGTCAGGCTGGCACAGCCGCAATGGGCGTTCAGGTGGAAGGCCCGGATCCGGTTGCCGCTGATGGGGCTGTCGGGATGCTGCTGGTGGACGCGCATGAAGTCTTCCAGCATTTCGGGCGGGTAAATCCAGTCGTCATCGATGCTTACGACGCAGGCGTCGGGATAGCGTTTCAGCGTGGGGATCAATTTCTTATAGACCTTTGTGTCCGGGAGGCGGAAGACCTCGACCCCGTGGGCGTCCAGGTAGGAGCGCAGTTCTTCCGGGAGAATTTCGTCTTCGGCGAGGTTGATGACCACCTTGTCGGGCGGAAGAGTCTGGGCGAAGATGCTGTCCAACACGGTCGGGATATTGGCGAAACGGGCTTTCCATGTGGTCAGGCTGACGATGAGGGGCTGCCGTTTCCCGATCTGTCCGTCCAGTTGGGCGAGGAAGCGCCGGCACAGATAGTCCGGACCGAACTGCTCGAGCAGGGTGTTGCGGTCTGCGTAGTCAAAGGTCCCCTGCACGGCACGCAGCGCGGGAAGGATCTCGTCGGCGCGGTTGTGGCATTGCAGGATGGAGCCGACCCCTCCCATAATGCGGGATACCGGGGAATTGTCTCCGGAGATGGCGATGATGGGAATCCGGTAGGGAAGATAGCAGACCACCTTGCTCGAGAGGAAGACGTCGTCCGGAATATCGGCCGCGATATCCACCAGGCAGTCGGCCTGGGCGTAATAATCTCCAATCCGCTCTGTTGCGTCCTTGAAGAGGATGGTCCCGGCCTGGACATCCTCCTGGCAGAGGGCCTTGTACCGTTTCCAGACGTCTCCGACAAAGATCAGGCGGGCGTCGGGCCGTTCGGCGTGGAAGGCGCGGAAGGCTTCCACCAGGCCGTCGATCCTGCGCAGGCCATACAGGCTGCCGGCATAGAGGATGTTAAATCCCTCGTGGGGCTGGAGGCGGAAATCCTCCGGGATGTCGCGATAGGGCCCGTACAGATAGTCCCACTGTCCCTTGAAGTCGGGGATGACGCTCTTCTGGTAGTCGATCATCTGGGGGTGGGGCATCAAGAAGAGGTCCGCATCCGCGCACAGAAGGCGCAGGCGGGCGGAGATGTTCCCGTGAAGGAGCGTGTCCCCGTTCAGCCAGGGAAGGGGAGAAGGCATTCCGTCCACGCTGTAGATCACCCAGGGGCACCGGATGTGCTCCTTCAGGATTTTTCCCAGGTTCAGGGCGGAATAATACCCGTTGGCGACGAAAGTGATGATGGCGTCGTAGCGTTCCTGGAAGATGGCCTCTTTCTCCTTCCGGAAGGTCCGCCGGGCCCAGCGTTCATCCTGGGGGTTGTAGCCGATCCGCTTCCATTTCTTCTCGGCCCGCCTCCAGCCGTGTATGCCGTTGCTGAGGGCTATGTTCCGGATGTTTCCGTTCAGCAGGTCCGGGTCCGTTTTCTCGGATAGGAGTGTAATCCGGCAGGATGCGGACATGGAACGGATCAGTGTCTTGAAAACGATGCCGGGCGCGGACAGGTCCGCATCCAGTGCGATAATGAGAAAGTTTCTGCTATGCATGATTCGTGGGACAGCCCCTGACGGGAAAATTCTCTCAAATATAGGAATTTTTGCTATTGGAAAAAAATTTCTACCTTTGGAGTATGAAAGGAATTGTTCTGGCCGGCGGCTCCGGCACCCGGCTTTACCCCATCACCAAAGGCGTGAGCAAGCAATTGCTGCCCATCTACGACAAGCCGATGGTCTATTATCCGGTCTCCGTCCTGATGCAGGCCGGGATCCGTGATATCCTGATTATCTCCACCCCGCAGGATCTGCCCGGTTTCCGTCGCCTGCTCGGCGACGGTTCCGATTTCGGCGTCCGCTTCTCCTATGCGGAGCAGCCTTCTCCGGACGGACTGGCGCAGGCTTTCCTGATCGGCGAGGAATTCATCGGGGACGACTGCGCGTGCCTGGTGCTGGGCGACAATATCTTCCATGGCGCCGGCTTCAGCCAGCTGTTGCGCGAGGCCGTCTCGCGGGCGGAAGAGCAGTCGCGGGCCACGGTTTTCGGTTACTGGGTACGGGATCCGGAGCGCTACGGCGTGGCGGAATTCGACCGGGAAGGCCGCTGCCTCAGCATCGAGGAGAAGCCCGCACATCCCAAGAGCAACTACGCCGTCGTCGGTCTGTATTTCTATCCCAACCGGGTCGTGGACGTAGCCAAGCACATCAAGCCCTCCGCACGGGGTGAACTGGAAATCACCACCGTCAACCAGGTCTTCCTCCGGGAAGGATCCCTGCAGGTCCAGACGCTGGGCCGGGGTTTCGCCTGGCTCGACACGGGGACGCACGATTCCCTTTCCGAGGCGACGGCCTACATCGAGACCATCGAGAAACGTCAGGGCCTCAAAGTGGCCTGTCTGGAAGGCATCGCCCTGCACAAGGGCTGGATTACGCCCGACCATCTGCGCGAAGTGGCCCGTCCGATGGCCAAGAACCAGTACGGCGCCTATCTGCTGCGCATGGCGGACGAGTATGAAAAGAACGGCTTTGACGGTTTGGACGAATAGGAGATGATGACTGTAATTCCTACCGCGCTTCCCGGCGTCGTGATTGTGGAACCCCGCGTCTTCGGGGACTCCCGGGGCTATTTTCTGGAGTCCTGGTCGCAGCGCGATTTCGATGCGGCGGTCCGTCCGCTGCGCTTTGTCCAGGACAACGAGAGCCGGAGTTGTTACGGCGTCCTGCGGGGGCTGCATTTCCAAAAGGGAAAGGATGCCCAGAGTAAGCTGGTCCGCGTCGTGCAGGGCTGTGTGCTGGATGTGGCGGTGGATATCCGTCGGGGTTCCCCGACTTTCGGGCAGCATGTGGCCGTGGAACTTTCCGCCGACAACCACCGGCAGATGTTCATCCCGCGGGGCTTTGCCCATGGCTTCGCCGTGCTCAGCGAGGAGGCACTGTTCCAGTACAAGTGTGACAATCCCTATGCTCCCGCTTCGGAAGGGGCCGTCGCCTGGGACGATCCGGCGCTGGCAATCGACTGGCGACTTCCCCGGGAAGCCATCATTCTTTCCGAGAAAGACAAGGCGCATCCCCGTCTGTGCGATGCAGTGGAACTCTTTGATTATCAGGTAGATTACTACGCGCTATGAAGATAATGGTGACGGGCGCCTGCGGCCAGTTGGGCCGGTCCCTGCGGGATGTGCTGCGGGAGGAACCCGGCATGGAGGCCGTTTTTACCGACATCGTCCTGGATCCCGACGCCCCGACCGTCCTGCTCGATATGACCGACGAGGCGGCGGTACGCGCCCTGGCCGAGGCGGAAGGGGTGGAAGCGATCGTCAACTGCGCCGCCTATACCGACGTGGACGGTGCAGAAGACCATCCGGAACTGGCCGAGCGGCTCAATGCGACGGCCGTCGCGGGACTCGCCCGGGTCATGCGGGACCGCGGGGGGCTCCTGGTCCACATTTCCACGGATTATGTCTTTGGCGGAGACCCCTACAATACGCCTTGCGGGGAAGATCGCCGAAGCACCCCGACGGGCGTTTACGGCCTGACCAAACTGCACGGGGAAGAGGCGGTGCTGCGCAGCGGCGTCCGCCATATCATCTTCCGTACCGCCTGGCTCTACAGCGAATATGGCCGCAATTTCGTCCGGACGATGCTGCGCCTGACGGCCGAGCGTCCTGTCCTGCGGGTGGTTTTCGACCAGGCGGGTACGCCCACCTATGCCGGAGATCTGGCAAGGGCGATTGTCCTGGCTCTCCGTCGTGCGCCCGGGGACGGAGCGGATGTCTGCGGGATCTACCACTATAGCAACGAAGGTGTGTGCAGTTGGTACGATTTCGCCCGGGTTATCGCAGACATGGCCGGTCACAGGGACTGCCGGATTCTGCCCTGCCACAGCGCGGAGTACCCCTCCAAAGTCCGCCGGCCGGCCTATTCCGTGCTGGACAAGACCCGTTTCAAGGAGACGTTCCGAGTCGAAATTCCGTATTGGATGGATTCGCTCCGGACTTGTATCGCCCGGCTGAAGGAGATGTCGGAATAGTTCCGCTCAGCGCCCGAGTTGCGCCATTCCCCAATCGAATACCCGCTCTATCGTGGGCGCCGGGATCCCGTGCGTCCGGCACAGGTCGCGCAGGAAGCGGAGGCCGTAGGGGAAATCTTCCGTGAAATAGCGGCTGCCGAAGTCGGCCGACCATCCGCCCGGAACGGTTTTCATGGGGGCCGAAATGGCCTGGAAGGCCGGAATGGAGGAGATCTTCCGTGTCAGTGAGGGCGCGTCCGTGCAGTCGTAATAGTCCAGCAGGCTCGGGATGCCTTCCACCCGTAGCGCACCGAGCAGCGCGAAGAACTCCCTGTCCATCGCCAGCAATACCTCCGACGCCTCGTCCGTCCATTCCTTGTAGAAGAGCGGCAGATGGTCGAATACCGCCGTTTCCCGCCCGCGGAACAGGGTATAGAGGCGGCCGGTGTGGAGGATAGGGTTGCTGTTGGTCAGGGCGGCCTGCCAGACGTTGTCCAGCAGCCGGACGGGGGTGCGGAGGCCTTCTCCGAGGGCCTCGGCCAGGGCCGCCGGGTCCGGGACGTTTTCGGTGGCGACGGCCAGGTTGTCCTTGTAGCCCAGCAGGCGGACGCTACGGCCGTATTCCTGTACCCGGGAGATGAAGGGAACCCGCTGGAAGCCGAAAAGCGGCGTTCCGGCCGGGAGGATGCGCCGGGCTTCGAAGAAGAAGCCGGTGCTGGAGACCACGCTGCCCACGGCGGCCCGGCCCAGGAGCGGGGCGATGCGCCGGAGCGTGTCTCCGATCAGGAAACCGGGCAGGCAAAGCAGGAGGAGGTCCTGCCCCGGAACGACCGCTTCCGCCCGGTCGGAGATGGCCGCGAGGTGGCCGACGATGCATTTGCCGTCGGGATCGATGGCCGTGATCTCCCGCTGCCAGGCGGCGGGATGGCCCGTCAGAAGACTCACCTCCCAGCGCGGATCCGCGCCGAGCACGGCGGCGCAGACATGGCCCTGGGCCCCTCCTCCGATGATACAGATCCGCATGTTCAGAGCGATTTGAGCACGGCGACGAGGCGCTCGTTATCGGCCTGGCAGCGGACGGCCAGGCGGATATAGTCCCCGCCCCGGAAGGCCTGCTTCCGGCTGCAATCCTTGATGAGGATGCCGTGGTCCAGCAGGCGGAGCGTCAGTTCATGGGCGGAGAAACGCCCGGTCACCCGGCAGAGGAAGAAGTTCGCCTGGCTCGGATACACCCTCAGGAAGGGGATCTCTTCCAGGGCGGCCCGGAAACGGCTGCGCTCCTCCCGGAAGCGGGCGCAGGACTGCAGGAATTCCGGGTGGTATTTTTCGTAGATCTGCATGTAGAACTCGCCGAAGGAGTTGATGTTCCAGATGGCGACGTCACGTTTGAGACGGGCGATGCGGGCGCTGTCTCCGCTCGCCGCCACGCCCAGCCGCAGGCCGGGAACCCCGTAGGCTTTGCTGATGCTCTTGACGACGGTCAGATGCGGATTGGCCGTCAGCAGGGCCTCGTCCAGCAGGGTCACGGGCGCGTCGGCGAAATCGGCGAAGGACTCGTCCACAATCAGGCGGAGCCCCTGTTCCCGCGTCCATTCCACGAGGGAGAGCAGTTCTTCCCGCGGGAGAAAGTTGCCCGAAGGGTTGTCGGGATTGACCAGCAGCAGGGTGTCGATGGCTTTGTCGGCGAAGAAAGCCATCAGATCGCGGGCCGTGTAGGAGAAATCTTCCGCGGCCGGGGTGTAGGGAACCCGCTGCTCCGCCGGCAGGCGGTTGGGGTATTCTTCGAAGGTGGGGAGGACGAAACCGACGCGGCCGGACTCGCCTTCCATCAGGGCCTTGATGAGTTCGGCGGCCCCGTTTCCGACGAGGATGTGGTCCTCATGCACCCCGAAATTCTTGGCGGCCAGCAGGGCGTTGACCCGCATGCCGGAAGGATATTCGCGGAGCAGGGTCTCGAAACTGGCCTTCATCTCGTCGACCATGCGCGGAGAGGGGAACCAGGGATTGACCAGGTAGCAGAAATCGAGCAGCTGGGGATAGCGCCAGTAGCCGCCGTAGCGCGAGGAAATCGACTGGTAATGCTCCTCGCGGGTGGGTGCGAACATGCCGCGGGCGATGTCCAGGTCCTGGATGTCGTCGATCTCGTACCAGGTTTCGCCCGAAAGGGGCAGGGCCTTGAGCGGCATCTCATGCAGATGGAGCAGGATGCGCAGGACCTGTTCGTAATAGGCCGTGCCGCCCAGGGAACGGCAATAGGCTTCCAGGAAGGGAACGTAGTAGCGGGCGAGGAATTCCTTGCTGAACTTGTAGATATTGACGGTCTTGTAGTAGTCTTTGATCTCGTCGTAGCGGAAGCCCTCCTTGTCGATGAAGCGCGTGATGCGGCTGTTGGCATCGAGGGTGACGACCGTTCCGTCCATCCAGCTTTCGTATTTGTCCACGAGGGCGATGTTGGGGAAGGGGTCCTCCATCAGGCGGCGGAGTACGTCGGGCGTGAAGACGAGGTCGGACTCGAGCAGGAGGGTATCCTCTTCGACCAGGCGGTCGCGGGTCAGGAACAGGGAGTAGATGTTATTGGTCGTGGAGTAGTCGGGATTGTCGACGTACAGGAGCGGGGTGCCTTTGTAGTTGTCGCCGAGATAGTCCCGGACATGCTGCCCCTGATAGCCGACTACCAGGATGACGCGGGAGACACCCTGCGCGTGGAGGATTTCGAGCGTCCGGTCGATAAGCCGTACGCCGCCCACTTCCAGCATGCATTTGGTGTTGTCGCGCGTCAGTTCACCGAGGCGTTTGCCCATCCCGGCAGCCAAAATGATTGCTTGCATTGTAGATCATTTTTCTCGTCAGATGGCCTGCCGGTGAAAACCCTCCGCTTCGCTACGTCCCTCCCAAGCAAGCTTGGGCCCCTCCCTCTAATGCGCCCGAGGGTGGGCACAGGTTTTCACCGGCAGGCTATCTGACTATAATACGCAGTGCAAGTTAGCAAAAAATCCGCAATCGGCAATATGGATTATTCGTTTATGACGATCAGGGCGCCGGCGTAGTCGGTGACGGGCCAGCCGGCCTGGAAATAGACGATACCGGTGCCGGGCGCTTTCAGCAGGAGGGTGACGCCGTGGCCGTCGGGGTCGATCGTGTAGTCGTACAGCCCGCGCGAATGGTCCTCTTCCAACTCTTCGAGGCCCACGTCGAAAGGGGCATCGGGCGGCTCCAGGTCCGCCCAGATATGGATCTGCTCACCCACCCGGGCGGTAATCTGGTCAGCCGGGTGGAGGGTGATACGGCCGGGGCCGAAGGTGGTCAGGCCGCTCTTGTCCACCGCCCAGCCATCTCCGGACAGGCCGTCGCCTTCCGGCCGTACCGTCACCCGGTAGCGGCGGTTGCGTACCACGCCCGGGGCGGCATCTTCCATATTGAGAAAGAAACGGTACACCAGGTATTCGTCCGGCCGGGTGACCTGCGTGGGGCTGCGGTATTCGCACTTGACCTCGACAAAGGATCGGAGCGAAGGGTCCGGGTCCTCGTTTTCCAGCAGATACAGGCTCACCGTTTCGCTGACGCCGGGCGAGACGTCCCGGTTGAGGCCGTCCACCTGGCCATAGGATTTGAAGAAACCGTGCTGGAAAAGGTCTTCCTTGCTGAGGGCGCCGCTCGGCCCGGCGAGGGCTGCGGAACGCGGACAGTTGCCCACTTCCACGCTTCGGACGTGGAGGCTCACGTCCTCGTCGAGCCCGCGCCGGTCCAGACAGAGGTCGATCCGGGCCATCAGGCGGCGCATCGGGATGCGGACTTCCCGGCGGTCGCCGGGAATGTAGTTTTCCAGAATGCCGCAGGAGGGCATTCCGCGGCTGTATTCGTCGGGATAAGTCAGGCGGAAGCGGTAGTTCTTCGCTTCCTCCCAACTGCGGATTTCATCCAGGGGATAGCCAAAATTGACCGCCGTCAGGATGTGGCTGCGCAGGGTCAGGGGGAGGGTAAGCGGGAAGGAACCGTCGCTGACGGCCGTGCCGCTCAGATACTGCCGGGTCTCCAGCAGCCCTTCTTCGTTGAACAGGAGCACATTGACATCCTCCACCCTGTCTTCCGGCGGATCGGCCGAGCGGGTCAGGGGATCGTCGAACACCAGCACCGCCCGCAGCGTTCCGACCGGGACCGGAACGGCGGCCCGGCAGGCCGTCAGCAGAAATGCCAGGATGAGACCGGTCTTTCGCATGTTCAGTATCGGATTGTGGCTCCGCCGCCGTCCTGCCAGTCATCCGTCAGCAGGCGGACTTCCACGGCGCCCGTCTCCATGGCCGCATCCGGGTCGGTGCTGCCCCGGCGGGTGATGGTGATATCATAGCGGTAGTGGCCGCCCCGTACCAGGCCGGGCGGCGCATCCGGCGCGGCGAGGGCTCCCCGACCCACGTTGAGCGGATAATAATAGGTGCGGCCCTCCAGTTTCCCTTCGATGACCAGGCGCGTAAAGGGCGTTCCCAGGCCTTCCTGCGCTACCGTGTTCGGGTAGCAGAAGAGGCTGCGACCCAGATGCCTGACGGATACCCCGACGGGGCCGTCGAGTTCGGAGAGAACCATCTCCGCATGGGCGAGTCCGGCCATATCGCCGGGCTTCAGCGCCCCGGCGTTTAGGATGCCGCCCGGGGCGACCTCCTCCCCGCAGAAGGCGGGACAGAGGCCGCCGATATTGGTCAGGTACAGGCGGACGTCTTCCAGGACGGCCCCTTCGTAGGGCCGGCCATGGAAATCGCAGCTCAGGCTTGCCACTTCCACTTCCGCCAGCAGGGGACGCAGCGTCAGAGTACAACTGCGGTCGCTCCCGGGACCGACCCGGGCCTCACCGCTCATGACCGGCATGGCCGGGTCTTCCCGGGAAAAATCGGCCAGGGTCTCCATGAGTCTTTCGTAGGAATTGATTTCTGCCCAGGTGTAGCGGTCAGCGGAAGCGTTGGCCAGGGCGACGACGATCTTGGCTCCGCTGCGCGAGGCTCCCGTCTGGACCGGACCGGCGTTTTCGAAACGCTGGTAGGCATCCAGGCGGCGGAGCGGGTCGTCGTTGAAAAAGAACACGTCGAGGCTCCGCAGGGGCAGCCCTTGGGCCGCCTCGCAGCGGAGCCTGACCGGATCGTCTCCGGAAAAGGGGGCGGTGCAGGCCGGGAGCAAGATGATGATCGCAGAGCGCGACAGTTTGTTCATGATAGAGGCAGCGAACTTGTATAGGGTAGAAAAACCCCGGCCCGCGCACAGCCCATGATGATGTCCTTTTCGTGTCATGGCGCAAAGATAGCGCGGGCGGACTGTCCCGAAAACAGACTGTCAAAAAAATGTACGAATCCGTTCCGTACAAAAAAATCCGGTCGTTTTTCCAGCGACCGGATTTTTTCTGACCTGAGGGAAGACTAGCCTCCGAAGTTGTCGTAGAGCACGCTCTCGGGGGCGACGCCGAGACTGTCGAGCAGGGCGTTGACCGAGGCGACCATCATGGGCGGACCGCACATGAAGTACTTGATGTCCTCGGGGGCCTCGTGATCCTTGAGATAGGTCTCGTTCATGACATTGTGGACAAAACCTGCGGTGTACTTCACACCGGCGGCATCGGCGGCCGGATCCGGACGGTCGAGGGCCAGGTGGAAGTGGAAGTTCGGGTACTCGCTCTCGATTTCGGCGAAGTCTTCGAGGTAGAAGGCCTCGACCAGGGAGCGGGCGCCGTAGAAGAAGTGGACCTCCTTCTTGGTGTGCAGGGTCTTGAACAGATGCATGATGTGGCTGCGGAGCGGGGCCATGCCGGCGCCGCCGCCGACGAAGATGTATTCCTGGCTGTCCGGGTCGTTCTCCGGGAGGAGGAACTCGCCGTAAGGACCGGAAATCATCACCTTGTCACCCGGCTTGCGGGAGAAGACATAGGTCGAGGCGATGCCGGGAGGCACCGGCAGCATCTTGAAGACGCCGCGCGGCTGGCTGCGGTCGAAAGGCGGGGTGGCGATACGGACGTTGAGTTTGATGACGTTCCGCTCGGCAGGATAGGAAGCCATGGAGTAGGCGCGGATGGTCGGGACGGTATTCTTGTACTTGAGGCCGAAGAAACCGTATTTCTCCCAGTCGCCGCGGTATTCCGGATCCACGTCCATGTCGGCGAAATCGACGTCGTACTCCGGAATGTCGATCTGGATGTACTCGCCGGACTTGAACTCGATGTGCTCGCCTTCGGGCAGACGCACGGTGAATTCCTTGATGAAGGTAGCTACGTTCTTGTTGGAGATGACCTCGCACTCGAGTTTCTTCACGCTGAGGGCGGACTCGGGAACGGCGATTTTGACATTGTCCTTGATCTTGACCTGGCAGCCCAGACGCCAGCCGGCCTTGATCTCCTTGCGGGAGAAGAAACCTTTTTCCGTAGGGAGGATCTCGCCGCCGCCTTCCACCACGCGGACTTTGCACTGGCCGCAGTTGGCCTTGCCGCCGCAGGCGGAGGGGAGGAAGATGCCGTGGTCCGCGAGGGTGTGCATCAGGTCACCGCCGGGGGTGACTTCCAGTTCCTTGGAACCGTTGTTGATGGACACCTTGACGGAGCCGGAGGGCATGAGGGCGTTCTTGATCCAGACCAGCAGGATGGCCAGCAGGACCGTCACGACGAGCATCACGAGGATGGCAGAAATCAATGTATTTCCCATAGCGCTTTCCTCCTTTACAGTGAAATACCCATGAAGGTCATGAAGGCGATGCCCATCAGACCGACGGTGATGAAGGTGATGCCGAGACCCTTGAGGGCCGGCGGGACGTTCGAGTACGCCATCTTCTCGCGGATGGCCGCGAGGGAGACGATGGCGAGGAACCAGCCGATACCCGAGCCGAGGGAGTACACGACGGCTTCACCGATGTTCAGGAAGTCCTTCTGCTGCATGAACAGGGAACCGCCCAGGATGGCGCAGTTCACCGCGATCAGCGGCAGGAAGATACCGAGGGAGGAGTACAGTTCCGGGGAGAATTTCTCCACGACCATCTCCACGACCTGCACGATGGCGGCGATGACCGCGATGAAGACGATGAAACTGAGGAAACTCAGGTCCACCCCTTCGATCAGGGCGTCGGGGGCCAGCACATAGGTGTTGAGGAGATAGTTGATCGGAAGGGTGACCAACAAGACGAAGATAACGGCGAGACCCAGGCCTGCAGCCGTCTTCACATTCTTCGATACCGCCAGGAATGAGCACATTCCCAGGAAGTATGCGAAGATCATATTGTCCACGAAGATGGACTTTACGAATAAGCTAAGATATTCCATAAGGCGTCGAGATTATTTTTCCTGAAGGTCTTTCTGAATCGCGCGCTGCACCCATACGATGCATCCCAGGAGGATGAGGGCGAAGGGCGGCAGGATGACGAGGTTGTTGGGCACATAGCCGAGCCAGCCCAGAACGTCCACGCCGAAGAGCGTGCCGCTTCCGAGCAGTTCGCGGAAGAAGGCCACGATAAGCAGGATCATGCCGTAGCCGGCACCGTTGGCCACGCCGTCGAGGAAACTCGGCCAGGGTTTGTTGCCCAGGGCGAAGGCCTCGATGCGGCCCATGACGATACAGTTGGTGATGATCAGACCGATATAGACGCTCAGTTGCTTGTCGATGGCATAGGTAGCCTCGAAAGACTTGAGGATCTGATCGACCAGGATCACCATCATGGCCACGACCACCAACTGGACGATGATGCGCACGCGACCGGGGATGGTGTTGCGCAGCAGCGACAGGATGAGGCTGGAAATACCGGTCACCACGATGACGGAGAGCGCCATGACGAGCGCGCCCTTCAGGGTGACGGTCACCGCGAGGGAGGAACAGATACCGAGCACCAGGACGGTGATCGGATTACCCTTGAAAATCGGGTTCAGGATAGTTTCTTTCAGTTTTGCATCCATGGCTTATTCCTCCACGGTTTTGGTTTCACAGCAGCCCTCGGCGCAGCAGCCGCACTGGGTGGAGCAGCAGTTTTCGCCGCAGGACAGGGTGCAGTCCTCGGACGTGCAGCACTTCTCGCAGGGGCAGGTGGCGCAGCAGTCCTTCTCGCAGCCGGAGCAGCAGCATGCCTCGCCCTGGGGGGCGCAGCTTTCAGGGGCGGCTCCGAGGAAGTACTTGGCATAGGCGCCGAGCCAGGTCTCGATGGCCCGCTCCAGACCCTGGGAGGTCATCGTGGCGCCGGTGATGGCGTCGATCTTGTTGTCGATTAGGCTCTTGTCCTCCGCGTCACGGGGAGCGCCGCCCTTGACGATGTCGAAGGGGTCGTCCTGGTCGAAGAGGACCTTCTCGCCGGAGAAGGAGGCCTGGAAGGCGGGATCGTCCTTGATCTTGGCGCCGAGGCCGGCGGTCTCGGACTCATGGTCGAAGTAAGCGCCCTTGATGGTGTTGGAGGCCGGTTCGAAGGCGATGTAGCCCCAGACCGGGCCCCAAAGGCCGGCTCCGTAAACGGGAACGACCGTGATGCCGTTCTTGAAAACGAAGACGGGCAGTTGCGGGGTGTCAGCGCCCTTGAGGTTGTAGTTCTGTTTCTTGAGCTGGGACGGGGAATAGACCTGGTCCAGCGGGAGGTCGGCGACCTTCTGGCCGTCCACGTCCACCACGAAGGCCTTGTCGATTTCCTCGGCATACTTGTCCAGGACGGCGGCGTTGCCCATGGCCTGGAACTCGGCCTTGGTGCCGAAACCGGCGGCCGTCAGCATCTGGGAGATGGTGTCGGCCTTCTCATTGGCTTCCTGCCTGCCCTTGAGGGATTGGGAAACAATCGCAAGGACCGCGGCCACGACCACCACGATGACGGTCGTGTAGATAACTGTGTACAGATTGCTGTTCGTATTCATAGCGCGTATCCTTTAGACGGTTCTGAGTTTCTTGGCGCGGCGGGCGATGGAGGCGCTCACCACGCAGTGGTCGATCAGCGGGGCGAAGGTGTTCATCAGCAGGATGGCCAGCATCATACCCTCGGCATAGCCCGGGTTGAAGAGGCGCACCGTGATGCACAGGGCACCCACGAGGAAGCCGTAGATCCATTTGCCGCATTCGGTCTGGGCGGAGGTCACCGGGTCGGTCGCCATGAAGACGGTACCGAAGGCGAAGCCGCCGAGCAGGAGCTGATACCAGGCCGGGACGTCGGTGACGCCGAAGGCCGTACCCAGCCAGCCCACGCAGAGGGCGCCCAGTACGGAAGAGCACATGATCTTCCAGCTGGCCACGCCGGTGGCGATGAGCAGGCAGGCGCCCAGGAGGATGGCGATGATGCTGGTCTCGCCCACGCTGCCGGGAACGGTACCTGCAAAGAGGCTCCACCAGTCATAACCGGCTCCCTGGATGCCGGCGATGCCCTCGGACATGTGGGCGAGCGGGGTGGCGCCGGTGACGCCGTCCACGAAGGTCTCACCCTTGCGCAGGGCGATCCAGACCTCGCTGCCGGACATCTTGCTCGGATAGGAGAAGAACAGGAAGGCGCGGGCCAGGAGGGCCGGGTTGAGGAAGTTCATGCCGGTGCCGCCGAAGACCTCCTTGCCGAAGAGCACGGCGAAGGCGGTGGCCAGGGCGAGCATCCAGAGGGGAACGTCCACCGGAACGATGAGCGGGATGAGGAAGCCCGAAACGAGGTAACCCTCGTTGACTTCCTCGCCCTTGATCTGGGCGGAGGTGAACTCGATGCCGAGACCCACCACGTAGGAGACGATATAGAGCGGGAGAACCTTCAGGAAACCATACCAGAAAGTCCCCCAGAACCCTGTCACGGTGTCACCGACGGCCAGGTTGTGCTGATAGCCGACATTCCACATGCCGAAGAGGGCGGCGGGGATGAGGGCGATCACCACGATGATCATCACACGCTTGATGTCCACGATGTCGCGGATGTGCGAACCCTTGCGGGACACGGTCGCAGGCACGCGGAGGAAGGTGTCGAAAGCGTCCACAGTTGAGTGGAGGAAGCCCAGTTTACCCCCTTTCTCGAAGAGGCCGGGCTGCGTTGTCTTGTTGTCTTCCATGGTCGTTTCGATTTATGCCATTTCCTTGATCATCAGGTCGATACCCTGCTGGATGATGGCCTGGATCTCGTTCTTGGACGGGTCTACGTATTCGCAGAGGGCCAGGTCTTCGGGCAGGACTTCGTAGATGCCGAACTTCTCCATCTTGTCGATGTCGCCGGCCAGGCAGGCCTTGGTCAGATAGACGGGGAAGATGTCCATCGGCAGCACCTTGCCGTAGACGTCGGACACGACGAAGGCGCGGACGCCGCCGTTAGTATTGGTGTCGAGGGCATAGCGCTTGCCGGGGAGGGCGTTCGGCAGATAGGTACGGGTGGCGGAGAACTTGCCGAAGCGGAAGGGCTTGGCCCATCCGAGCACTTCGCGCTCCGTTCCTTCGTGGAGGAGGGTCACCTGGTTGTCGAACCAGCCCAGGAAGCCCTCGGCACCCACGTTGGTGCCGGTGAGCGCGTCGCCGCTGATGAAGCGGACATCGCCGGCGGTGCTGTCGCAGAAAGCCGAGAGGTCGCGCATGGCGATGCCGGGGAGGGCATCGACATAGGCGGGGTCTTTGGCCACGGGGCCGGTGACCGCCACTTTGCGGGAGAGGTCCACCTTGCCGGTGCGGAAGAGGCGGCCGATGGCGGCCGTCAGCAGCAGGGACACGGTCCAGACCGTCTCGCCTTTCCGGATCGGGGCGATGTGGCTGATCTGGACGCCGACGTTGCCGGCCGGGTGTTTCCCGCTGAAGACGTGCTGGATGACGTTCTCGATGCGGTGGAAGGGGGTGCCTTCGTAGTTGGCCTCGTTCAGGCTGAGGTGGACGCCGCCGCGGGTCAGTTTGCCCAGGGCGTCGACACCGGCCTGGATGTCCTCGGCCTGATCGCCGAGCACATACTCGGGATTGGCCGCCAGGGGCGCCGTGTTGAAGGCGGAAATGAAAATGGCTTTAGGGGTGACGGCAGGGTCGGCGACGATGCCGTAGGGACGCTGGACGAGTGAAACCCACAGACCGCTGCGCAGAAGCAGGTCGCGTACCTCGTCTCCGGAGAGTCCGGAGGCCTCGCGGGCGCCGAAATCGACGGCTTCCCGGGCGGCGTCAGGCGCAATACGCACTTCCAGCAGTTTGCGCTTTTCGCCACGGACGACGGCCTCCACCGTGCCGCTTACCGGCGCGGTGATGAGGATCTCGGGACGCTGCTTGTCGCACAGGACAGGGGAACCGGCCAGGACCTTGTCCCCCTCGCGCACGAGCAGCCGGGGTACGATCCCCTTGAAATCCTCGGGCTTGAGGGCGATGGTCCCAGGCGTGATGACCCCACAGGTCTTCAGGGCCGCCGCTCCCGCAAGGGGAATGTCCAGCCCACGTCTAAGATGGATGTTGTTTGACATATTATGAATAAAAATAAACTTCGCGCACAAACGCGGCGCGAAGTTACTCATTTTTTGTCGGAATCGAAAGGATTTTATATCCTTTCCGCCCGCGCGTGTATCATTTGCCCTCCAGGCGGAAACGGTAGTGCCCCGACCCGAGCAGCCGGCCTTCTCCCAGGCGGCTGCAGCGGTAGCCCTCAGGCGGGCAGACGAGGGCCTGTGAGCCGGCCGGGATCTCGATTTCCCAGCGAACGGAGTCTCCGCGGCGGCGCCAGGCGGAGGCGACGCGGCCTTCAGGCGTATCCATCCGGACGGAGAAGTCCGGGAGCCCGTCCGGGAGGGAGGGACAAATCCGCAGGCTTCGGTCGTCCGAACGGCTGATGCCGCCGAAAGTCTCTACCATCCAGGCGCTTACGGCGCCGAACATGATGTGGTTGCGGGACACCGTGGGCGTATCGATGCGCCAGCTCTCATAGAAGGTCGTGGCATTTTCATCCTCCTCCCACCAGCCCCAGGACGGGTATTCCCGCCGGGTGACCAGACGGTAGGCCAGGTCGGTGTAGCCGTTCTCGCTCAGGCCGTAGAGCAGGGTCCGGGAGCCGTGCAGCCCCACGTCCAGATGGCCGCCGTCGGCTTCCACCCGTTCCGCAAGCCGGTCCGCCACGGCCTGCCGCCGCTCCTGCGGGACGATTCCGAAGCAGAGCGGGGCGCTCAGTTCGGTCTGGCAGCCGGAAGCGTACACATCGTCCCGGAGATAGGTCCGGTTCACGGCGCAGGCGATCGAGTCCGCCAGGGCGCCGTAGCCGGGCGCATCCTCCTCATGTCCGGTCAGCCGTGCGATCCGCTCCATCAGCCGTGCGTCCTGCCACCAATAGAGCGAAATGACCATCCTGGCGTCCGCAACGCTCAGGTAAGGATTCCAGTCGCCCAGTCCGTCGCGGGTCAGGAAACCTTCCGCCTTGCCGGCGAAATGCTCCATCAGCCGCTGCATGGCCGCATAGTTGTCCTCCAGGATCCTTTTGTCGCCGTAGTGCAGCCAGATGTGCCAGGGGATGATGATCAGCGAACTCGTCCAGTCCACGCCGTTGCCCCATGTATAACCCCAGGTCGAGGTGGGGATGATGGCGGGCAGGGTGCCGTCGGGCCATTGGGCGTCGCGGTGGTCGGCCATCCATTTTTCGTAGATGCAGATGCCGTCGAAATTCTGCAGGGCCATATCGATGGGGATATGGGCGTCGGCCGTCCATCCGTTTTTCTCTCGTTGCGGACAATCGGTCGGGTAGCCGAACAGATTGGACTGATAGGAACGCCGGGTCGCCTTCCAGAGCCGGACCAGCCGATCGTCCGGGGAGCGCAGATCCGCCAGGGATTTTACGTCCGAACCCATCCTGAGGGCCGTCAGGTTGCTTTTTCCGAGCCGGATGGGACGGTCTGCGGTCACTTCCACGTATTGGAAGCCTTTGTAGCCGAAAAGCGGCTGCACGCAGTCTTCCCCGCCGGAAAGGGTGTAGATATCCGTCTGGAAGGGGTCGCGTCCGCCCATCGGATTGGAGTAAATGTCGATGGTGGACTGGTCCACGTGGCCGTCTTCCCGGAGAGCCTCCCCGTGGCGGAGACGCAGCCGGGTGCCGGCCTCGCCGCGGATGCTGAGCCTCGTCACCCCGGCCATATTCTCCGGGAAACGGTAGATCCAGGTCGTGTCGTCCAGTTGCCGCAGGTCCGTGGGGGCGAATTCATCCAGCACGCGGATAGGGGGCATGGCCTCTGCGACAAGCGGACAGTCCGGGGCCCCGGCCTCGGACACGGCCGTCCAGAGGCTGTCGTCGAAGCCGGAACCGGCCCAGCCCTCCTGCCGCAGGCGCAGGTCCGTGTGCTCGCCCGTGTAAATGCTCGCGAAACGGATTTCCCCCTCGGATGTCTTCCAGTCGGGGCCGCTTGCCACCACTTCTTCCGTGCCGTCCGCATAGCGCAGATGCAGTTCCAGGCAGAATGAGGGCCGTGCCCGCCAGACGGCGCGCTCGAACTCCCAGACAGCCCGCGACTGGAAATTGTACCAGCCGCCGCCCAGAATCACGCCGATGGCGTTGTCGCCTGCTTGGAGCAGGGTCGTCACGTCGTCTGTCGTGTAGAGGCAACGGCGGTCGAAACGGGTGAAAGCGGGGGAGAGGCGACGGTCCGAGGCCGGAGCCCCGTTGATGCGGACCTCGGAGAGGCCGCGCGTGGCGATGTAAAGTCTCGCCTGGACGGGTTTCTGCTTCAGATGGAAGGATTTGCGGAAATAGGGGACAGGGAGGCATGTGGTATCCCGGCCGTCGCCGATCCATCGGCCCAGCCAGGGCTCGCCGCCTTTCCCCGTTTCGAAAGAAGCGGGCCGGGGACGGCGGTAGCGCCCGCGGTTGCCGCGGACTTCCACGCTCCACCAATAACGGGTGCGGGGCGTCAGCTGCGGCCCCTGATAGACGGCCCGCATCTGCGGACTTTCCACCTCTCCGCTATCCCAGATGATTTTTTTCAGTTTCGGATCGCTCGCCACCACCAGCCGCAGGCTCTCCTGCCGTACATCGTGCCGTCCGTCCCGGAGGGTCCAGGTGAAACGTGGCTGCGGAGCGTCGATGCCCAGGGGATTCTCCAGATATTCGCAGCGGAGATTTTCTACGCCCCGACTCCCCAGAAGGACCAGCAGCGACAGGACCAGTGCACGTATCATTCTCCGAAATATTGGGGCAGGGCGCCCAGGATGACCAGGTCGATGCCTACTGCGTGGAGTGCATCCAGTTCCTCGCAGAGGGCGCGGACGGCCGCCTTGCGGGGCAGTGAGTCAATGCCCTGCGGCAGCCACCAGAGGGTCCCGCCCAGGACAGGACGGGTCAGTTGCCCCGGAGCCGGCTCGGCGGGAACCGTCGCCACATAAGCCCGGTAGGCCTCGTAATTCTCTTTTCGGGTGGAAAGGTCGATGGCTTTCTGCCCGTCGATATCCTTCAGGCTGACCGTCACCCCGTCTGTGGGGGTCATCAGCGGGTAATAGCCCCAGTTGATGGTCCCGGTCGCGTATTCGGCAGCCAGGGCCAGTTTCCGGGCGAGGAAATCGATGGGGGTGAACTCCCAGGCCCTCCGCCTTTCCTTTTCCATGGCGACGGCGTCCGGCCAGTCCTTGGCCCGGACCTGTCCGGTTTCGACATTGACCCAGAACTCCGACCCGGCTTCCCGGCAGGCATCGGCGAAAGCCTGCATGAAGGGACGCCGCTGCTCCAGGGTGAAGAAGGCCTGGTGTTCCGCCCCGGAATCCTGCAGCATCAGGATGTCGATGCCGCCCGCACGGAGGCTCTCAGCCCACCAGACGCGGTATTCCTCGGGCTGGAAATAGCGGAATCCGCGCCACTCCTCCGTATCGAGGATGAAGAAGGGGGAGATGGTGGTCACGTCCTCCGGGTCCAGCTCCCTGGCCGTTACGGAGGAAGCACCCCAGAGGGTCCGCCAGAACAGGCTCTTGGCCACGTCAAGGGTGTCCACGGGATTGATTTCATTGCCATAGTACCAGCCGGCGAAAGACGGATGGAGTCCATAACGGCCGTGGAGGCGCCGCATCCAGTCCTGCTGGCGGCTGATCAGCGCTTCCAGGTCGGCCCCTTCTTCGTAGAGCCCGCCGCCGGTGACGCTGGTCTCTACGATCACTTTCATGCCGAGGTCGTCGGCATGGGAGAAAAAGGTCCGGATGATCTCCTCACCGGAAAGGTTTTTCGTTCCGCATGAGACGGCGGCTGCCGCCAGGGCGGCCAGGAAAAAAAGCGGTGAATGTTTCATTTTTTAACAGAGAAAGAACCGTAAGCGTTGACAATCCAGATATACTCCATGCCGGCATTGCGCTGGCCGCGGATTTCCCGGCGCAGGGCATTGTAAAGTTCCCCGGTGGACAGGCCCTTCGCGTTGGGTACCAGCCACCACAGCGTTCCGTTGAGTTTGGGAATGCATTTCATTCCGGCCGGAATCTCCGTGGAAAGCCCTTCGAAATAGGCCTTGTATTCGCTGTAAGCGGCATTGGCCAGGGCCTGGTTGGCGGGGATGCCATCCATGTCGGAGGGTGTCAGGCCGCTGGTCTTCTCCAGCGGATTCATGGCTGGGTAATAGCCCCAGTTGATGAGGTTGGTGGCGTATTTGGCCGCGAGTTCCATCTTCTCCCGGAGCCAGTCCGTACCGGTATAGCGCCAGTCCTTTGTCTTGGTCCGTTCCATGTTCACCGCCTCGTCCCAGTCCTTGCAGAAGACCTGTGCGCTTTCGATGTTGACCCAGAACTCGGCGCCGGCCTTCGCGCAGGCTTCGGAAACGGCCTTGAAGAAAGGTTCGCGGTCGTCCAGCGTGAAAATGGACAGGTGTTCGGCACCGGAATCCTGGAGCATCAGTACGTCGATGCCGGTTTCCGCGAGGGTCTTTTCCCACCAGGCGGCGTAATCCGCGGGCTCATAGTAGGGCCACACGCCCCGTTTTCCGCCCTTGTCGAGGATGAAAAAGGGCGAGATGGTCACCTTGCTCTCCGGCGCCAGACTGTGGCATTTGTCCGTGAGCCCCTTCCAGAGTTTCCGCCAGAACAGCGACTCCTCGGTGTTGGATTCCAGGAGGGGATTGATCTCGTTGTCGATGTACCAGCCCCAGAAGGATTCGTGGTGGCCGAAGGCCTGGAAAAAGGCCTCGGTATAAACGCCGGTCAGGGCGGCGAGGTATTCGGGATTGTCCGGGTAGAGGCCGCCGCCCTTCAGGTTGAGATCTGCGATGACCTTGAGGCCGAACTCGTCCGCAATCTTGTAGATGGACTCGATCATGTCCTGCTTGTCGCTCCACTCATGCCGGACGGGCGGTTTTCCGCCGTTTTCCTTGCCCTTTCCGTCGCTGCAGGCCGCCAGCAGGAGCATTGCCGTCGACAGCCACAGCAGGCCTTTTTTGAGGATTTTCATAAAGATAACTTGTTAATAGCCGGGGTTTTCTACCAGATTTGTGTTGGCGCTTCTGCGGGCCAGGGTAATCGGGAAGTAGTAGCAGCGGGCAGGGAAGGTCGGCTGGTTCTGTCCGTCGATGTTCGGGAGGAACTCGATGAGAAACTTCTGGGAAGCCCAGTCGAAGACATAGCGGATGCCCGTGAAACTGCGGGTCAGCGCCGTCTCGGCGTCTCTCCAGCGCCGCAGGTCCCAGTAACGGTGGTTCTCGAAAGCGAGTTCGACCTTGCGCTCGTGCTTGATCGCGTCCAGGGTCAGCGCCTTGACCGGCCCCATGCCCGCGCGGTCGCGGATTTCGTCGATGAGTCCCTCCGCGTCGCCGATGCCGAGTTCGAAGGAGGCTTCCGCCATGTTCAGCAGTACCTCCGCATAGCGGAAAATGATATAGTCCGTGCGGGATTCCGCCAGCCAGACCATGTTGTCTGCACTCGGATCGACATACTTCATGATGCCGAATCCCGGGTTCTGGAGACCGGAGCGGGCGTGGTGGTCAATCTGCTTGCCCACGGCCGGCATGCCCTGATAGGACAGGTCGGCCTGGTAGAGCGTTTCGCCGCTCATCGGCTTGATACCCCAGTGCATGTCGATGATGCCGCTGCCCTGCTTGGTCATCTTGCCCTTGTTGTACTCGGCGCCGAAGGTGTAGGAAACCGCGTCACGCCACGCTGTTCCGTTGGTCCAGATCGAGGCGTAGAAACGCGGGTCGCGTCCGCCCCAGAGTTCTTCCATCGACCAGGGTTTGGAGGCGACCAGGTCGCGGTCCAGCGTGCCGGGCGTGCCGTCCAGCATCTCAAACTCCTCGGCCATCTCCAGGTAGGGCGCGTTCATGTTGCCCGTGCCCCAGACCTGCGGTTCGGGCGCCTCGATGGTGTCCCAGGACCAGGTCGTACGGCCGCCGGCGTTGAAACCCTTTCCTTCGTGGACCTTGGCCATGATGACCTCGCAGTTCTGCTCCACCAGGAAGATGTCCTTGAAATTCTGGACCTTGTCAGGATTGCCCCGGTACAGGGAGAAGGGTCCCTTTTCCTTGATTTCCTTGCAGGCGTCGTAGCAAATCTGGAAATAGTGGTCCGCCTGGTCGGCCGGGATGCCCAGCAGGCCGTCCAGCTGGACGGTGCCGTATTTGGCGATACTGCCTGCATAGAGGGCCGCGCGGGCCTGGAGGCACAGGGCCGCCCACTTGCTGGCGCGGCTGTAGCCCGGCGACTTCTCCAGTTCCACCTTCGCCAGGTCCATCTCCGAGATGATGAAATCATAGATTTCCTGCTCGGTGTTGCGTGCGGGGTAGAGCAGTTCCTTGGGAGAATCCAGTTCGGGGACCTGCGTCAGCAGCGGGACGCCGCCGTAGCGCTTGACCATGGAGAAATAGATGAAAGCGCGCAGGAAGCGTGCCTCGCCCGTACGCAGGGTTACCAGATCGGCGGCCAGCGGCGACTTCGGGAGTTCGGCGAGAATCCGGTTGAGGTTGCGCAGGGTGTAGTAGGCATTCTCCCAGTATTCCAGCATGCCGCCGTTCGGGGTGATGCCGAAGAATTTGAAGGAATAGATGCCGCCGGCGCGTTTGTCCGCCATGTAACGCGTCTCGTCCGACACGTCGAGGGTCAGCGTCGGGCCGAAGAACTGTGTACTGTTGTCCATGAAATAGTTCGAGTCGGAGGAACGGGCGTCCTTGTTGAGCGGGCTGCCCGTTCCCTGCCAGGAATTCATCAGCGTCGTTGCATCTCCGCACAGGACGGGCGTATAGAGATACTGCGTGGCGATGAAGGCGTCCAGCAGGTTGGGGTCGCTCATCACCTGTTTGTCCGTGTAGGTGTCAAGCGGGCTCTTGTCCAGGATTTTCTCGCAGGAGGCGGCCGTCAGCGCGGCCACCGCAAGGCAAAGGAGATATCTTTTCTTGTCCATGGCGTGTCAGAATGTAAGGTTGAGGCCGAAACTGATGGTCCGCTGTTGCGGATAGTAATAGACCAGGCTGATCCTTTCGCCCGACGGACCGTTTCCGTCGGGGACCTCCGGATCCACGCCGTACTTCGACAAGGTGCTAAGGGTGAAGAGGTTGGTGCCTGCGATATAGAAGCGGACGCGGTCCAGGTGGATCTTTCGGGTCCAGCGTTGCGGGAGCGTGTAGCCGACGGATGCGTCCTTCAGGCGGATGTAGGCCGCGTTGTGGATGCGGTAGTCGGACGCGAGGCCGTTGGTCGAGGAGCCGCCGTAGCGGGGAACCAGCGCCCTCGTGTCATTGTTTTCCAGCGTCCAGCGGTGGTCGTAGGAGAAGGCGGTCGGAACGCTGCTCAAGTCCACGTTGACCGAGTAGCCGAAAGCGCCCTGGAACAGGAGATTGGCATCCAGGCCCTTCCAGAAGAAGGAGGCGTTGATACCGAAGACCCATTTCGGCATCGAGCCGCTGCCGATATCGTCCTGGTCGCGCCAGTTCACGACGCCGTCGCCGTTGAGGTCCTTGTAGATGATATCGCCGGGGCGGAGGGCCTTCTTGGTATTCTCTCCGAGGGCTTCATAGTTGTAGGGAAGGGCGACGATGTCCTCGAAGGATGCGAAGAGTCCGTCGGATTTGTAGCCGAGTGTCCGGTCGGTCCACTGGCCGGTCCGGCGGTTGAGGCGGTCCTGGTCAGGGTCTTCGTAGTCCGGTTCGTCGAAGAACAACCATTTGGAACGGGCCCAGGTCAGGTTGCCGCTCAGGTCGATGGTCGCGTCTCCCGCCCGGAGGTGCGTGCCGATCAGGAGTTCGAAGCCACGCGTGTCGATGGCGTTGAGATTCTCCACGGGCAGGTCTGCGCCGAAGGTCGAAGGGAGGGAATTGCGCCGCTGGCCGGGGATGCCGGTCCGCTGGCGGTAGAAGGCGTCGATGCTACCGTAGAGTTTGCGGCTCCAGAGGCCGAAGTCGAGGCCGACATTGTAGATGGACATTTTCTCCCAGGTCAGGGTCGGGTTGGCCAGACCGGTCACGTAGAGGCCCTGGTAGGTGGTTTCTTCCAGTTTATACTGTCCGTCCATGCCGTATCCCGACAGGTAGGCGAAGTTCGAGACGCTGTCGTTGCCGGATGCGCCGTAACTGAGGCGCAGTTTGAGGTTGTCCACCACCCGGGAGTTGCGCAGGAAATCCTCCTGGGTGATAACCCAGCCGAGGGATACGCTCGGGAAGAAGCCCCAGCGGCTCTCCTTCGGGAATTTCGCCGAAGCATCGGCGCGGAGGATGGTCTCGATCAGGTAGCGGTCCTTGAAAGAATAGTTCAGGCGGCCGATCCAACTGGCGCGGCCCATCTCGCTGGCGCCGCCGTTGGCGAAGGAGTCGGCGGGGTCACCGGCGGACAGTTGCTCGATGGCATAACTGATGAATCCCGGACGGCTGCCCTGCAGCCAGTCGCTCTGGTAGGTGATGCCTTCGAACAGGACCATGGCCATGACCCGGTGCGCATCGGCGAAAAGGTTTTCGTAATTGATGGAATACTGCTGGGTGAAGGTACGGCTCCATGAACTGTTCTCGGAGAGTTGGGTCGGATCCTGGCCCATACGGTCCAGCGAATAGATTTTCGTGAAGGGACTGTAGCGGTAGAAGGCCAGTTGGCGGCGGAATTCTTTCTGCTTGCCGTTGGTCTCCTGGTCGCTTACGAAGGCCTTGAGGCTCAGTCCGGGCAGGGCCATGACGTCGTAGCGGAGAGTGGCGGACAGACGGGTGTTGTTGCTTCGCGTGCGCGTGTACCCATTTAATTCCGTACTGCCGGCCGCCACGATGTTGCCGTATCCGATGCCGCCGTAGGCCAGATACTCCGGATTGGGCAGTTGGTAGGGGAGTTTCGTGTCGGAAGCGTAGAGCTGGCTCCAGAAATTACTGCCCCCGAAGAGGCCCAGATAGGAAAAATAGCGGTTCTCCCACACCGAATTCACATCCACGTTGAGGGTCAGGTTGTCGAGGATGCGTGCATCGACGGCCACCTGGAAGTTGTAACGGGTGTAGTTGCCGCCGTCTTTGCGGATAATGGTCTCCTGCGTATTGACCCCGAAGAAACCGTAGTAGCGGAGCCGTTCCGTACCGCCGGAAATGCTCACGTTGTGGTTCTGCTGCGGGGCAAAATTGCGGATGGTTTGGGCGAACCAGTCCGTATTGAGGTAGTTGGGATCGTTTCCGGCAAAATACTTCGCCACCTGGTCGGCCGTGTAGGGGGCGGAAGCCTCGTCGCGTCCCTGGTTGAAATGGAGGTCGCGCTGGAGTTGAGCCCGCTGGCCGGAATTCTGTGGCTGGTTGATGCGGGTGGAACCCTGCAGGGTGAAGGATGCGTTGAGGTTGATGGTCGGTTTCTGCACGGAGCCGCGCTTGGTGGTGACGAGGATGACGCCGTTACCCGCGCGTGCTCCGTAGATGGAGGCGGAGCCGTCCTTGAGCACGGACACCGACTCGATCTGCCAGGGGTCCAGCATGCTCAGGGAGGATTCCACGCCGTCCACGATGATCAGCGGATTGCCGAAACCGCGGATGCTCAGCGTGGCGGAGTCGTCGCCCGGCTGGCCTCCCGTCTGCTTGGAGAGGATGCCCGGCAACTGGCCGCCCAGGAGGTTGGAGACGTTGCCGACCGGTGCGCCGGTGAGTTTCTCGTTTTTTACGCTGGCGACAGAACCGGTGACCAGACCCTTGCGCTGGGAGCCGTAGCCCACCACCACCGATTCGCCGAGCAGTTCAGTGTCTTCCTTAAGGGTGATGTCGAGCGTGCGTCCGGCGGCGCGGATCTCCTGGGTCATCATGCCCAGGAAAGAGATTTCCAGAACGGCGGACGTGGGAACGCGGTCCATGGAGAAACTGCCTTTGGAGTCCGTCAGGACGTGGACGGCCGTGCCTTTTACCTGGACCATGGCGCCGGGAAGCGGGTTGCCCTGCGTATCCCGGACCGTTCCCTTGACGCCCCGGTCCTGTGCGGCGGCCATGAGAGTTGCGGCAGCCAGGAGGACCGATAGGAGGATTCTGCGGTAAGATACCATGTTGTTTTTCAATTTTATGGTACGAAGATAGAAAGAAATAAGGAGTCGGCCAAATGATTTTTAAAAATTTTTATAATTTTTCCTTGGATTACTAATTATTTTTTCTAACTTCGCCCTGTCATAAAATTAATGCGCCATGAAGAAATTTCGTTTTGTAATGTTGGCCCTGGCTGCTTTCGGCGCCATGGCTGCAATCAGTTGCAAACAGGAACCTAAACCGAATACCGATCCTGATAATGGAGGAACGGAAGAAATCGTCTATCCCTTCACGGTGAAGGAAAAGATTACCGGTACCTTCAAAGCGGGTGTCCACGACGCCGTCATCATCGAGGGTGACGGATTCCGCTCCGGTCTCGACTCCGTTGCCGTGGTCTGGCAGGAAGAGGGAGACGAAATATTCGAAACGGTCAAGGTCGCCGTCACGGTGTCCGGCCGCCAGATCAAGTTCGGCGTCATCCCGAGCGCGCCCTACGTGGGTGTTCCTGCCCGTATCGGCATCAAGAATGAAGAATACGGCGACAAGCCGGTCATTATCTCCGGCGAGGTCAATTTCACCAAGCCGACCGTCGCGGAAGGCTGGATTGACGACTGGGGCTTCCGTCACGCCCTGATGGAACGCAACCCCAATATCGAGCCGCTGTTCGACGACCTGGAGATGCTGGATGTGGCCGGGGCCGCCAAGATCAAGCATGGCGGCTCCACCGATAACGGCGGCCAGAATACGCTCGACCTGGCGGTAAGTTGGACCGAGACCACGGAAGGCCTTGAACTTTTCCCGGGCCTGGAAGGGGTCGGCGAAGGCAATCCGCTGCTGGCCATCTGGCTCTGCCCGGAACTCCACACCCTCGACCTGTCCAAGAGCGCGGTCAAGAATCTCAACGTCATCTGCGACTTCAATGCAAAGTTGGAGAATGTGATTGTCGGTCCGATGGTGGGAATCGTTTCCGGCGCCCAGTGCCCTGCCGTCAAGAAGATTGACGCCAGCCGGGCCAAGTTGCTGAGGAAACTGTCCTTCTCCGATCCGACCACGGCGATCGTGGATCTGGATATCCGCCGCGAAATGACGGGTGAATATGTTGTTCTCGGACCTGAGAGCACCTTCCCGCTGGGCGATAACGCCAAGGTGAAGATCGACGCCGGTTTCCTCTATGACCATGCCGCCCAGCCTTGGAAGAACGTCTATGAGGGCTGGAAGCGCGGAGCCACGATCGAGGTCTATTCCTGCGTCAACATCGAGCAGAAACTCGGGACTGTTCCCGCCTATGCCGATGACCCGGACGCCCTCGCCGAAGGTAACGTCGACGAGAACGGCATCCCCGCCAACAAGTTCCGCATCGACGACCCGAACACGGAACGCAACGAAGCTCCCGAAGGTGAGCAGGCGCATACCGATCCGGACCCGGGCACCGATCCGGAGCCCGATAAGGACTGGATGAAGGGCATCTTTGCCGATCCGAGCCTGATCGAGACCCTCAAGACCAAGAACCCGAGCATCGCCGAGATGGTCCGTACCGACGGGACCATCGACCCGGACAAGGCCGCAACCTTCTACCGGGAAACAGCTCTTGCCGATTCATGGCGTGCCATCGAGATCGACTGGACGAGTGCCGCGACCTTCGAAGGCATCCAGGTTTTCAAGAACCTCGGTACCCGTCGCAGCGCCACGGACGGAGAATTTGACGTGGTGATTGCCTGGTGGTGTCCAAACATCAAGGAACTCGACGTCCATGACTGGACGGCTTATGTCCAGTTGTATATGGATAGTTGTGCTTCCCTGGAGAAAGTCGTCCTCGGCCCGAACATGCGCGGCGGCCGCTGGCCCGGTTGCGACAAACTGAAGTATTTCGACATGCACCTGGCCCGCTTCGCCGACTGGGTACAGGACCTCGCCAACCTCGAGTATGCCGACCTGACCCGAACCTATACGGCGGGCGGAACATACAACGTCGATTTCAATCACTGGCTCGGCAGCGGCAATGTGAAGAATATCACTTTCGCCGACAACGCCGAAATCCACATCGACTCCGAGGTTAAGGCCAACGGTACGCCCGGCTCCGGCCAGCAGGTCTATAACAACATCGTCTCCGCCTGGAAGAAGGGTGCCAAGGTCTATGTGCACAACGTGGGCAACTACGAAGATGTTTCGCAGGTTGCCGCCTACTCGGAGGATGCGAATGCCCTGGTAGAGAAATAGGCGTTTGCCTGTCGTATTACGGAGAGACCGGCTCACCCGAGTCGGTCTCTTTTCCGTTATGCCAGACGCAGTTTGGCGTATTTGAGGAGAAGGATTTTTTCTCCGTAGTCGTCGAAGCGGATACGGGCTTTGCGGTCGGTGGGCGGGCCGGAGAGTTCCAGGATGTCGCCGTAGCCGAAGCGGTTGTGCTCGATGCGCTGGCCCTCCTTGAGGTCGAGGACGGAGATGGGAATGAAATCCGGATCGGGCGTGCGGACGGGAGCGCCGGAGGGGCGGGGAAGCCGCACCGCGGGGCCGGTCGGGGGTGCGGCAGGACGGCCGGAAGCAGGCATCGTGCCGGCGGTGCGAGCCGAAGCGGCATGCGGGAAGCGGCCCTGGAGGGGGGAACCGCCGGGCCGGCTTCCGAAGGAGGGATAAGCGGCGGGCCGGCTGCCGAAGTTCCGCCCGAAGCCGGAGAAGCCGCTGTCTTCCTCGTCCTGGTCTGCACGGAGCGGGTTGGCGAGGTATTTCGGATCGATTTCCCGCAGGAAACGGCTCGGCGCATTGGATTCGTGCCGGCCGTTGCGCATGCGTGTGGAGGCGAAAGTCAGGTCCACAGCCTTTTTTGCCCGGGTCAGCGCCACATAGAACAGCCGCCGTTCCTCTTCGATATCGGCGGGGCCGGCGAGCATGCCGCCGGAAGGGAAGAGGTTTTCCTCCATTCCGGCCACATAGACATAAGGAAACTCCAGTCCCTTGGCCGTATGGACCGTCATCAGGGCGATTTTGTTGGCGGCGTCTTCGCCGTCGTCCGTCATGTCGATGTTGCTCAGCAGGGAGATGTCCTCGAGGAATTCCCCGAGCGTCACGACGGGCAGCGAGGCCTCGTCCACTTCCGACATGTCCGAGAGGGTCCCCTCGGCCACCATATCCTCGACAAGGGCGGCGTGGCGGCTCTCAACGAAGGACCGGACGCTGTTGATGAGTTCTTCGATATTGCCCGCGCGGGACTGCCCCTCGACGGAGTTGTCTTCCTTGAAGGACTGGTGCAGACCGCAGGCGTTGGAGAGGCTTGTCGCCAGTTCCCAGGCATCCGTCGAAGCCATCCGGCGGTGGAGCGGCAGAATCATCTGTGCAAAGGCCCGGAGTTTGGCGATGGCTCCCGTCCGGAGTCCGTACTGCTCGAGCCCGTCCCGGGTCGATGCCTCCAGGAGCGGGCAGCCCATGGCGGCGGCCGCCGCTGAGAGCGCCTCCACAGTGGTGTCGCCGATGCCGCGGGCCGGTTTGTTGACGATCCTGCGGAAGGCTTCGCTGTCGTCGGGATTGGCCACCAGTTTCATATAGGCCATCATGTCCTTGACCTCCGCCCGTTCGAAGAAGGAGTTGCCGGAATAGATGACATAGGGCAGGTTGCGCTTGCGCAGGGCCTCTTCCAGCGCCCGGGACTGCGAATTGGTCCGGTACAGGATGGCGAAATCCTGGTACTGGGCGTGGTCCGACTGCATCCGGGAGATGATGGACGAGGCGATCAGCAGGGCTTCTTCCGTTTCCGTGTACGAGCGGATGAGGCGGATCTTTTCGCCGGCGTCCCCCTTGGAGAAACACTTCTTCGGGATGCGGCCTTCGTTCTTGGCTATCAGCGTGTTGGCGGCATTGACGATGTTCTGCGTGCTGCGGTAATTCTGTTCCAGGCGGAAGATCCGGGCTTTGGGATAATCTTTCTGGAAGTTGAGGATGTTTTCGATTTTCGCGCCGCGGAATGCGTAGATGGACTGCGAATCATCCCCGACTACGCAGATGTTGTGGTGCCGTTGGGCCAGTTTCTTCAGGATAAGATACTGCGCGAAATTCGTATCCTGGTACTCGTCCACCAGCAGGTAGTCGAAGTGGCCGGCGATGGCCTCGAGCGCCTCCGGACAGTCCCGCAGGAGGATGTTCATGTTGAGGAGGATGTCGTCGAAGTCCATCACGCCCGCCTGTCGGGCCATCTCCTGATAGGCGGCGTAGATGTCGACGATACGCGGCTTGCGGGCCGCCGCGTCGCTGCTGAGCGCCTTGTCGTTGGCCCGGTAGGCCGGGACGGTCACCAGATTGTTTTTGGCGTTGGAAATCCGCGCGAGCACATCTTTGGGCTTGTACACCTTGTCGTCGATGCCCAGGGTCTTGATGCAGCGTTTGATGGCGCTTGTCGAGTCGGACGTGTCCCAGATGGTAAAGGAAGCGGGGTAGCCAAGGACCTCGGCATATTCGCGCAGGAAGCGGACGAAAATGGCGTGGAAGGTGCCCATGTACAGGCGTCGGGCACTCCGCTCGCCCACCATCAGCGCGATGCGTTCCTTCATTTCCGTCGCCGCCTTCTTGGTGAAGGTCAGCGCCAGGACCCGCGACGGGTCGCCGCCCTGTTCCAGGATATAGGCGATGCGGCTGGTGAGCACCCGTGTCTTTCCCGATCCGGCTCCCGCTACGATGAGCACCGGACCGTCTTTCGCCTCGACCGCCAGCCGCTGTTGCGGGTCGAGCCCTTCCAAGATCGCACTTTCCGTCTTTTCCATAGTGCGAAATTAGCAAAGAGTTTTGAGAAGTGGAAATCTTTTTGGGCCTCTGGGGCTACTATTTTGCAGTTTTTGTTGCATTTTCAAATATTTATGTTGATATTTGCAAATACGGACAATTGTTTAGAAATGAAACGCCTTCCCGCCGTGTTACCTTTTCTGCTGACGTGCCTGCTCGGACTCGTCTGCGGAGGCTTTTCCGCCAGGGGCACCGAAGCGCTTTCGGACGGGTCGGCGGAGCCGGCCCGGAAGATTGTCCGTCAGTCGCTCCACTTCCGTTTCGGGAAGCAGGCCGTCGATTCGCTTTATCGTCGCAATGCCGCCGCCATCGACGGGCTGGATGCCGCGCTGCAGGGCGCTGCGCTCCCGCTGCAGTATGTCCTGGTGCGGGTCGCGTCCTCTCCGGACGGTCCGCAGGCGGTCAATGCGCGCCTCGCGCGCGAGCGCGCGGACAATATGGTATCGTGGTTGCGCGACCGTTATCCGCAACTTCCGGACTCGCTTATCCGGACCGTCGTCGTCTCCGAAGACTGGGAGGGCGTTGAGCAGTATCTGCGTCGCTCCAGCCACCCTTGGAGGGAGGAAGCCCTGGCTATTGTTACGGCACGCGGCGCGGATCGCGAGGAGCGTCTGAAGGACCTTTGGGTCGGAGAAGCCTGGGATGTCCTGTACAAGAGCAATTTCCCGCTTTTGCGAAAGGCCGATGTGCAATTGGTCTTCGGCAGCGGCCAGGCAGAGGATGTCCCCGCCGCCGGTGATGCCTCGTCATCTGATCTTGCCGCTCTGGAAGGGAAGTCACGCTCCGGAGGATTGTTCCTTCCGGCAGCGGTGGGTAAGTCCTCTTTCGAGGCCGACTCCCGTCTGGATCAACTTGCCTCGGACGCCGCTTCGCTTGGGACGGTCTTTGTCGTGGATGCCTGGGCGTCGCCGGAAGGCCGGTTCTCCCAGAATGAGAGTCTGTCCCGTCGCAGGGCTGAATCCGCAAGGGATCTCCTCCTGCGCGCGGGTGTTCCTTCCGAGCGCATCCTTCTCCGGAGCCACGGTGAAGACTGGACCGGTTTGCGCGCCGCCGTTCTCCGTGACTATGACGGTCCCGACCGCGAAGATGTTCTCTGGATATTGGACGATGCCTCGCTCGGAGCCGAGGCGAAGAAGGCAAAGTTGCGTCTCCTTTCCGACGGGAAGACCTGGCGCCGGCTGATTGCCGGCCACATGGCGGATCTTCGTCGCGCGGAGATTTCCTCCTACGATAAGTCCGCGAGAGAGGCCGCCCAGGCAGCGGGGTCGTCCTCCGGGGCGGGAGAAGCGGCTCCTGAAGCGGGAAAAGAGCCGTCTGACAGCTTAAATACGGCATTGTAAGGGCTTCTGGCCTTGATTTTTGCGCTGAAATCGCTGTAATCGTTTTTAACCCTGTTTTGCTGAAATGCTTCGCAAACGCCTAATTGGAGGACTTTTCTTCCTTTCCTGCCTTCTCTCCTTCGGGCTTCGGGCAGAAGAAGGACTTCCTTCCCCCGAACAGGGCGTTTACAGGATTCTTCGCGAATTGGAACCGGCCGGAGTCGTCGGCATGGTCCAGGATCCCAAAGATTCTTCCCTTTGGATTGCTACGGCCTCTCGCGGGCTTGTCCGGATTGGCCGCAATGGCAGGCGCATGGACTACAATGTATCGGGCGGGCAGTTGAATTGCGATTCGCTTACGTCCATCTCCGCCGATTCCAGCGGGCGTGTTTGTTTCTCAAATGTGCGGGGGCATCAATATGCCTACACGTCGCTTTCGGGCTTTATTCCACTGGGCAAGGAGCCGAAGATCGAGAAGGAGCGAGAAGTCGAGTATTCGAATCTGTTACCTTTTGAAAATGTAACATCGGTTGATAATCAGATAGTTGCACCGTCCCGTCCAGGCCTATGGCTCTATTTTTTAGCCGCTCTGCTCTTCCTTTTCTGCGGCTTGGCTCTCTTCCTGTATTTGCGTGAACGGGCGTATAATCGCGACCGTGAAGAGACTTTGAGACTGACCGATGTGACATCTTTCTCGAAGGTATCCCGCCCGCACCAGGATCCGCCTTCTTCCAGTCCTTCAACTCCTCCGGTCCCTTCCGCCCGGGAGGCCTCCGCGGCTCCTTCTCCTGCTCTTTCCCGTCCTTCTTCGTCACCTGCGCTTCCTGCTGCGCCCCGCCCTCTGGTGAGCACGCTCCCCGAGGATCCCTCCGCTTTTTTGGAACGTGTCGTCGGTATTATCAGGGAGCACTATCCGGATCCTGATTTCGGGGTTGAGCAGATCGCTGCGGAACTGGGTATCACCCGTGTCCATCTGACCCGTAAGATCAAGGCCGAATCCAATACTTCGCCCTCTGCTTTGCTGAAGGAGGAACGGATGAAGCGGGCGAGCGAGATGCTTCTTTCCGGGGAGTCCAATATCGCGGTGATTGCCCGCGAGTGCGGTTTTTCTACGCAGTCGTATTTCTCGACTGCTTTCCGTGCTTTCTTCGGAGTATCACCGTCTGAATATGCTCAGCGTTGATTATTTCGAATTTGTTACATTAGAACTTGTAACCTGCAGGTGCTTTCTATAGGCCCGTGTGGTGGCGTGTCTTTCCCACTCTTTCGGGGTCATGCCCGTCATCTTCTTGAACATGTTGTTGAAGGATGATGCACTGGTGAATCCACAGGCCGTGGCAATTTCGTCCTGTTTTGCTTCCCTGTGCTCGAGAATGTATTGTTCTGCGTAGTCGATGCGGAGTGTGTTCACCAGTTCGGGAAATCCCATATTATAGGTATTGTTGACCAGTTTCGATATATAGGTCTTGTTGCTGTGCAACTCTTCCGCCACGTCCCCGAGCGTCAGGTTGGTCTGCAGGAAGAGTTTGTTTTCCCTCATGATGTGACGGAAGCGGGGCAGAAGGTCGTGTTCGTCTTCCGTTTCGGCTTCATTGTCTTTTAACAGTTCTGCGCCCAGCGTTTTTTCTTCCTCTTCCAGGGGAATATGCCTCTCAGTGTTGTCGAGTTTCTTGTCGAGGCTTTCCTGGAGGTGTACCAGGGCGTCTTTATCGGCGTTCTCCACCACATTGTTGAAAAATCCTTCGAGGACCTTTTCTTCTTCCCCCCGATAGAAGTTGTATCGCAGCGCGTCTTTCATTTCTTTCAGGCTGATGGTCCGTCTGGCGCCCATCAGCGCAAAATAGCTCAGGAAATAGATCAGGGCGGCTGCCAGAATGCTTAAGATCCAAATGAAAATACCGCCTGAGGAGTGGGAAATGCGCAGTTGGAAGAATAGAGGGGCGAAAACCAGGATGCACATAAAGAACTGGAGGCATTGCAGTGCGATGATCCGGATGCGTTTTCCTTTGAAAAGGAAGCGGAAGAGGTCCCGGACAAGGAATTTTTCGTTGTGGGCGATAATAAACAGGGAAATGAGCAGGACCAGCATCTGGAAGCCCAGGACAGCCCGGAACACGAGTACATTCCATATATATAGTTTGTAGAGTACTTCGCCCTTGTAGGAGCGGGCGATGTCCTCTCCTTCCCGAAATATCAACCAGAGGAAGGTCCCGGCGGTCTCCTGGCCGACAATGGATATAATCACGGAACCGGCTGTCAGGAGCGCGATAGGGAAGATCAGCCACAGATAGTCTATATGCCGGATGGCCGGGCCCATGCGCAGTTGCCGGAGGTAGATGATGCCGAGGGGGATGATGCAGGGTGCCGCAAACTGCGCGCAGAGGGTAAGCAGGATCAGGGTGTCCGGCTGCGGATCCGGATTGGTGTACAGGCAACTTGTCAGCAGGAAGATTCCGCTGAACAGCAGCAGGGATGTATAAGACCAGAAGGTTTCGGTCCGTGACGCCAGCATCACATGCTGCGCTATGCAGAAAATGCATGCAGTGACGGGTAAAAACAAGAGTAAGGTTCCAGTCATGGCTCACGTTATTATCTGCCCGCAAAGGTACGATTATTTTTCGCTTTTCCAAAAATATCTTGTAAAAAGATTAATTTTTTATAAAATCTTTAAAATCTCCTTACTTTTCTGGCATGACGGAACAACAGCGATTCTTTATTAAAACGTTTTCGTGCACAGTAGAGGCCGTCTGTGCTCATTAAATACCTTAAAACCGGCGTAACGCGTGTTTGCCCGCTCTTCGCACCCCTCCTTCCCCCGACGCGGAAAAACTTTTTATGAATTGGAAATTTCTTGTACAAATAAATGAAATAATTTTTGGAAGATAAATTTTTTCGCCGTACCTTTGCAGCCGGTTTCGTAAAAAATGCTTTGGCCCGCTTTTTGACTCGGAACCGACGAACCATAAGAAAATGAACCGCAAGAATCAACTTCGCAGCCTCGTGGCGGCGACTGCAAAAGCAGGCGCCCTCTCGCTCGTATTGTTCTTGGGTTCTTTTTTTTATACGCGCGCCCAGGATATAAAGCAGCGTCTGCTCTTCCCCTTTGACGACGCCGTTCTCTACCGGGAGTACATGGGCAACGACCTTGTCCTGAAGCAGATCGACAGCCTGCTCTCCGTTGACATGCCCGACACGCTTTCCCTGAGCGCCTGGTCTTCCCCTGAAGGCAATTTCGACTACAACTATGCGCTTTCCCGGCGTCGTGCCCAGTCGGTCCGCAAGTACCTTGTCGCCCGCTATCCTTCCCTTTCCGGCCGTGTGACGCTCCGTCCGAACGCCGAGTCCTGGGATGATCTCCGCGCCGCGGTCCTCTCCGACGGGCAGTTGTCCGCCGAGTCCCGGCTGAAGTTCATCTCCATCATCGATTCCGATCAGGCTCCCGATGTCAAGGAGCGCAAACTGGCCGCTCTCCCTGCCTGGAGGCAGTTCTACCGGACCTGGTTCCGCCATTTCCGTTTTGTCGAATTGCGCTTCCCCTCTGCCGCTTCCGAAGCGTCGGATGCTGTTGCGACAGTCGATTCAACTGCTTCTGCTGCAGTGGATTCCCTCCTTGCTCCGGCTGCTGATACGGTCGCTCTTGCGCAGACCGGTCACGTTTCCGAGCCGCACGCCGATTCGCTGGCGGGCGTTGTTCCGGTTTCCACCGTCGGACAGAACGGGGGGCAGGTTGTCGCTGGAACGACCGAGGGTCAGCAGACTGCCGAGGGTCAGAATGTGACTGAGGGCCAGGTTGCCGCTGGAACGACCGAGGGTCAGCAGACTGCCGAGGGTCAGCAAGTGACCGAGGGCCAGGTTGCCGCAGAAACCGCCGAAGGCCAGCAGGCCGCTGAGACGCAGGCCGTTGAAGGCCAGCAGGCCGCTGAAACGCAGCCCGCTGAGGGCCAGACCGATACCCAGACTGCGGGTGCCGCCGCCCCTCGCAAAGATGAGCATGTCCGTTATGCCATCCGCCGCGCCGACCTCGACGAAGAGGCCAATGCCGATGCCATCAAGGCCATCGAGACGGCGCTTGCCCGCGATACCGTGGAGATTTCCCGCATCACCATTACGGGTTATGCCTCCCCGGACGGCTCCGTTTCTTACAACGAGGCCCTCGCCCTCCGTCGTGCCGAGTCCCTGCGTGACCGCATCCTTCGGGCCTATCCTGCCCTGGCCGGCAAGATTGAAGTCGTCAACGCCGGGGAGGACTGGGACGGCCTGCGCAGCCTGATCGCCACGGACGGGCATCTGTCCGCGGCCGACCGCGAGGTCCTCGGGGAGATCCTCGACGCCGACCTGGCCGAACAGGCCCGCGAGGAAAAACTCCGCCAACTCTCCAGTTGGGATTACGTTTACAACAATATCTGCCCGCAACTTCGCCGTGCCGGCATGGCGGCCACCCTCACCCCGGTTCCGGAGATCCCCGTCGCGGAAGATATCGAGATTGAAGACGGAGACAATGAAATTGAAATTATCGACACCACGGCTGTCCTCACCGACACCCTGGCTGTCGTCGCCCCGCTCGACGTCCCGCAGGAACCCGAGCCGGAATATGTTGCGCCGCTCTATATTAAGAAACCCATCTTCGCCGCCGGTACCAACGTCGTGTCCGACCTCTTGATTACCCCGCACATCTCCCTCGATTTCCCCATCGGGCACAACTGGAGCATCAATGCGGAATACACCTTCCCCTGGTGGGTGACCCGCGACAACGCTCGTGCCTGGGAAATGCTGAAGTGGGATCTCGGCGCCCGCTGGTGGTTCTCCCGCAAGGACAAGGAAGACCCGATGGATATTCTCCGCGGGCATTTCCTGGGTCTGGAACTGAGCGGCGGTTATTACGACGTCGAACCTCTCCACAATGGTTATCAGGGAGAGTTCGGCGCCATTTCACTCCTGTACGGTTACGGCTGGAAACTCAGCCCGCGCTGGCGGATGGAGGCCTTCCTCGGCCTGGGCTGGATGGGTACCGGTTTCCGCTACTACGAGGCCACGCAGGGGGACAATCATCTGATTTACCAGAACGACGGACGCCTCAGTTGGGTCGGACCCACCAAGGTCGGCCTGTCGTTCAAATATATTTTCACCCGTAAGGTGCGGGTGGATCATTCCGGGAGGACGGCCAGATGAGGAAGTTAGGTAGGAATATCGCTTTTGCTCTGCTCCTGGCGGTCGCCGTATTCGGGAGTTGCAAGCGTCGTCCCCTGGAGGAGATCTATAGCAGCACGGTCCGTGTCATCGTCAAGTGCATCTGGTCCGTGGAAGCCTATCCTGAGGGCGAAAAGCCTACGGGTATTACCCTGTACTTCTTCCGTGACGGCGCCTTCTACACCTCGCTGACCACGGCGAACGTCGATTCCGTCGAGGTCCAGCTGGAGAAGGGCCGCTACAAGATGTATATGATTTCCCAGAGCCCGGAAGAATACTGGAAGATGGACTTCGAGAACATGAACTCCTTCAACGACGCCGCGACTTCCCTGCATGAGACGAAGACGGCCTCCTGGGCGACCCGCGGTTCGGACGAGGTCCCGGTGGAGAATCCGGAGATCCTCCTGGCCGGCGTGGCGGAGGAGTTCGAGATCACCGAGGAGATGAGCCAGGAGTATCAGTATTATTATACGCACCTGCGGCGCCTGATGGCCGCCCAGGCCAATGATACCAAGGCGTCCGACGCGGAAGAGATGCAATACTATAAGGACAGGGTGGAATACTACACGATCCGTATCCCCGTCTATCCGAAGAACATCGTCTCCCAGATGTGGGTCACGGTCTATGCCGGCAATGCCGACGTCCTCAAGAGTGTCCGTGCCTCCACCTCGGGTATGGCCCGTACCTGGGAACTGACCCAGGACGTGACCGCCGCCGATGAGGCCATCCAGATCATCAACCAGTGGACCCTGACGATGGACGACGCGGGCCGCCGCGTCGGTCACGTCGACGGCATCATCAACACCTTCGGTCTGCCGAACGGTGAGAAACCTTCCGATGAACGCGATCCTTCGCTGAACATTTCAGCGCTGCTCGTAGATAACACGACCGTGGCGGATTATGTCTTCCAGGTCGGTGACAAGATAACGATTCTCGATCCGAACCCGGGTTACCGGGGCATGTACCGCCTGGTCTTCGGCTCGGCCGCCGAGCCCGCCATCGTCCTGCCGGACGTCAAGCCCGAGCAGCGTGCGAGCGGTATGGATGCGACCGTGTCGGATTGGGAAGAAGGAGATACCATTGAAATACCGATGTAACGAAACGAATATAATTAACAAATAAAACCAAATGATTATGAAAAAGTCCATCCTTCTCGCTGCTGCTGCAGCCGTCGTCCTGGCCTCCTGCGCCAAGATTGAGACTTCCGAGCCTGTCGTTTCGGAACAGACCCCGATCGACTTCGCTGCCTACTCCGGCAATGCCCTGACCAAGGCCGGCACTACCGGTGAAATGACCACCACGACCCTTCAGACTACAGGTTTCGGTGTGTTCGCCTACCAGACCACGGGTACCGCCGCGTTCGCTGAGCCCAACTTCATGTACAACACCAACGTGAGCACCTCCTCCTGGACCTACGCTCCCGTCAAGTACTGGCCGAACCAGATCCAGGCCGGCGACACCGACAGCCAGCCCGCAACCGCCGAGCAGGCAGACAAGGTTTCCTTCTTCGCCTATGCTCCGCGCGTGGCCGCTACTGCCTCCACGGGCGCTGTGACCGACGCGACCTATGGTATCACCGCACTGACTTCCAACGCCGCGACCGGTGACCCGAAGGTTTCCTTCACGGTTTCCAACAACCTTACCCAGCAGGTTGACCTCCTGTGGGGTGTGGTGAATCCGGAAGCGAACCAGACCTGGTCCACGGTTGCGGGTACCAGCATCACCCTGGCCGCGGGCAAACCGTACATCGGTCTCCAGAAGCCGGCTCTCAACACCAAGATCCACTTCTATTTCCGTCACGCCCTCGCCCAGCTCAAGCTTCAGGCCCAGGCTGCCTACAACCAGGCCGCTGCCGGCGGTACTGCCCAGAATGGCGTGAAGATCACCATCGAGAGCGTGGTCCTGACGGTGAAAGGCATTTCCCAGACGGCCGACCTCAACCTCAACAACACGACGGCCAACACCCCGCTGTGGGAGAACATGGCTGCCGGCTCCGATATGACCATCACCGTGGACGGTACCAACATCAATACCGCCCTGAAGGACGGTGGTAAAGTCGCTGCCGCTTCCCAGCCTGCAGGTGTCACCGGGACCGCTGCCGATGTCATTGCCGACAGCAAGTACTACATGGTCATCCCCAAGACCGGTTCCACGACTGTCAACGTGAAGGTTACCTACTATGTGACCACCGACGATGCCGACCTCAAGGACGGTTTCAGCCGTGTCAAGAATGTCATCAGCAAGGATGTCGTCTTCTCCGATGGTCTGGCTGCCGGTACCAAGAACAGCATCAAGATGACCCTGGGTATCTCCGAGGTGAAGTTCGAGGCCGAGGTTACTCCTTGGGTTGACGGTAGTACTGCCGAGGTCGATCTTCCGCTGAACAGCTAATATTCTTATTCGGGCGGGCCTGACCGCCCGTCCGGGTACCAAAATTAAACAAACAAACAAACACAACGCGTTATGAAAAAATCAATTATCTTCACTGCTGCAGCAGTCGTCATCCTGGCCTCCTGCGCCAAGATTGAGTCCCCCCGCTACGCTACTACCATAGGCGATGCGTTCACACCCATCGACTATAGCGTGTATGTCCCGAAGACCAAGGCCGGTGAAGCCGGAGAGATGGACAACACCAAACTCCAGTCTACCGGTTTCGGCGTGTTCGCGTATGAGACGGCCGGCACCTACGCCAGCGGTCTGAAGCCGAACTTCATGTACAACCAGGAGGTTACCTATGCTTCTTCCGCATGGTCTTACTCTCCCATCAAGTACTGGCCGAACCAGATTGCCACGAACGCCGGTACCGACAGCCAGAGTCCTGCCGCCGTCAGCACCGCACCCCATTCCGTGTCCTTCTTCGCCTATGCTCCGTACGTGAGCGCGGCCGGTGGCACCGAGGGTATCACCGCGATGTCCGCCAACAGCGATACGGGCGATCCGACCCTGACCTACACGATCTCCGATGACCTCGACAAGAACGTCGACCTCGTCTGGGGTACCTCCAACGGCGCTGTCTGGAACAACGTCGCCGGCGGCACCAACACCGTGGCCGAAGGCCTTCCTTACCTCAACCTCCAGAAGCCGGCCATCGGCACCAAGGTCAACTTCAAGTTCTACCACGCCCTTTCCCAGCTGAACCTGGAGGCTGTCGCTTCCTACGACATCGCCGCTATCGGCGGTACCGCCGAGGACGACGTGAAGATCACCATCTCCGAGGTTGTCCTGACGGTTCCCGGCATGTATGACGAGGCTGTCCTCAACCTCAACAACTCCACGGCCAAGGTTCCGAACTGGGATGTCACGAATGCTACGGCGACCGACCTGACCCTGACGGTCAGCGGTGCCAAACTGCATGACGACGTCAAGGACGCCGGTGCGGTCAAGGCTGCGAACCAGCCTGATGGCGTTATCGCCACCGCGGGTCCTGTTCTGGCTGAGAACAAGTACTTCACCCTCATCCCGACGACCACCTCGACGACCGTCAACGTGAAGGTGACCTACTATGTGACGACCGATGACGCCAACCTCGAAGGTGGCTTCAGCCGTGTCGAGAACATCATCAGCAAGGACATTACCTTCGCCAACGGCTTCGGCGCCGGCAAGAAGAACTCCATCAAGATGATCCTTGGTATCTCCGAGGTGGCCCTCTCCGGAGAGGTCGCCGACTGGGAGACCGGCACCACGCTGGAGGTCTATCTTCCCAAGAACAAAGAGTAATCTTTATTGTCCGGACGGGCCTGACCGCCCGTCCGGGTACCAAGGAAAAAATTAACACAAACAACAAACTTACAAAAGCATTATGAAAAAGTCCTTTTTCTTCGCTGTCATTGCAGCTGTCGCTCTGGTCTCCTGCGCCAAGAGCGAGCGTTCTGACCTCGCCCTGCGCGATGTAGTCTCCTTCGGGGCTTATTCCGGCCGTACCATTACCAAGGCCGGTTCCCTCGAGGACATGAACCTGGACAATCTGAAGGCGATCGGTTTCGGTGTCTTCGCCACCTACAGCGGCGTGGACGATTTCTCCGCTGCCGGTGCCACGAATGACTTCATGTACAACCAGCAGGTTGCCTACGAAGCCACTCCGGACGCCTGGACCTACTCTCCTATCAAGTACTGGCCGAACCCGACCAGCGGTATGGCCAAGGAAGATCAGAAGGTCAGTTTCTTCGCCTATGCTCCGTATTGCGACCCTGAGGCCAGCGGTGCCGACAACACCTACGGCATCACCGGGTTTGCCATCGACGCTACGAGCAAGCACAACATTGTCAACTATTCCTTCATCTCCGGCAAACCCAATGTGGACCTGCTGTGGGGCTATAAGAACGGTGCTGACTTCAGCAACACCGATCCCGACGACGATGTCAACATCAACCTGACCCGTCAGGCTACGACTGTCAAGTTCATCTTCCGCCACATCCTCTCCAAGTTGGGCGGTTCCCAGGATGGTGACCCGGCCGTTGTCGGCCCCAACGGTGTGATCATCAAGACCACCCCGACCGTGGACCCGACCGTCGGTTTCGGTGTGGATGGCGGTACCAAGATCACCGTTTCCAAGATCGAGATCAAGAGCGCCGATACGGACGCCAACGGCGACCCGATCGTCTATGCTGCCGACGATGAGGCCATCCGTGCTACCCTCGACCTCTACACGGGCGACTTGACCATGATCGACGCTGTCAAGAACATCAAGTTCTCCCAGGTGATTTCCGCCGATCCGGCCGCCGGTGAGAGCGAACTTCGCGACGACCTGAAGGAAGTGGCCAACCCCGCCAACTTCGCCGCTGTCAACAAGGGTGTCACCAAGACCGCCGTCAATGTCTATAAGGACGAGAATGCTCCGCTGATCCTCATCCCCGGCACCCAGCCCGTCGTGGATGCGACCATCACCTATTATGTCCGTACCTACGATGAGAAACTCGGCACCAAGCAGTATTCCGAGGTTCCCCAGACGGTTTACGGAAAAGTCACGTTCCCGACCATCGAAGAAGGCAAAAAGTACAATCTTTGCATCATCGTCGGTCTGAACGACGTCAAGTTCGAGGCTACTGTCCAGGATTGGGAGTCCAGCCGTGCTGACGTCAACGGTGACGGTGTCATCGACGAACTCGATGATGTCAACGTCTATCTCCCGGAGAATCTGTAAAGATTCTTCCAACCTAATCCGGGCGGGTCTGACCACCCACCCGGGTTCCAAAAACAAAAATTAAAATGTATCATAATCGCATATACGCAATGTTGATCCGGGCGGCGCTGATCCTGCTGGCGCTGCTGCCCGAGGCATGCATGCGGGTCGATGTCGATCAAGTCCCCGACCAGACGCCGCTGGCTTTCTCCACTTACGGCCGCAAGCGGACCAAGGCCGATGCGAGTTATGTGGCTCCCGGGCAGGACTTCGCCGCCGGCGCCGTTTTCCGCGTCTATGGTTTCCTCCATGAGGCCTCGACCTGGGAGGCGGAGACGGCTGCCGGAACCAATATCCCCGACTTTATGTACGGGACGCAGGTGACCAAGCAGTCCGGTGGCGGCTGGACCTACAGCCCCATCAAGTACTGGCCCAACGAATACGAATTCGGCTCCGATCCGACCAGCGACCATACGGACCGCCTCAGTTTCTGGGGTTACTATCCCAGCGGTGCCGCCAATCTCAACCTCTACAAATCCGGCACGACCACAGCGTACGACAACGACTCCAACGGGCTGCCCAGCATCAGTTTTACCCAGGGCGAGGACCCGGCCACGCAGGTGGACCTGATGTTCTCCGAGCCCATCCGGAACATCTACAAGACCCAGAGCCACACCGAGCACGAAAACACCTATACCTACGGTGCGCTCACCGACGGCCATGTGCTGCTGACTTTCCGTCACGCCCTTTCCCTGGTGGAATTCCGCCTGCGGGAAGGTACCGGTGCGACGGTCAACAGCATGTCCCTGACGGAACTGAAAAAGAGCGGCGTCTGCGCCGACCCGTCCGCTAGTCCGCTGGTCTGGGATACTTCCGGCAGCGCTACCTACAATATGACCGGACACAATGTCGTGGTCAATGACGCCAATGTCGTTTCGCTGATCCTCATGCCGCAGGACATCAGTGCCAATTCGACCTTCACGCTCAACTACGACATCCGTTTTGCCTCTTCCGACGGTACGGAGGACATCGTCTATAAGGGCGACTCCTTCTCCGTGAAACTCTGGAAGGACGGTGCGGATGCCTACGGCGTCAAGAAATGGGAGCCGGGACACCATTATATCTATTGGATTTCCGCCGGCCTCGACCGCATCGAATTCGAAGAGGTCATCGATGCCTCGGCTGACAGTTGGACCCTGTGGACCGATCCTTACGATTCGTCCAACCATGATATAGACGTACAATAACATGATCAAGAAACTCCTCATATCGCTGCTGCTGGCCTTCGGGCTGTACTCCTGCGCCAAGATCGACCTCGTCGATCCGGAGCCGGAGCGTATCGGGTTCTCCTGGTACACCTATTCCGCCGGCGACGCGACCAAGGCCTATACGGACTATTTCGTGGAAAGCGGAACGACCCATCTGCCCGCGGGCAAGCAGTTCGGTGTCTTCGGCTTCTTCCATCCCCAGGCGGCCGACGGCGTGACGCCCGGCAGTTGGGAAGACAGCAACCGCAACCATCCGAACCTCTTCTTCAACCAGCCCGTCACGGTCGTCAACGAGGGCGGGACCTATTCCTGCACCTATCCCGAGGCGGATTCCCGCTTCTGGCCCCGCAACACCCTGGACCGGATATCCTTCATCGCCTACTATCCCTACAATCCCGCTCTCTACAACGGCGGTGAACATGATCCCAACGCGCCGGTCGAACCGGTGCTCGACGACCGCAACGCCCGCAACGGCATGGTCGGTTTCTGGTACACGGTCCCCTTCGAGGATTCCAAGCAGGTGGACTTCATGGTCTCCGACCTCTGCATGGACCAGAGCAAAGCCCTCTGGAACAACGACGCGACCGTCGGCCTGACCGGCGCCGAAAACGGCAAGGTCAAGTTCAATTTCCACCATGCGCTCAGCCAGGTCCGTGTCAAGTCCGTCGATTTCGTCCAGGGCAACAACCCCGACCTGGAACTGAAGATCAACCACATCAGTTTCAAGGGTGTGGCCGTGCTGGGCTTCTGCCGCCCCTGGGCGGACTCGACCCGCACCGACGCCAAGGGCCGCACGCCCGTGGAAATCCGCTGGCCGGTCGGCAACCTTTCGCCGCGCCGTCCCAACAACACCCCGGACGTCCTTGCCCACGTCTGCTACGACGAGCACGATGCCCTTATCCCGGAGAATATCCTGCTGATGATTCCCCACCAGTTCCTCCCCGGATCGACCATCACGGTCAACTTTGATGTGGAACGCAAGCTCCATGACAGCCAGTCCGACCCCAATTCCAACGAGAACTACCTCTACAAGAATTGCGAGCTTTCCGCTACGCTGACGAACTACAAACTGTCCGGCTGGGAACCCGGATACATCTATAATTATAAGATTACGCTCGACCTCAAGAAGATCGAGATCGACACCGAAGTCGAACCCTGGCTTACGGGTGGTGACGACGTAATCCTGCAGGAACCAGATTAGGAGGCCCATCGTATGAAAAGAAGTTGTTTTCTCTTGCTGCCCATCGTCCTTCTCACGGCCTGTGTGAAGGAATTGCCGGTTGCGCCGCAGACCGAGACCCCTCTTTTCGAGAAGGGTGACGTTCCCATTGCCGTCAAGGCCAGCCTGCCCGACGGGTGGGAGCGGATGACCAAGGCCGCCTCGGACATTCCCAATATCACTTCCGCCAGCCAGCTCTACAGCGACGGCGTCGGTGTCTATGCCTACTATACGGCCGGGCAGCCCTTCACGTCCATCAAGCGGGCGGGCTACACCGTTACCTCGGGCGGAGAGACCTACAATCCCTTCGGTGTCGTCCTCTTCAACCGCAAGTTCGCTCACAACGGCACGGCCTGGGCCAATTCCGGCGTGGACGAGTTCTGGCCCATGACAGAGGGGGAGAACCTGACCTTCTTCGCCTATGCTCCCTACGAGCAGTGGAAGAACAGCGTCCAGACGGATACGACCCGCTACGACGTTCCCTTCGTGGAGATTTCCACGGACAACTACATCGCCTCCGACATGTCGGTCGCCGAACTGGAGAACCAGAAGGACATCCTCTGGGGCACCAACACTTCCGGCCTTACCCACAAAAATGTCTCCAAGAGCCAGGACCACTATTCCTCCGGCCAGGTGGACATGCACTTCCGCCATGCCATGGCCAAGGTCGGTTTCGAGATCCTCAGTTCCCTGGCGGGCGAAACGATCAGTTTTACCGCCACCGGTTCCTCCGAGGCCAAGCAGGGCGAGACCGTAACGACCGACGGGGATCCCGCGATCGAAGACAAGGTGCCGACGACAGCGGGTGTAACGAGAGGGGATTATGAACGATATACTTCCCGTTCCGGAAGTACTTGGAGTGGCTATACATATACTTTCTCTGACGGGTCGACCAGCGATTATCCGTACCGGAGACCCTATACGGCTACCCGGACATTTTCGCAGGACAGGGTTTATAAACGGACGGAGACGGAGGAGTATCTCCAGACCGAAACCGGTAATATCAGTCGGCAGGGTACCCGTTACATGATCGAGGAGGTTGCTTTCAAGGGCTTCAACCGCAAGGGCGTCCTGCTCTTGGACAACGCCGTGGCTTATGAACCGACGTGGCTCGACACCGAGCGCTTCAGCGGGTCCACGCCGGAATATGTTGTCAACAGCGGCAACGTGCTTGCGACCGCCCTGCGCGCAGTGCAGCCGGCAATGATGGCGGCCAATCCGGGCCTGTACACCGGCGTGAGAAGCACAGCCATCGACCTTATGGACGGTTATTTCCTCTATGCCATCCCGCGGGAAGCTACCGCCTCAGACAAGATCAGCGTCTCCCTCAAGTACAAGATTGCGGCGATCGAGGGGACCTCGCGGGGCTCCCGCACCCGTACGTACACCATAAGCCGTTCGCGCGATATAACTTCGACGCGTTCGTATTCAGAAACCAAGGTGGTCTATCGTTACGCTAATAATTCCGGAGCAGGTAATTTCCCGGCGGCAAATACGATCAGTACTGACGAATTTGAATTCTCCGATTCCCATACCTTTACCAACGAGACCTGGGGTACGGAACGTCCCGGTACCTGGACGGGCTGGACAACGGTGGAAGAGTCGGAATGGACGCTCTCCCCGAATGAAACCAATCCCAGCTACACGGTCTCATATCCCGGTGGTACGGTGACCCTCGACGGCTCGATCGTGACTTCGCTGATCGGCGGATACGAGTACACCATCCGTCTGGTGATGGCGGGCAGCACGCTCGAACTGCTGGTCGCGCCCAATCCCTGGAACTTGACCGATACGGATTTCGACTACAGCGCCAACGAAAACGAGCCCATCCAGAAACTCGACTACGACGCTTCCACCATCGACTATGTCGAGGGCGGCGAAGTCTTTATCAACAATCGGGTTGCCCGGTTCTCCTTCCTTCTTGGGGCCGGACGTTATAATGCCTGGCAGGCGCGTTTCGTGGGCTCCCCGGGTGCCTTCGGCTTTACGGACGAGCACGGCGAGTTCCTCCGCGACGGCGATAACAATATCCTGACGACCCTGCGCGGCGACATCGATCCCGAGCAGATGAACAACCTCTATATCAAGGCCCAGCACATCCCGGCCTCGGTGACGAGCCGGGCGACGCTGCGCCTGTACTACCTGGATCCATCCGGGAAGGCCACGGTGGCCCTCAACCTGGTGGATGACTACAACGAGTGGACCCTCGTTCAGAACGTTAACTGATATCGCTATGAATGGGAAAACGCTATATTTCCGGCTGCTGGCTGTCCTCCTTTTGGCGGGCGGCTGCTCGGCCTACGAAACCCGGACGGAGGATGCCCCGGCAAGGAACAAGATAGAGATTACCCTCTCGAATATCCATCCCGACCTCCTCGTCAAGGCGACCGAGCGGGGAGACGACGCCTACAACGAAAACGTCGTTTCCAATGTGGATTGCTTCTTCTATCCCACCGGGCAGACGGGCTCCAACGCGGTCTTTTCGGCCCTGGGCCGTGGTGCCGAGGCGGTTCAGGAAGGCGACAGCACCGTCTATAAGGTGACAGTTTACTTCTCTGATATCGATGCCGAGCGGCTTTTCCCCGGCGGGACGAATGCCTGCGAGGTCTATGCCATCTGCAATGCTCCGCTGACCTATAACCTGTCACAATCCTCGGTGGCCCAGTTGCGGGAGTTGGTCGTCGAGCACGATTTCGCCGCCCAGACGGTCCAGGGCAGTTTCGTCATGCGCTCGAAGGAGCCATCCTCCGTCAACATCACCCGCACCGGCTCCGCCATCAAAGGCGCCGGACGCATTGAGGTGTTCCGCCTGGCCGCGAAGATGCAACTCTTCCTGCAGATCCCTTCCACCTATGAGGACAATCTGAACCGTCTTTGGGAGCCGGTGCTGACCGCCGGTGTCCAGGTTCAGCTGGTCAATGCCGTCAAGCGGGACAAGATCGACGGGGACTATACCGTGCAGACGGGAGACTACATCTCCTACGGAACCCGGATGATGACGGAGATTCCCAGTGAAAATCGGATTGCGGGCCATGAGGACTATACCTATGGCCATGTCCCCTTCTACTCCTACTCTTCGGAGTGGCGTGACCTGAGCGACTATGCCGCGAGTTTTGTCTTCCGCATCGCCTGGCGGCGCGTCCAGACCGGCGACACCGAGACCGACGCCGAGTGGCGGGCCTACCAGATCAGTCCGAATTCCCAGAGCACCAAGCTGGAGCCGAACGTCTGCTACCGGACCTTCGTGGCGGTCCACTCGCTGGGCGGCGTGGACAAAGACCACGAGGTCGTGATTCCGGAAGCCAATTACGAGATCATCCCCTGGATGAACGAATCCGCGACGATTGCAGGAGAAGGCGAAGTCCCCGGTCAGTTGACCACCTACAAATACCTGGTCATCGATATGCCCGAGGTCGTCCTCAACAACGAGATGACCGCGTATTTCAACTATGTGACGAGTGCGCCGATTACCTCGATCCGGGTTACCAAAATCGAGTATTACGACAACACGGCGGCAGCGCCGCTCCAGAGCTATACGCCTTCGGCAGCCGCCGGGAACATTACGGCGGAGACCGGTACCATAACCGTTTCGCACAGGGTCGGAACTGCAACTGTCAATGACGAGTTCATCATTGACAGGACGACTTCCGGCCTTATCACCATCTCCCATTCCCTGGCTGATGTCTATAGCGCCTGGAAGGTCTATGCCACCGTAACCAACGGCGACGGCGCTACCCAGGATATCGTTGTCGAGCAAAATCCGTCGATCTCGCTGATCCGCATCGCCGAGGCGGGCAATATCTTTGTCAACGGCTGGTTTGCCCGTCTGACCACTGTCCCACCGGGTACAGGCTGGGATGCCAATAATGGCGGCTGGTTTAACACCACGTATTACTATCGTTTCACCGACAATACCACCGGTGCCAGCGGGACGTTCTATCATAACGGATATAACCGGAACTGGAGCAGCAATCAGATTGGTAAAGGAACCTATACCATTAACGGGCACACCTGCGGTTCCTATGGAACGGTTCTGGGATCCGTAAGCGGTCTGGCTGCTTCCATCGACAAGAATTTCTACACGACGGAAATCACCGTGACCTCCTTCAATAGCGAAAACGATTTCTACTACGCCAACGGCGATAAGGTCTATTACCGTATCGGTGATCCGCGCGTCCCTTCTTCGGTGACCTATAACGGGACGGAATCCTGGGCCAATGAGAACAAGTTCTACGCCTACGTCTATCACAACAATTCACCCACCGAATTGGCGGCTTCCTGGTCGGATCCGGAGAATATCCTGATTACCTCGCAGGCGGTCGCGCACCGGAACATCCTCGCCCCCCGGCTGCTGGTTTCCTCTGCCTTGAACGCCAATACCGGCCTTACCTTCGAAGAAGCCGTCAAACGCGGGGCGACATACCAGGAAGCCGGTTACCCTGCAGGACGGTGGAGGCTCCCTTCCGAAGCGGAGATCGCTTTTATCGTCGCCCGCCAGAAGGAAGGCGTCATCCCTGCCCTGTATGCGACGGACAGCGATTACTGGTCCGGAAGCGGACGTCTTGTGTACATCCCGACCAATGCAAACGCCTCCATTACCTTCTCGGATCCGGCAGCCAATACGACCCAATCCTGCCGTTTCGTCTATGACCTCTGGTACTGGGGTGACGAACCTGCGGCAACCGATGTTTACCACCCCAACGGGCATAATACCAACTATTGATGATGAGAACTTTACGATACTTTTTCTGCGCTCTGGCCGCAGGGCTGATCCTTGGTTCTTGCATCAGGGAAGATGCCCTTATGGATCCGCAGGGCGGGTCGCAGGCACGGACGGTCCCGGAAGGGATGGTCGTGCTGGACGGCTCGATGAATCTGCCTGCTCCGGCCGACCATGGCCTGACCAAGGCCTTCGGAGAGCCGGATGACGCCGCCTGCAAGATCATGCACCTCTATCTGGTGGTTTTTGACGAGAACGACATCCTGCTGAAAATCTATGAGGCCGAGCCCGGTACCCAGTCCCACCCGGGTATGCCTGCCATGGGCTTTACGGCAGGGGACATTTCGGAGGACTTCCGGACCTATTTCCATGTCACGATGGACGCTTCCGCCGAGGAGCGCTACATCCATTTCATCGCTACTCCCGACGTCGTCGCTTCTTTCCAGGGGTCCAACGAGGACCTGATCGACGAAGCCGGTTTCGTGGCCGGTCTGGTCACGACCGGGACGAAGATCGCCTATTGGGGCCGCAGGAAGTTCGGATCCATCGCCGAGACGACCAATATGACGGGCATCCGGATGATCCGCAACTTCGCCAAGGTCGAAGTGAATGTCGCATCTTCCGTCAGCAATTTCAGCGTACAGGGCTTCCGCGTGTTCGATACGCCCGTTTACGGCACCATCGCCCCCTTCAACGATTCTACGAACGTCTATGAGACGGTGACCATCGGCAGTGGACCCGACGCCGTGGAAGAGTTGCGCGTCAACTATAACCGTTACGCCAAATACGAGGAGGCTTCGACTCAGCAGCATCCTTACGCCTGGCTTACCGGACAGGACAAATATGTGGGCTTTATGCCGCCGATCGTCGAATACGACGACCTGAGCCGTTATTATGACGCTACGGGAACGGACACTGTCCCTTGGCTTGCTTCCGATGGTTCGGACTACCTCTACGAGTGTTCCTACCGTCCTGACCGCAACCCCTTCATTATCCTGAAGGCCACGTATAACGGCAGGCCCTATTACTACAAGGCCGACTTCGTTTATAACGATTCGGATCTGGGTGCGAACCAGTACTATAACATCCTCCGCAACTTCAAGTACACACTCAATATTACGGGGGTAAACGGCCCGGGCAGCGCGACGGTCTATGACGCCTACTACAGCATCGCCCTCAACAACTTCGAGGCCTCGACGCTCAGCCAGGAACTGACCAACATCGCCCTGGACAACAGCCGTCTTTACGTCAGTAAGACGGATATCCTCGTTACCGGCGGGACGACCCTGAAGATGTATGTCAAGAGCCGCACCGGTACGGACTATACGACCATCGATAAACGCGCCATTACCGTTGCGGTGCGCGAAGCCACCAACGGCCGGCGCATCGTCGCCGACGAAAACGCCGTTTCCATCGGCAGCGATGTCACTTTCCAGGGAGATACCTGGAAGGAAGTGACCATCAATGTGACCGATGCGACGACCCTGCGTCCCGGCGAGGTCTGGAAGCAGGCCATCGTGTTCAAAAACGCGGACGAACTTACCCGTACGGTCAACCTGACGCTCCGCCGTCCCTCGCCCCTGACCGTGGAGGTCCAGGATGTGGTCCAGGGTACGAATTCTGACCTGACGCTCTCCTTCACGCTGCCGAACAATTTCACGCAGGCCCAGTTCCCGATGTACTTCTACGTCGAGCAGGAGGAGAACAATCTCTATCCCAAGGCCCTGGCCAAGGATGCCTGGGAGACGCTGACCGTTGAGTCGGGACCGTCCAAGATTCCCGACAACAGCGGCAATACCTACTATTACCGCCGTATCCTGACCTGGGATGAGTACCAGGCGGCCGCGAGCAACGAGGACATGAACGGTCTTCGTACCTTCTACTGCTATTTCAAGACCCTGAACGACGACAGCGCCACGACGGTGTGGGTCATTCCTGCCGCGGAGAACGACTACTTCTATCCCTTCGACGACGCCGAAATGGAATACACCAACAAGGATACCTTCCTCAACGATAAGAAGGCGGCTACGCTGACCTTCCCGTACTACGGGACCCAGGTCTCTGTAAATGCCAGCGCGAGGATTCCCGCCACGACGAATTCCGACGGAACCATCGTTTACAGCAGTTCCAACACGGCGGTTGCGACGGTCGACCAGAACGGTACCGTGACCGGTGTCGCGGCCGGCCAGGCGACCATTTCCGCCTCCGTGGCGGCGACGGACAATTACCAGGCGGCAGGCCCGGTTTCCTATCCGGTGTATGTGGTTGCAGGCAACACCTGCGGCCTGCAGATGGCGTGGAAGAACGAACCGACCTATGTCGTCCGCCGGGGCGGTTCCTATGCCATCCGGGAGCCGGTTGCCGTGGCGACCGCCACGACCGGTACGGTCGCAGTCACCTATACGACGTCCTCGGTCGATGGCGGAGCTGTCACTGTGAATGAGACAAATGCGGACGCCAACGGCTATGTCACCGTTACCGGCACCCATTCCGGTACGGTTACCGTTACGGCCACCGCGACTGTAACTTCCGGCGGGAATACCGTCATGACCCGGTCGCTCAGTTATGACCTCCTGGTCGTTGACGATAAGGCCCCGGCCGGTACGGTCTATCACTTCGAGAGTTTCTACAAGAACAGTTTCGGCGACTATGACGACTCCGCGGTCCGCGTAGTTACCGACGGTGTCTCCTATTCTTCCGGGAACAATGTGACGGCCGATTTCTACGCCAATACCAACCGGGCGCAGGATATCCCGGTCAGCCGCTACATCTTCTACCCGTACTACAACGAGACTTCCGGCGTTTCCCGCGGTCTGGCCGCTTCCGGTTACGGTAAGATCTCGGCCAGCGGTCCTGAGCAGGCCTACGCCTCGCATGCACGCCTGGTGTCCAAGGCCATCGACCTGTCGACAGCCCGCAGCGCCAAGATGACGATGTACCACGTCGGCCGCTACTTCACCGACGCCCTCGACCAGTATGACGGAAAGACGGCCCTCGACCACATGAAGGAGGATCTCAGCGTGTGGTTCTCGAAGGACGGTGGGACCACCTGGGAAAAGCAGACGATTCATATCTACCCCGACGGCAACAGCTGGACCTATGTCCGCACCGCCTTCGAAATCCCGGCCGGATACTGTACCGCCAACTTCAAACTGGCCTTCGACTACGTCAGTACCGGTACGCGGAGCGAGCAGGCCAGGGATGCCGACGGTCATCTGCTCTACTATGCTGTGGACGGCCAGGGGAATAACATCCACACCCCGACGACCGATACGACGGCCTTCCCGATCACCGTTACGGCCGGTCATGCCGGTACCTGGCAGATCTACAACGTGGAGATTACAAGCCGGTAGCGCGCATTTCAGCGTGCAGCATGCGCTATGAGTGATGTTATGGATAAATCTTGGATGGGAGAGCCAGGCCGCACTGAAAAGGATGCGGCCTGGCAAGTTGCAATCGGGCTGCAGTCAGCGGACGGTCTGAGGACATCGGAGTATCTCTGGCAGACTTCGCAGAAGCATGTAAACGGCAAAATAAGCCTCGAACAGGCCCGTGAACAGGTGAAGGGCTATTATCTTGAAAGGAATGCCCATGATGCGGGCGATCCAGAAAAGGAAGAGGCGGATAAGGTCGCCGTGAATGTCACAAGAATCCTTCTTTCAGACACGCTTGATTTCAGTGCCAGGGGGCTTGCCTCGCTGCACCGCATGATCTTTGACGGCGTATATGAGAACGCCGGGGTGCAGAGGGATTTCGAAGTTACAAAAAGAGAATGGGTCCTGGGCGGCGATACAGTCAGTTTTATGGGCCTGGAAGCCCTTCCGGGTGCTCTGGAGCGCAGTATCGCAAAGGAGAGGAACTATCCCTACGATACCGCTTCGTCGGATGACTTGATCTCCCATCTCGCGGCCTTTGTCTCAGAGCTTTGGCAGATCTGTGCCTTCGGGGAGGGCAATACGCGCTTTACGGCTGTTTTTACGCTTCTGTACCTGCGTTATTTGGGTATCGATTTTAAAATTGATACATTTAAAAATGAATCATGGTACTTCCACAATGCGCTTGTACGGGCAAGTTACAGGAATATTGAGAAAAATATCGACTGTGAGCCGGTATATCTGGAGCGTTTTTTCAGGAATCTGCTGCTGGGAGAGCAGTGGGATCTGAGGAACAGGTACGTTCATATTCGTCCGGCTGCAGAGTGGAGTACGCAATCCAATCTGGGTTCTGGTACGAGTACAGGACAAGTACAGATAAAGCAAAGTGCGAGAAAAGGATTTGAAAAGGGAGAGAAGCGCACAAGTAAAGATAAAGTTGAAGTAGAAACTGAGGGGCTTAAGTCCGAAAATCGGTCGCTTTTAGAGGTCTCAGGGCCGGATTTCAATATTCTCTTCCTGTCTGTTGCTATCGGAGAGGATTTCCTGTCTGTCAAGGAGATCATGGAGCGCCTCCATCTGAAGGGACGGGACAGTTTTCTCAAATTGTATCTCGGCCCGGCCGTCAGCCAGGGGATTGTGTCCTTGTTGTACCCGAAATCCCCTCGTCACCCCCGACAGAAGTATCTTTTGACGCAAAAAGGCCTGGATTTCCTGAAAGAGACCGGTCCGGAAATGGTATCCCGCGTCGAGCGGCACCTTGCCGGCAAAGGGCTGTGATTTTATATTTTGATTTTGTTACAAACCCGGGTTTTAACTTTTGATACATTTCCGAGCTAATCGCTTTTGTATCAATTTCCTAGTTTGTAATTTTTTCCAGCCATGCGCGGGGTACTCTTGCTCGGGCGAACAGGCAGTTGAGGAGTCCGACCACTACATAAATCCTTCCTTGAAGTTCAAGCACGTAACCTTCTACCCCTTTGAGGATTCCTTTCGTTACGCGCACTTTTTCCCCTACGGACAGGGGCTTGTCGATCAGACCGCCTTCCTCAATCGATGCGTCCAGAACGCGGCGGAAATCCTCCATGCTCTTGTCCGGTACGAACATGAGCCTGTGTGTTGCACAGTCGTTCACGAGATTGATTTTCAATCCGCAGTAGTGGATCAGGTTCAGCGCCTCGTCTTTGGTTGCGTGCAGGAATACGAAACTTGTAAGCAGCGGCTCTTCCACCATGCCCTTCCCCCGGCTGGCGTGTCGGGCCCTGGTGGGGACAAAATTTTCCACGCCCAGTTGCGTGAGCCGGTTTCTTACTCCCAGCTCCGCTCCATGGCGCGTCTTTGCCACAAACCAATATGCTTTCTGTTCCGTCATCGGCCCCGCTGCTAAAATTTCTTTCCGGTGACGATGCTGAGGAACGTGAGTCCCAGTACTTTCATGTCGAACCAGATCGTATGGTTCCTCAAGTAATACAGGTCCAGGTCGAGCCTTGTCAGCATTTTGTCCATCGTGTCGGTATAGCCGTTGTACAGGGTGGCGTAACTGGTAACGCCCGGGCGGATCTGGAACAGATAATCGTAGCGGGCGTTATACCGTTTGATCTGGTCGATAAAGAACTGTCTTTCCGGTCTGTATCCGATGAAGGACATGTCCCCCTTCAGGACGTTCCACAGCTGGGGCAGTTCGTCGAGATGGTGCGCCCGCAGGAAACGGCCCGTCCGGGTGAGACGGGGGTCCTCGTCGCCGGAGTATAGGGCCGGGGTGCCGGAGGCTTCGGCATCGGTCCGCATCGAGCGGAACTTATAGATATTGAAGGGCTTGCCGCCCCGGCCGATCCGTTCCTGGACAAAGAGTACGGGGCCGCCGTCTTCCCGTTTGATAAAGATGGCGCAAAGCGCTATGACGGGCGAGAAGACGAGCAGCAGGAGGCCGGACAGCGCGATATCGAATCCGCGTTTGACCATGTGGCCCAGATAGGACATCCTGTCGCGCTGCTGGACGGTCTCATGTTCTCCTGGGGTATCGCCGGGCCCGGGCGCATCCTTTGCCTCGGGTACGGTGCGGGGGAAGAAGACGCCGTCCACGCCGCCAAAGCGCCATTGCAGCTTCTCCAGGTCCTCGTCGGTCCTGCAGGCATACACCACGTAATCCCGGATAACGCGGCCATTCATCTCCGGCCTCTTGGAAAGCAGGCCGACGACGTCGTAACCTTCCTTTTCCAGTTCCGAGGCCAGATTCAGCGCGATCTCGTCCGTCCCGGCCACGAGCGCGGTTTTGCGCGAAGCCATCTGCGAGGGATTGGGTGCATGCCCGGACAGGAGCCTCGACGCCACCCTCAAATAGGACAGGGCGCCGCCGGTGAGAAGGAAGTCCAGGAGCATAATCAGCAGATATTGAAGCATCTGCGGAAAACGTACAAGTCCGATGATCAGCGTTACGACAAGGACGGCCTCCTTGATGAGGATGGCGGCCATGACCCTGGCGATGGACCTGACCGTCGCATATTTTTTCACATCCCTGCTGCAGCCGGAAATCAGGATACCCGGAACGGTTCCCAACGCCGCTGCCGCAAGCCATTTGAGCACAAGCACCGTAAAACCGGGGATCGGCTCCGATATCCATCGGATGATGAGGATGGAAACAAGGGAGGCGGCCAGCGACAACAAAATGTCCTGGGATAGGGAAAAAGATATTAAGTTCCGCTTTCTCATATTAACTTACAAAGATAATACTTTTACGCGTGTTTTTACGCGTGTATTGATAATTTTTGCCGGCGAAATAATAAAAAAACTGCGTTATGGCATGCTTATCAGGTTTTTTTGGCGTAAATACTTGCATTTTCTGCAAAGAAGGCGTAATTTTGCAGGTCTATGGAAATATTTTCCATAAGCGCCGGTTCTGGGATGCGGCAGACAGCCCCAGCGGCGGAGCCGTATTTGAATACAAAAGAACAAAGATAATGAAACGAGTAGTCGGTGTAACCCTTGCCATTTTCCTGTCCTGCGCCTTTGCTTCCGCCCAGCCTGTGAAGCACAGACACGAAGGCCGCTTTTATCTGGGGCTGCAGGCGGGACCCATGGTCAACATCTATGAGAACCATTTCTCCTATCGGGAAAACGGGAAGGCTTTGGACCTTGTCACTTTTGAGACCGGTCTTGTGGGCGGTTACGACGTGAACGAAGTCTTCGGCGTGCGCCTGAGCGCCTCCTATGCCAGGAACGCCGGCGCCTGCAACACCCGGAACACCTCGGCCCACGGCTTCTATCCCTACACATTCAGCAGCGTGAATGTCTTTGCCGACGCTATCCTGGACATGCACGGCCTTTCCGACATGGCCACGTTCTTCCGGATTAAACTGTACGGCGGCCTGGGCCTCGGCCATACCTTCCACATGACGGAGTCCAACCACCCCTGGCAGGAAGTGACCGACCCCAATACGGTTTTCGGTTTCCGCTTCGGCGGCATTGTCGAATACAATTTCACCGACCACATCGGTATTTACGGGGATCTTTGCCTCGAGGCCTATACGGATCAATACAACGGCCTGATGCCCGGTGCGAAAGAACAGGCGAACGATTTTGAAGGGTACGGCGGTTTCCCGCTGGATCTCCGCATCCCGCTCTCATTCGGAATATTATACAGGTTCTAGACGATGAAAAAGATTGCACTTATCGCTGCCGCTCTTTTTTCGCTTTGCATGGCGGTACGCGCCCAGGAAAAATCTGATAAATTTGAAGACCATGGCAGATGGTTCGTGGGGGCCGGGCTCGGAATGAACTTCGGCTTCGACGGCCAGCGCAATACGGACCGTCCCACTTCGCACAACGGTGCCGGTATCGCGGACGACATCTACTTCGGCTACTGGTTCAGTAACTGGGGCGGCTTCCGCGCCGGTTTCCAGGGCCTTTCCATATCGGACAAATTCACGGATTTCGGGTATAAGAGATACGAGTACCTCCATGGCGACATGCTCATCCGTGCCCACCGGAACATCATCCCTTACCTCCACATCGGCTGGGCGCGGATCGACAACAGTGCGCTGGGCGGTGGTGTCGGTATCGCGTTTCCCCTCTATGTGTCCAAAAGGATAGCCATCGTCCCGGATATCAAGGCTACCTCCTACAGCAGCCGTATTTATGAGAATTCCAGGAACTTTCCCGCTGTAACCCTGAGCGGAACGATCGGCATCAGCATCAACCTGGGCAAACCGGTGAGAAAGCCGGTGGTCGTGAACGTGCAGCCCCAGCCCATAACGGTGGTGGTTCCCGAAGTGCGTCCGGAGATTGTCCGCGATACCGTTATCGTGGAGAAGATTGCACGGAATCCCTCTTCTGACGCTTCCTCTTCCGCCGCTACCGGCGATCACGACACGGACCATCCGGTCATCACGACCATCAGCGCGGAAGCGCTCTTCGACACCGGCAGCGATGTCGTCCGTCCCGAAGCCCGGGAAGAATTGATGGCGGTTGTGCGGTGGATGAAGGAGCATCCCGGTCAGGGGATCATCGTGGAAGGCCACACGGACAGCGTCGGCGGCAGGGAAGCCAATCTGAACCTTTCCCTGTATCGTGCCCAGAGCGTGAAGAACTTCCTCGTGCGCAACGGCGCCCGCGCCTCGCTCATCAGCATCGACGGCTATGGCTATTCCCGTCCGGTCGCAAGCAACAGCACTGCGGAAGGCCGTCAGCGCAACCGCCGCGTGGAAGTGCGGCAGTGGTAAGAATGAAACTGCAGGACTGTAAAAAAATCCGCCTGCCCGTCATTCCTGACGAAAGGGGAAACCTGTCCTTCATCGAGGAGAACCGCCATATTCCTTTCCGGATCAGGCGAACCTACTGGCTGTACGATGTCCCGGGCGGCGAACGCCGTGCGGGGTACGCCCTTCGGGGGACGGATGACTTCGTGGTGGCGATGTCGGGCAGTTTCGATGTCCTGCTGGACGACGGAAGCCGGAAAAAGACCGTCCGTCTGAACCGGTCCTACGAGGGGCTGTACATCCCCCGTGGCATCTGGCACGAATTCCGGAATTTCTCCACCAATTCCCTTGCCCTGGTGCTTTCGTCGGAGCATTATGACGCCGCCCAGTATGTGCGCGGCATCGATGAATTCAAAGCGTGGAAGGCCGATGGCGAAATTTAGCGTAAACGACTGCCCGGTCATCGACCTGGGCAAGATCACGGGCGAGCGCCGGGGCGACATCACCGTGGTGGAAAACGACGGCGCGCTCCCTTTCGACACCAGGAGGGTCTATTACCTGTACGATGTGCCGGGAGGGTCTTCGCGCGGCTCCCATGCCCACAAGGCCTTGTCGCAGTTGATCGTAGCGGCCAGCGGTTCCTTCCAGGTCACGCTGGACGACGGACGCCTGAGACGGACTTTCTTCCTGAACCGTCCCTATCAGGGGCTGCTTGTCCGGCCGGGAATCTGGAGAGACCTGGACGACTTTTCCTCCGGTGCCGTGTGTATGGTCCTCGCCTCCGACGTTTACAGGAAGGAAGACTATATCCGTGACTATCAGGAATTTCTGGCTTATAGAAAAGAAGGCTGACCCATGGCTTTTATCCATCCCCTTGCGGACTGCAAGTCCGCTTCGATCGGCGACGGAACCAACATCTGGCAGTTCTGCGTCGTTTTAAAAGATGCCGTCATCGGCAGCAACTGCAATATCTGCGCGGGGGTGCTGGTGGAAAACGATGTGCGCATCGGCGACAACGTCACCGTGAAGTCCGGCGTACAACTCTGGGACGGCGTGGAGATTGAGGACAATGTCTTCATCGGCCCCAACGTAACCTTCACCAACGATCTTTTTCCCCGCTCCAAGGTCCATAAAACCCCCGTCCGCACACTCGTGAAAAAGGGGGCGTCGATCGGTGCCAATGCAACGGTCCTTGCCGGGATAACGATAGGCGAGGGTGCCATGGTAGGCGCCGGTTCGGTGGTTACCCGAAGCATCCCTGCCGGAGAAGTGTGGTTCGGCAATCCCGCCCAGTTCGTCAAAAAGACAGACCAGTGATCCCCATTTTATCGCTAAAAGAAGTTACGGCCCTTCATGGAGAGGAAATCCAGGCGGCCGTAGAGAAGGTTGTCGCAGGGGGCTGGTATCTCCAGGGAGAGCAGAATGCCCTCTTTGAGCGGCACTATGCCGAATATATCGGGGCGAAGCACTGCGTGGGCTGCGCCAACGGCCTGGATGCCCTCATCTGGATCTTCCGTGCCTATATCGAGCTGGGCGTCATGAAGCCGGGGGACGAGGTCATCGTGCCGGCCAACACCTTTATCGCTACTCTCCTTGCCATCACGGAAAACGGGCTCAGGCCGGTCCTGGTGGAGCCCCGCAGGAATACGCTCGAGATAGACGACAGCCGTATCGAAGAGGCCATAACGGACAGGACTCGGGCCATCGCCATCGTCCACCTGTATGGCCGCAACGCCTATACGGAGAGAATCGGTGAACTCTGCCGCAAGTATGGCCTCAAACTGGTCGAGGACAATGCCCAGGCGCACGGTTGCCGCGTCCCGGACGGACGGCGGACCGGCGGCGTGGGCGATGCCGCCGGGCACAGTTTCTATCCCGGCAAGAACCTGGGCGCCCTGGGCGACGGCGGCGCCGTCACCACCGGCGACCCGGCCCTTGCCGAGGCCGTCAGGACGCTGGCCAACTACGGCAGCCAGGAAAAATATGTCTTCAAATATACCGGCCGGAACAGCCGTCTGGACGAGATCCAGGCCGCCGTCCTGGATGTGAAACTGAAGTACCTTGATGCCGATAACGCCCATCGCAGGGCCGTCGCCGCCTACTATTACGACAACATCCGCAACCCCCTTGTGTCCCTGCCCGAGAGGCTTCCGGATGCGCAGAACGTGTACCATCTTTTCCCGGTGTTCAGCACGAGGCGCGACCAACTTCAGGCTTACCTGAAGGAAAACGGCGTGGGTACGCTCATCCACTATCCCATCCCCCCGCATAAGCAGGAGTGCTACAGGGAGTTTGCCCATTACAGTCTCCCCATTACCGAAAAGATGGCCGAGGAAGAACTGAGCCTCCCCATCGGCCCCTGTCTGTCCGAGAACGATGCCGCCACGGTGGTATCCCTCATCAACCGTTTCTCCATTTAGGGAGATGATGCCCCATCCGGGTGAGAAATATCCGCTTGCCACGCTTCTGGTCCTCTTTTACAAGCAGGAACGCTTTGTGGAAGATACCGTTGCCGGAGCCTTGTCGCAGACTTATCCCAACCTGGAGATCATCTTTTCCGACGACCACTCCCCGGACGGCACCTTCGATGCGCTGAAGAAAGCGGTCGAGGGATATCAGGGACCGCACAAAATCATTTTGAACAGGAACGAAAAGAACCTGGGACTTGTCCCGCACGTCAACAGACTCCTTTTCGGGATGGCCGGCGGAGAATACATTTTCCTGGGCGGCGGCGACGATATCTCCCTGCCGGAGAGAGTTTCCACCCAGATGGATTATTTCCTGTCGGATCCTTCCGTCATGGCCGTAACCGGTTCATTTATAAGCATCGACGGGGACGGGAAGGAAACGGGAACAGGAATGATCGGCGAAGACTCGCTCCTGCATCTTGACGACAGGAACTATCTCAGGTCGGCTTCCTTTATGACGGGCGGGGTGGCCCTTTCCTTCCGGAGGGCGGTTCTGGACAGGTTCGGAAGGCTCTCTGACGACTGTCAGACCGAAGACAGCGTCCTGAGGTTCCGCGCCCTTCTGCTGGGCCCTACGCTCCGGAGCGCCAAAGTGCTGCTGAAGTACCGGATTCACGACAATAATCTAAGCGGGGACCTCTGCAATTTCAGCACCCGGAAAATCGCGGCCCAGTACAGGGCCGATCTGGATGTCGCCCAAGCGTGGATCTCCCCGGAATTATCCCGGGCTCTCGGGAGAAAAATCGGCCACTATACGAAAATGCGGCTCCTGCAGGAGAAGGAATCCAAAAGCCCGGGGCTTCTCCGACCGCTGTATAGATTGTTGCAAAAGGGCATAAGGGGGCTGTACCTTCTTCGCTTCCTATAGGCAAGATGCCAAGCGCCAACAACATACGCATCGCAAAGAATACGATGTTCATGTACCTGAGGATGTTTGTCATTCTTCTGGTATCGCTCTATACCACAAGGATCGTCTTCAACGTTCTCGGCGTGCAGGATTACGGCATCTACAATGTCGTGGGCGGGATCATCGTCTTCTTCACCTTCATCAACAGCAGCCTGACCGGAGCCACCCAGCGCTATATCACGGCCGAACTGGCGGAGGGGCGATTGGAATCGCAGCGGGAGGTGTTCTCGACGGCCATCGTATCGCATCTGCTCATCGGTCTTGTCATCGTCCTGCTGGGGGAGACCGTCGGCCTGTGGTTCCTGAACGCGGTCATGAACATTCCGCCGGAAAGGATGTTCGCCGCCAACGTGGTGTATCAACTGTCCATCTTATCGACCTTCCTTTCGGTCCTGCAGGCGCCGTTCAACGCCACGATCATCGCCCACGAGAAGATGGCCGTGTATGCCTACTTTTCCATCTTCGACGTCCTGTTCAAACTCGCGGTGGCCTTTCTGATCCGGGCGATCAGCGGGGACAAACTGATCATCTACGCCCTGCTCATCTGCGCCGTCGGCATCATCAATATCATCCTCTACCGCATCTATTGCTACCGCACCTTCCCGATGTGCCGTTTCCGCAAGCCCCGGGACCGCAAAACCTTCAAAGGCCTGTTCACCTATACGGGCTGGGCGCTGTTCGGGACGGCCACTTATGTCGGGACGAATCAAGGCGTTACGATGCTGGTAAACTACTATAACGGCGTTGTTGTCAATGCCGCGATGGGGCTGAGCAACCAGGTCGTTTCCGTTGTCAGCCAGTTCGTCAATAACTTTCAGGCCTCTTTCCGCCCGCAGATCGTGAAATACTATGTGGGAAGGGACAGCGCCGAACTGTCGAAACTGACCGTCCGCGCATCGCGCCTTTCGGCCTACCTCATCCTGGTCCTGCTTGTGCCGATCTGCTTTGAAATCAAGGATTTCCTGGCGATATGGATCGGAGACTATCCCCAATATGCCGTGGAGTTCTGCCTGCTTACCCTCGTCTGCATCTATTTCGAGAGCATCTGCCAGCCCCTCATCACGCTGATCACCTCCGACCGGGATATCCGGAAGTATCAGATAACGGTATCGCTGATTTATGCCACCAATCTCATCTTTTGCTGGATCGTATTGTCGCAAAGCGCCGTGCCGTATCTGGTCATCGCGGTCCGCCTGGCCATCGACCTGGTCCTTGTCGTTTCCAGACTTTTGCTGATGCGGAGGCAGTGGTACGATTTCCCTATTTTGGAGTGGGTGGTGAAAGTGATTCTGAAACCGCTCCTGGTGATGATCATCCCCGTTTCCCTGTCTTTCCTCATCCAGATGATACCCCTTGGCTCCGTATGGATCAGACTGTTTCTGTTCTCGGGACTGTCCTTCCTGATTTGCGCGGCAAGCGTCTGTCTGCTGCTTCTGGAGAGGGGGGAAAAGGACTTTCTGCTACAGCAGCTCTCCCGGCTTAAACCTTCCTCCAGATAAATGACGGCCCGTAATCACCTGCTCGCCCTGTTGCGTCCGGTCTATGACGGATTTCGGCTTTTCCAGCCGAACAAACTCTTCATTTACAGTTACATCGGCCGGAATGGGCTGGGCTACGACCGCAATAACTGGGGGGACGACATCAATGTCTGGATGATAGAGGAAATCTCCGACTTGAAAGTACTGGTAGTCAACGAGTCCCGGCTGTATCGGCTGCTGGTGAGGAGGGCTTATTGCTGTATCGGTTCGATCCTGGGGTTTTTCAAGGGAAGAGGGATGCTGGTGTGGGGGAGCGGCTTCATGACCATTAACAGCCGGATGAAAGCAAAGCCCGAAAAAGTGTATTCCGTCCGCGGCCCGCTCACCAGGCGGAAACTCCTGGAGCAGGGGATAGAATGCCCGGCCGTTTATGGAGACCCCGCCCTGCTGGTATCCCGGTATTACCGTCCGGAGACCGTCCGGAAGTACAGGTTCGGGATTATCCCGCACAATGAGGACGAGGGCAACGCCCTTGTCCGGGCCTGTGAAGGACGGGATGACGTCCGTATCATCCGGATGTCCGGCTATCGGCACTGGCACGATATCCCGGATGCCGTCTGTTCCTGCGAAAAGATCCTCTCCAGTTCGCTGCACGGCCTCATCGTCGCCGACAGTTACGGAATCCCGAATGTCTGGGTCCGTTTCTCCGACAGGATCCCGGGCGGGGATTTCAAGTATCTGGATTACTTCCAGTCCGTGGGGAGGGATATCCGGGAGCCGGTCGTAATCGACGGGACGGCGGCCATGGATGCCGTGCTTTCCGGAGAGTCGTCTTTTACCTGTGCGAAGGACATCGATTACGACGCCATCATGGAAGCCTGTCCCTTCAGGGGACACCTTCGCGAATTCATTTACCCGCAGCGATGAGAACAAGTGAAAGAAATCTGCCGGCAGACGCCGTCAAGGGGTTGATGATCCTTCTTGTCATCCTCCACCACAGCTGTCTGCTGCCGTTTATCCACCACGGATATCTTGGCGTCGACGTGTTCTTCGTCATCTCCGGTTTTTTCCTGATGAGGCATTATTCCTCGAACCGGGAAAGCACGGCCTTCAGTTATACCGCCGGCAGGATTCGCAGGACCTATCTGCCCTACCTGTTCGCCTTCCTGCTGGCCTGTATTCTCGATTACAAGCGGCTTCTGTCCTTTCAAGGCTTTGACGGCTTCGTCGAGACCTATGCTCCGGTGGCGTCCTTCCTGACCCTCACGGAGGGGCTGGAATTCCTCGCCCACACCCCCATCATCCTTACCGGCGGATGGTTCCTGAGCGTCCTGATCATCGGCGGCTTCCTCCTCTATGGCCTGATCGACTACGACGAGCGCCTGGCCACGAAGGTCATCCTGCCTTTCGGCATCATCGCCGCTTATACCTTCCTTTTCACCCAGAACGCTTCCGTCGAGAGCTGGTATGCCCTCGGACCTGTCAGCATGCCGCTTTTGAGGGGCTGCGCCGATATGGGAACGGGCATCCTGCTGTACTCCGTCATCCGGGACAATCCGGAGTGGATCAGTAAAAAGAGGACCGGCCTTGCCGTCCTTTCGCTCGTATCCCTGCTCCTGTTCGCGCTGATGGTCCTGACGCGGAATGCCTTTGACTCTTTCCTGGTCATCATCATCCCCATGATGCTCATGGGCGTTTTGATTCCCGATTCTCCCCTGGGCGGTTTCTACAAGAAATGGCGGCCGGCCCTGCTGCCCCGGATCGGCGCCCTCTCCCTGGAGTTGTATCTGATCCATTATCCCGCCATCCATATCGTCCACAGCGGATTCAAGTATCTGGGACTTCCCCTGAAAGCGGTGTTCCTGATACCGGCCGACCTTGTATTCACCCTTCTGGCGGCCATCGCCCTCCGCCGGCTCTGCCGCCTCATCCTTTCCGGGAAGGGTAAAGCCTCGCAAGCATGAAAATAGCCGCCTGCATCATCCTGTATCATCCCGACATCGCCGATCTGGAGAAAAACATCCGGGCGATCGCCGGCCATGTCGATACCCTGATCCTGTGGCGCAATTCCCCGGAGGAGATCGCCCTTCCCGGCGATATTCCCTGCGAGGTGATCTGGATGGGAAACGGTGACAACCAGTATATGGCCCGTCCGCTCAACAACTGCCTTTCCTATTGCCTCGACGGAGGATTCGACTACCTGCTGACCATGGACCAGGACAGCGAATTCGTGGATTTCGGCGGCTTTCTTGCCCAGGCGATGCGCCTTGGGAAAGAGCCCGGCTACGACAGGACCCTCATCTTCGCGCCGAATGTAAACGGGCGTTACGGCCCCGATCCTTCGGTGCTTCCCGTCGAGTCCGCCATCACCAGCGGCTCCCTGTGCAAGGTCCGCGCGGCCGTCGAATGCGGCGGATTCCGTGAGTCCTACCAGATTTACTGGGTGGATTCGGAGTTCTGCCACAGGGCGCATCTGAAAGGCTGGAATATCGTGACGCTCACCGGATTCCACCTCCGCCAGCAGTTCGGAAAGAAAACGATCTCCCACGGAGTGACCAGTTACAACTATTCGGCGCAGGCCTACTATTTCCTTTTCAGGAATATGCTCTGGATGCACCGTGAGTATCGCTCCAATCCGAGCCTGAAGACAATCCTCTACACCACAAGACTCTATCTCAGGAGCATCCTGTGGGGAGAAACCGGAAAAGGGGAAAAACTCAGGGCGGTGGCCGGAGGCTTCCGTCACGGACTATTCGGAAAATACAGTTGAGATGCAGCCGCTCGTTTCCGTAATCGTTTGTCTCTACAATGCCATGGGCACGGTTTCCCGGTGCCTGGACAGCATTCTGTGCCAGACCCTCGGGGATATGGAAGTGATCCTTGTCGATGACGGGAGCACCGACGGCTCGGAGGCGCTGGTGGACAAGTATGCCGCCTCGGACAAGCGGATCACCGTCATCCACCAGCCCAATCAGGGCATCGCCGCCGCCCGTCAGAGGGGCCTCGACAAGGCTGGGGGAAAATACGCCCTCTACGTTGACGCCGACGACTGGATAGAGCCCGACATGCTGGAAGCGCTTACGGGCTGCGCGGCGGAGTCGGGAGCGGACATCGTGTTCTGCGACTTCCTGGAAGAAAACGAGGCCGGGGTCTTCCACCGCAGGCAGCAGCCTTCCGGAAGCGATTCCTCGCAGGTGTTGCAGCAAATGCTTGTCCAACTTCACGGCAGCCTTTGGAATAAACTGATACGGCGGGATTTATACGCCTTGTCGGGCACCCGCTTCGTCGAGGGCCTGAATTTCTGTGAGGATGAATACGTGGTCATCCGGCTTCTCAGTTACGGATGCCGGGTCGGGTATGTCGCGCGGGCCCTGTACCATTACGACAAGAATTCCAACGCGGCCTCTTACACCAACCTTTGGAACAGCAGGACCGCCGAGGAATACGAACTCTTCATCCGGAGTTGCGAGCCCTATCTCCGCGACCCCCTGTGCCGGCGGAATCTGGACGAGCGCATCGCCGGGATTATCAAGAAACTGACGTACGCGCCGGAGAGCCGCTACGCTTCCTGCAAGGCGTTCTACCTCAGGCACCGGGACTCCCTGCGCCGCTCAAGGATGTCCCTTCCCAGGAAAATCTATTGCTGGCTGTATTACAACGGCTTTCCCCAGGTGAAAAAGTTCGGCAAAGCCCATCGGGACTGAGCGCGGATATGAAACACGCATACCTCATTCTCGCCCATCACGAGTTCGCCCTCCTGCAGCTGCTCGTTTCCTGCCTGGACGACGGCAGGAACGACATTTTTATCCATTTCGACAGGAAGGTGAAGTCGCTTCCCGGGATCGTTGCGCGGAAGGCCGGCCTGTTTATCCTGGACGGCCGCGTGGATGTCAGATGGGGCGACGTGAGTCAGATCAGGGCGGAGTACGCCCTGTTTGAAGCGGCTGTGGCCCGGGGGCCGTATGCCTATTATCACCTGCTGTCGGGCGTGGATCTTCCATTGAAGAGCCAGGACGATATCCATGCCTTTTTCGATGCGAACCAGGGCCGGGAATTCATCGGCTATTCCATCACCGAAATGACGCCCCAGCTTGTGCGGAAGGTTCAGAGATGGCATCTTTTCCCCAGGTATTTCCAGAGCCGGTCGCTGTTTGTCAGGGCGCTGCGGGCCCTTTGTATCCGCGCCCAGGAACTGCTCGGGATCAAGCGAAACAGGACGGTGGATTTCAAGAAAGGCCCCAACTGGGTAAGCATCACGGATCCTCTTGTGAGATACGTCCTCGACAAGAAGGAATGGGCGCTGAAGACCTTCCGGAATACGTTCTGCGGCGATGAACTCTTTATCCAGACGCTTTGCTGGAATTCCGCCTTCCGCAGCCGGGTGTATGACCCCGGCAGCAACAAGGGCTGCATGCGGGAAATCGGCTGGAAAGACGGACGTCTCATCGACTGGTGCGCGGAGGACTTTGATCATCTGAAGCGTTCACCCGCCCTTTTCGCCAGAAAATTCAACAGTTCGGACATGGACTTTGTCAGGGCCGTCGCGGGCCTCGGCAAACAAGCGTAGAAGCCATGCCAGTCAAAGTATCGGTCATCATCCCCGTATATAATGTAGAGGCCTACATCGGGCGCTGCGTCCGTTCCCTGATGGAGCAGACCTGCCGGGAGGTGGAGTTTCTCTTCGTGGACGATGCCTCCGGGGACCGGAGTATGGATATCGTCCGGGAAATCACTTCCGGATACCGGCGGGATGTGCGCCTGCTGAGCCATCCGGAGAACAGGGGACTGCCGGCGGCCCGGAATACCGGCCTTCGCGCCGCCCGGGGGGAATTCATCTACCACTGCGACTCGGACGACTGGCTGGAGCCCGACATGCTGGAGAAAATGCTGGACGCCGCCGCCACCCATGACGCCGATTTCGTTTACTGCGACTTTTATCTTTCCTTCGCCGGGGGCGGGCGCCTGATGCGCAATCCCACGTATGAGAGTTCCATGGAGGCGCTGGAAAAGGGTTTCCTTGCCGGGCAGATGAAGTACAATGTGTGGAACAAACTCGTCAAGCGCAGCCTGTATCTGGACAACGGGATCTGCTCTCCCGAACAGCACTGTAAAGGGGGAGAGGACCTCATGATGGTAAAGGTCCTGCGCACTTCCCGTAAATGCGTCCACGTCCCGGAAGCCTTGTACCATTACAACAGGGCCAACGGGAATGCCATCACCAAAACGCGCTCAAAACGCCATTTCGATGACATCAAGGCCAATGCCGACGATGTCCTCGCCTTCCTGGCATCCCGGCCGGTCCCGCATCCGGAATTCCTGGAACTGTTCAAACTGAACATCAAACTTCCCTTCCTGATGGAGGGAGATAAAATGCATATCGCGCTGTGGAAGCAGTGGTATCCGGAAGCCAATGCCTATATAGACAGGAACCTCTGGCTCCCGGCCCGTACCATCCGCATCCAGAAGTGGGCCGCCGCGGGACGGTTCTTCCCGGTCCGCCTGTACGCTTTTGCCGTGCGGACTTTCTACCGTATCAGATATAGATAGCGTTCTGTAAGATGCTCCGAAAGGCATTCATCATCCTTTTCAACTGTATTGTCGCCAGTTTCTATATGTTCCCGGTGGGGCTGTTTTTCCTTCCGGAAACGGTGAATACGAAGATGATCATCGCCCTGCTGGGCGTCATGGCCTTCGGCATCGAGTGCCTGCGCAAAAAGGAGTTGAGTCTTTCGAAACCGGTGTTGGTATCGGCCCTGCTGGCGATCATTTTCTCCGTCTGGTGCTATTTCAGCGCAACCGCGAACGGCACCGACGATACGACCTATGCAAGTTACTGGCTCTCTTTCGCGACCTGGCTTGGCGGCGCATATTTCGTGTGCTGGCTTATCCGCGAATCGGAAGGGGAGTTCAATCTGGACAGTCTTACTTTCTATCTGACGCTGGTCTGTGTCGCGCAATGCGTCCTGGCCCTTGTCATCGACAGCAATCAGGCCTTCCAGCGCTTTGTCGACCGGATTTTCATCCAGGGACAGGACTTCTTCCACGAAGTGCACAGGCTTTATGGGATCGGCGCCGCCCTGGACGTGGCCGGAGTGCGCTTTTCCGCCGTGCTGATTCTGTTAGCGCATCAGTTGTCCGCCTACGGGAAGGTGCTGGACAATCGCAGGTTGGCCGTCTTTTTTTTCCTGAGTTACATGTTCATCTTTATCGTCGGCTCCATTATCGCCCGCACCACCTGGGTCGGTGCGGCGATGGGACTGGTCTATATGGGAGCGACGTATGCCAAGGTGAACAGGGGCGGCCTTTCATCGCGCCAGACGGGCTTCTGGCTCATTTCCCTGGGGGTTATTCTCTTTGCCGTCGTCGTATCGGCCTGGCTCTATAACAGAAGTCCCGTTTTCAGGAGCAACCTGCGCTTTGCTTTCGAGGGATTTTTCAACTGGGTGGAACATGGAACGTTCCGGACCGACTCCACCGACAAACTGAACGGCAACATGTGGATCTGGCCCAGCGATCCCTGGACCTGGGCCGTCGGGAGCGGCATTTTCGGCGATTTCGCTTTCGGTACCGATATCGGCTACTGCCGTTTCGTCCTTTACGTGGGGCTGACGGGTCTCTCCCTGTTCTCGCTTTTCTTCCTGTACAACGGCCTGGCCGTATCCCGCATGTTTCCGGACGCCACGTATGTTGCCTTGCTCCTGACGGCCCTGACGTTCATCGTATGGCTGAAGGTGGCTACCGATATATTTTTCATCTTTGCCCTGCTTCTCAGTACGGCAAGCCTGACAGAGGAATCGTGCACATCCTGTACAACATAGCCGGATTTTACCGCCCTGCGGGCATGGAGCGCGTGCTCTCCGACAAAGCCAACTGGCTTGCCGGGCACGGGCACGGGGTTACCATCGTCACCACCGAGCAGAAAGGGCGCCCGAACGCGTTCCCCCTGGACCCCCGCATCGAGGTCATCGACCTTGCCATCGGCTACGAAGACAACAACGGCGGCAGCCTGTGGAACAAGATAATCCATTATCCCGGCAAGCAGCGCCGCCACCGCAGGGCCCTTGCGGCCGTGCTGACGGAACGCAGGCCGGACATCGCCGTTTCCATGTTCTGCAACGAAGTGAACATCCTGCCGCGCATCCAGGACGGCAGCCGCAAGGTGCTGGAGGTCCACTTCTCCCGTTTCAAGCGGCTGCAGTACGGCAGGGGCGGCCTGTGGGCCCTGATGGATAAGATCCGGAGCCGGCAGGATGCCGTCCTTGTGCGCAAATACGACCGTTTCGTGGTGCTTACCCGGCAGGACGAAGCGTTCTGGGGTCCGATGGAGGGCATCCGCGTCATCGGAAACCCGGTGGCCTTCCGTCCCGCTTCGCCCGCCGCCCTGGACGGAAAGACCGTTATTGCCGTGGGCCGGTACTCCCACCAGAAAGGCCTGGAACGGCTTGTGGATGCCTGGAACCTGATCAAGAACAAGGAGGGATGGACCCTGAGGCTGGTCGGAGACGGGGAGTTGAGGGAGGAACTGCAAGCGCAGATCCGGCGCCTTTCCCTCGAAGGTTCCATTGTCCTTGGCCGATGTGAAAACGATATGGAAAGCGTCTATGGCAGCGCTTCCATCCTGGCCCTGTCTTCCCGCTACGAAGGCCTCCCGATGGCACTTCTGGAGAGCCAGAGTTTCGGGGTCCCGGCTGTGTCTTTCGACTGCAAATGCGGTCCGCGCGAGATTATCGAGGACGGGAAGAACGGCTTCCTGGTTGAGGAAGGGGACGTTCCCGCCCTTGCCGGAGCCCTGGAAAAGCTGATGCAGGACCCCGCGTTGAGAAAAGAAATGGGGCTGAATGCCTTCCGCAGGGCGGAACGGTGGCGGCCCGAAAATATCATGCCCCAGTGGATACGGCTGTTCGAAGAAATATTGTAGTTTCCGCGGTCAATATCCGCAAGGGAGGGACGCTCACGGTGCTTCGGGACTGCCTGCAGTACCTGTCCGGACGCCCGGACCTTCACGTGACCGCCCTGGTGCACAGCCGCGCCCTGTGCGACTTCCCCGGCATCGACTACATCGAGATTCCCTGGAGCGCGGAGAGTTGGCTGAAACGCCTCAAATGCGAGTACATAAGCATGTACGGCATTTCCCGCCGGCTTCCGGAGGCCGATCTCTGGCTGTCGCTCCACGACACCACGCCCCGGGTAAAGGCAAAGCGCCGGGCCGTGTACTGCCACACGTCGTTCCCGTTCATGAGGCCGACGCTCCAGGACTGGCGGATGGACCGCAAGATCGTGTTTTTCTCTCTCTTTACGCGTTACGCCTATCGGTGGAATGTCCGGAAGAACCGTTACCTGATCGTACAGCAGGACTGGATGCGGCAGGGCCTTTCGCGGATGCTGGGGTTCCCGGAAGAGAAAATCATTGTGGCGCCGCCCTCTTTCCGGGCTCCCGACTTTGAATCGGCTCCCGCGAAACCGCCTGTGTTCCTGTATGTCGGGACGCCGGACTGCCACAAGAACTTTGAAACCCTTTTCAGGGCGGCGCGCCTGCTGGAAGAAAAGACGGGCAAGGGCGCATTCAAGGTGCTTGTTACCATAAAGGGCGATGAAAACCGCTATGCGAAGTGGTTGTACAGCAACTGGTGCGGGACGGAGTCCATCGACTTCCGCGGCTTCCTCTCCCGGGAGAAGTTGGCCGGGGCCTATGGCGAAGCCACCTGCCTGGTGTTTCCTTCGCGCGCGGAGACCTGGGGCCTTCCCATCTCGGAATTCCTGTCCTGCGGGAAGCCGATGATCCTGGCCGATCTCCCGTATGCCCATGGCACCGCGGCTGGCGCGGCATCGGCGGCCTTCTTCCCCGTGATGGATGCCGAAAGGCTGGCTTCGCTGATGCAGGAAGTAATTACAGGGAGCCTGGCTTCCTTCGGCCCGGTACCTGTACAGGAGATCCGGCCGCCCTATGCCGCCGGCTGGAAAGAACTGTTCGACATCCTCTGCTGAAATGAGAATTCTCCAACTCGGTAAATTCTATCCCATCCGCGGCGGCGTGGAAAAGGTGATGTGGGACCTTACCCGGGGCCTTTCGGAAGGGGGTGTGGACTGCGACATGCTCTGCGCGAGCCTTCCGTCCGACAAGACCGATCCGCAGGATGAGGAACTCCGGCAGCCGGACGGTACCCTTCGTTTCAATGGGCATGGCCGCGTTTTCCGCGTGAAGGCCCTCTCCAAAAGAGCCGCCACGATGATTTCGCCGGCCATGGTTTCCTGGCTTCGCCGCCACAAGGCCCGATACGAGATCATCCACATCCATCACCCCGACCCGATGGCCGCCCTTGCGCTCCGCCTGAGCGGTTTCCGGGGAAAAGTGGTGCTCCACTGGCACAGCGACATCGTCTCGCAGAAGTTCCTGCTCGCGCTATACCGTCCCCTGCAGAGCTGGCTCATAAAGCGGGCGGACATCATCGTGGGAACGACCCCTGCCTACATCCAGTCTTCGCCCTGGCTTAAGGGTGTGCAGGCCAAGTGTACCTTCGTCCCCATCGGCATAAACCCCATCGCCGCCGACCCGGCCGGCGCAGAGGCCCTCAGGGCCCGTTTCCCCGGAAAAACCCTCCTCTTTTCCGTCGGGCGTCTCGTGCCTTACAAAGGTTATCCGGTTCTCATCCGGGCAATGAAGTACCTGCCGGAGAAATATCAACTCCTCATCGGCGGGGCCGGTCCCCTGCAAAAGGAACTGGAAGAACTCATCGTCAGGGAGAATCTGCGGGGGAGGGTTTGCCTCGAAGGCTATCTGCCCCAGGAAGCCCTTCCGGCTTACTACGGGGCCTGCGATCTTTTCGTCCTCTCCAGCACGATGAAGACGGAAGCGTTCGGCATCGTCCAGATCGAGGCCATGTCGTGCGGAAAACCCGTCGTGGCCACGATGATTCCCGGCTCGGGCGTGTCGTGGGTCAATGCAGACGGCGTTTCCGGGAGGAACGTCCCGCCCGGGGATCCCGAGGCGCTGGCCGCCGCCATCGAAGATGTGATGGCCCGTTACAGGACCTTCTCCGACGGGGCGCGTTCCCGTTTCGAAGCGTTGTTCTGCGAAGAAAAAATGATTCAATCAATTCTCAATGTATATGAAGCGCTTGTTTAAATTCTTCCCGGCGTGGATAACCTTGCTTGCGCTGGTCTCGTGTACCACGGCCAAGCAGATGAGTTACCTAACGGATATGGCCTACAATACGGACTATCCGGTTTCGCCGGCTCCGGAACTTGTCGTCCAGCCTGACGACTGTCTCGGCATCACCGTTACGAGTTCCACCCCCGAACTGGCGGCCCCGTTCAATCTTTTCAGCGAAGGGAAATCCACCCAGGAATATTTCGTGGACCGGAACGGGAATATCGAATTCCCGGTGCTGGGCACCATCAATGTCTGGGGGGCCACCCTCACCCAGATCCGCGACGGCATCGCCGACGGCATCCGGGCGAACGGATTCATCAAGGACCCCATCGTAAACGTGACGCTTGAGAATTTCACCGTCACGATCATCGGCAGCGCGGGAAATTCCGTCATCCCTGTCAAGGGCAACAGTATCAACATCCTGCAGGTCCTGGCGACCAACAAAAGCGTCACCACCCGCTCCGACATCCGGGACGTCATGGTGATCAGGACGGAGAACGGGATCCGCCGCTCCTATTCCGTGGACCTGCAGAGCAAGGATCTTTTCAACTCTCCGGTCTTCTACCTCAAGCAGAACGACGTGGTCTATATCAAACCCAAAGGCGTGAGCCTCAGTGTCAGCGGCCAGACCACGATGACCTTCGTGACCGCGGGTCTTTCGCTGATTTCGATTATTGTAAATGCCCTTCTCTGGGCGAACAGATAAGTTATGAACGAGAAAAACAACAACACGACCGTCAATCTGGTGGATCTGTTCTTCTACCTGCTCAGTTACTGGTACCTGTTCGTCATCTGCGCGGCCCTGTGCGTGGGCTTCGCGTATTACCGCTATTCCAAGACGCAACACGTATTCCGCAGCGACGCCACCATCATAATCAAGGACCCTTCCAATACCCAGAGTACCGTGCAGATGGGCGCGTACAACAGCCTGATCAACCACGTGAGCATGTCCAACGAGATCCTCCAGCTCCAGTCCCGGGAACTCATGCAGATGGTGGTGACCACGCTGGACGTGGATATCGACTATCTGGAAAAGAACAGGCTCCGCGACGTCGAACTGTACCGGGGCGCCCCGGTCAGGATGTTTGTCGTCAGGGGGGACGGAGACTTCCAGTGCCTGCTCAAGGTAACCCCTTGCGGGGAAACGCAGATCAGCGTGGAAGGCTCCGGACTGCAGAAACAGACCGTACAGCTTGGCGACACGCTCCTTGTAGAGGGGCACAGGGTGGTATTCTCCCCCAATTCCAGTTTCAGTTCCTATATGGGCAATGAAATCCGGGTGAGAAAACTGCCCGTCTCCTCCCGGGCCAACCAGTTGATTTCCCGCCTCCGGATCGTCCAGGCCGAAACCGACGGCTCCATCCTGCAGCTTTCCCTGATGGATTATTCCTTCAGGCGGGCCGACGACGTGCTGAACACCCTGGTCCAGAAGTATAACGAAGACGCCGTCCGGGAAAAGAACCGCATTGCGGTGAACACGGCAGCCTTCATCAACGAGCGCCTTGCCATTATCCAGGAGGAACTGGGTTCCGTGGAAGAGGACCTGTCCCGTTTCAAGACCAGCGAGCGTATCCTCAACGTGGAGGCGACCGCCGCCGAGTATCTCAGCCAGAACAATGCCCTGAACAAGGAAATCGTGGACCTGGAGACCAAGATCGGCACCATCCGTTATCTCCGTGACTACGTAAGGTCGGCGTTCCAGGGATTCGAAATCATTCCGGCCAACATCGTGACGGAAGACAGTTATATCGAGGAGGCGATCCAGAAGTATAACGCCGCGGTCCGTGAGCGGGAGCGCCTCATCAAGAACGGCGGCGAATACAGTATTCCCGTGAGCCGCCTGGACGACAACATCAATGATCTTAAGGCTGATGTCAACGGCTTCATAGACAGCCGCATATCGATGCTTATCTCCCAGCGGCAGGCCCTTGCCGAGCAGGAGCACCAGTCCCTCCGGAGGTTCACCTCTATGCCGACCAAGGCGCGCCAGTTCCTGTCCATAGAAAGGCAGCAGAAAATCAAGGAGACCCTGTACATGTTCCTCCTGAACAAGCGTGAGGAAAACTCGCTCACCCAGGCGATGGCCGACACCAACGCGCGGATGATCGATTCGGCGACATCGAGTTGGGACCCTGTTTATCCTTCCCGCAACAGGATGCTCCTGATCGCTTTCCTGATCGGCATCCTCGCTCCCGCGGTCGTGCTGATCGCACGCATCCTCATCGACAACCGCATCCATTCCCGCAAGGATGTGGAAGAAGGCACCACCATGCCTTTCCTGGCCGACATCCCCTTCGCCCGGGAGAAAAAGCGCGAAAAAGGCGATTCCTCCCTCACCACGGCCTACAAGAATTCCAGGTCCAAAGTGTTCACCGAGGCGATGCGCCTGCTTTGTACGAATCTGGATTATATGTGCCCCGAAGGCTGCACGCATCCCGTGATCGCCACGACCTCCTTCTCGTCATCGGCCGGTAAGACCTTCCTCACCATCAATATGGCCGCCTGCCTTGCCGACGCGAAGAAGAAGGTCATTCTCGTGGACCTTGACCTCCGCAAGAGAACCTCGTCGAACTTCTTCTCGCTCAAGCACGGCGTTCCCGGTCTGTCCAACTACGTTTTCGACGATTCCGTACAACTTGCCTCGATCCTGCACAAGGATGTCCTGCCCGGCGTGGACTTCATTCCCGGAGGACACATCCCGCCGAACCCGGCCGAACTGCTGGGCCGCGCCCGCTTCGACCGGCTGATCGGGGAACTGAAGGAAGAATACGACTTTATCCTGCTGGACGGCGTTCCGGTGAATGCCGTGGCCGATATGATGGTGGTCCAGCGGGCGGTGGACATGAACCTGTTCATCCTGCGCAGCGGGAAAGTGGACCGCCGGGCGCTTTCCGAACTGGAAGCGTTGTACCAGAGCGGCCGCCTGAACCATCCCAGCATTATCCTGAACGGCGGTGACGTCCGCGCGTCATACGGCTATGGATATGGTTACGGTTATGGCTACGGATATGGTTATGGCTATGGCTACGGTTATGGCTATGGTTACGGATATGGAGAAAAAGACGACTGATGATTATCGCAGTAGATTTTGACGGGACGATTGTAGATCACAAGTACCCGAAGATAGGCAGGGAAAAGCCCTTTGCCATCGATACGCTCCGCCGGCTTGCGTCCGAGGGACATAAGATTATCCTCTGGACCTCCCGCGAAGGCGAACTTCTGGAAGATGCCATCCGCTTCTGCAAGGAGCGCGGCCTCACGTTTTATTCGGTAAACAGCGACATGCCGACCGGCAGTCTCACCTTCTCGGACAAAACCACCTCCACCAAACTTATTGCCGACGTCTATATCGACGACCGCAACCTGGGAGGGCTGCCCGATTGGGGGGAAATCTATGAAATCGTGAACGGCACACGGCACATGTCCCATCACAGGCATCACCACAGGCGGTCCTTCCTCCGCAGACTTTTCGGCCGATGACCCGGGATCCCAGCCTTGAACTCCTCCTGCTGATCCTCAGGGGCGAGGCGCCCCCGCACGACCTGGACGAGGACACCTGGATGGACCTCATCCGCACGGCCGGTCACCAGACGGTGACCGGCCTGCTCTACAAGGCGGCGGAGCACTTCCCGGAGGGCGTCAGTATCTCGGAACGCGCCCTGTTTGCCCTGATGGGGGAGGTGACCAGGATCGTGAACAGGAACCTGAAACTGGGGGAGGCGGAGAAGGAAGTCCTGGAGATGCTCCGAGCCGGCGGGCTGCAACCGCTGGTCATGAAGGGCAGCCGCTGCGCCGCACGATATCCGTCGCCCGAACTCCGGACCGGCGGGGATATCGACCTGTACATCCCCGGGCCGGATTTCCAGCGGGCGCTGGAGGTGCTCCGGGCCGCCGGAATCGAGGGCTCTCCGAAGCCGGATTCCAGCGTGGATTTTACCCTCAGGGGCTGCGAAGTGGAACTGCATCGGCGGTATTTCGACCTCCACGTGCGACAGTCGGTCCTCCCGCCCGTCGGGACGCCGGAAGCCGAACTGCTGATGCTCTCCGCGCATATTCTCAAGCATGCCTGCGGGGTGGGGGTGGGGCTTCGCCAGATCATTGATTTTGCTCTTGCCTATAAAGCCTATCCCGGTGATTATCAGAGGATACACGACTTGTTCCGCCGCTGCGGGATCTCTCGCTGGCATGCCCTTCTGCTCTCTTTCGTGAAGGAGTACATCGACCCTTCCGTGGACGTTCCGGTGCGGGTGGATCCCACGCCGCTTCTCCAAATTGTGGCAAGGGGCGGGAACTTCGGTCATTTCCGGGCGCGACGGCTGAAATCCATGCAGGAGCAGCCGGTCTTCCGGAGAAAAATGGATACGCTGCGGCGGATTCTCTCCAATCTCTGTTTTTCAATGCGTTATGCGCCGCGGGAAGTTTTTCCCTTTTTGGCGGAACTTTTTCGTGAAAACCTGCATTAGAGGCTGTTTGAATATGGGTTTTCCCGAAAAAATAATTACTTTTGCATCTGAAAGGTAAGGGGCCTGGCGCTTCCCGCAGGCAACTCTCCTGTATGCGGTTTTAACCCCTTGGCAGTAAGATGGCAGATCTGTCAATAACACAGGACATATTCTTCGTTTTTCTCTACGGAGGCGTCACAACGTTGGAGTTGCTGGCAGCCCTGTATCTGCTGCTGCGCAAAGGCAATGCATTTGTCTATGACATAGAGCCTCCCGTCCGCCTGCGCAGGTGGACTGCGGTCTTCCTGGCCTCTATGGCCCTTGGTCACCTGTATTGGATGTATGCGGCATTCCATCCTACTCCCGCCATATATATCACCGTGTGCCTGCTGGACATACTATTTATTATCATCCCTGTGTCCGGGACGATGCTGAGTATGTTGCAAGACCGGAAACGGCACGTCTGGCCGGTCCTGTTGTCAATGGTCCCGATGATCGTACTGGCCGTCATTGGCATCATCCGTGAAGACGTCAGCCTGCTAAAACCGACCCGCATATATGTCGCTTTTCTGCTCATCCTGCTTTCAGCGTATATGGTATTGGCCCTGCGTAAATATGAACGCTGGCTCAGGGACAATTATGCCGACCTGGAGCACAAAGAGTTCTGGCAAAGTATCCTGGTGCTGGCCGTACTCTTGCTGACCATCTTGTTTTATAGCGCTACCGACAGTAACAGAGCTTACGAATATACCATTCAGGTGATCAACATCCTGATTGTGGGACTGATGATGTGGCGCGTTGAGACGCTTCGCTGTCTGGACGACATCGTCGCTGAAGTGGCGGAGCCTGCGGAAGATGTCAAGGAGACTCCTTCGTCCCAGGCCGTTCCCGATGTAATTGGCCAGCAGCTGAAGAAAAACTGCGAAGAGACGCTCCTCTTCCTGCAATACGACCTCACCCTTGCCCAGCTCGCCCAGGCCATCGGTACGAACCGCTCCTATCTGAGCCAATACTTCTCCCGGCAGGGGCTCACTTATAATGCCTATATCAACGGCTTGCGCGTAGAGCACTTCATCCGCCTGTATCATGAGGCAGCGTCCGGGAAGCGCGTCTTTACGGCAAATCAGCTCGCCGCCGAAAGTGGATTCCACAGTTACAGCACGTTCAGTGCCGCCTTCAAACAGAAGATGGGAAAGACCGTCACGGCGTGGATGATTGACGCAAAGGAGT